>DAOTTC010000019.1:0-67130 GCA_034437815.1 Chloroflexia bacterium | reverse complement strand
GGCAGGCCAATACTGCCGATGCGCCGCTCGCCGTGGATGGGGTTGCAGTGGGTCACGGGCGAGCACTCGGTCAGCCCGTAGCCCTCGACCACGCGCGCCCCGGTGACGCTCTCGAACGCCTCGGCCACCTCGCCGGGCAGGGGCGCGGCCCCCGATATGCACACCCGTATGGAGCGCAGGTCGTAGCGGGCGGCCAGCGGGTGGTGGGCGATGGCGTTGTACATGGTGGGCACCGCCGGGAAAATGGTGGGCCGAAAGCGTGCGATGGCCCTGAGCACGTCCTTCATGTTGAACCGGGGCAGGAGCACCATGGCCCCCGCCACCGATATGGCAAGGTTCATCACCACGGTCAGCCCGTAGCTGTGAAAGAAGGGAATGACCCCCAGAAACACTTCTTTGCGTTCAGGCCGCGCATCCCACACCCACGCCCGCATTTGCAGGGCGTTGGCTACGAGGTTGCGGTGGCTGAGCACCGCGGCTTTGGGCGTGCCGGTGGTGCCGCCGGTGTACAGCAACAGTGCCGGGTCGTCCGGCCCCGCCCCCGAACGCTCGTACTGGGGCGGGTTGTTCTTGATGAGGTCGAGGAAGGTGTAGATGCCCTCGCCCTGCAAGCCCACGAATGTGCCCTCGCGCCGCTCTTTGGCCAACAGCATCAGCCCCATCAGCGGCGTCAGGTAGTTGTGCGTGTAGGTGACCACCAGCCGCCTGACCGGCGTGTCGGCCATGGCCTCCTGCACGCGCGGGGCCACGGTGTTGAGGGCCACCACCGTCTCCACCCCCGCGTCGGTGAACTGCTGGTGCAGTTCGCGGGGCGTGTACGCCGGGTTCAGGGGCACGGCGATCGCCCCCGCCTTCAATGCCCCGTACAGCGCGATAATGAACTGCGGGCAGTTGGGCAGGACGATCGCCACGCGGTCGCCCTGCCTCACCCCGATGGACTGCAAGCCCGCCGCCAGCCGGTTGGCCTGCTCGTCTATCTGGGCGTAGGTCAGTCTGGCCCCGAAGAAGATGGTAGCCGTGTTGTCCGGGTAGTCTCGCACAGTGCGCTCGAAGAACTCATGCAGTGTGATGTGGGGCACCTCGATTTCGGGCGGCACCTGCGGCTCGTAGTGCGCCAGCCACGGGCGCTGTGGCAAGGACTGAGCGTTGTTGAGCACCGAGTATTGAGCTTCCACTGGCTTATCCCTTATCCTATGCCCTCATGTGGGGGCGCGGGCGCCTTGCCCGTATGCGTATGCCCGCAATTTTGCCGGCAGGACGCCTGCGCTCCGTGAACTCATCCCCGTGCGAACGTCTCGTTCGCGCTCCACACGATATACCCTCTACCGGATTGTATGCATGGGTCCGACGGTTGTCAAGCCACAGCCGCGTGTGCTATATTCGCCGGTGTGGAGCCTGATATTGACCTGAGCATAGTGATACTCAACTGGAATGTGGCCGGCCTGCTGGCCGACTGCCTGCGCTCTCTGCCGCAGGCCGCCGGGCGCTGGTGGCCCCGCACCGAAGTGATCGTGGTGGACAACGCCTCCACCGACAACAGTGTGGGCATGGTGCGTCGTCAGTTCCCACACGTGCGCCTGATAGCCCTGCCGGCTAACGTGGGCTTTTCGGAGGGCAACAACATGGGCATACGCGCCTCGCGGGGCCGCTACATCTTCCTGCTCAACCCCGACACCGTGGCCCATCCCGGCTCGATCGAGGCGCTGGTCGAATGTATGCAGGCGCACCCTGAAGCGGGCATAGCCGGCCCCCGCCTGCTCAACCCCGACGGCACGCTCCAGCCGTCGCGCCGCCGTTTCCCCACCCTCGCCACCGCGCTGGTCGAGTCCACCCCGCTCCAGCAGTGGTTTCCGGGTGCCCGCATACTGCGCCGCTACTACATGCTGGACGTGCCCGACCGGGGCGTGCACAGGGTGGGCTGGTTGAGCGGGGCGGCGCTGATGTGCAGGCGCGAGGCGCTGTGGCAGGCGGGGCTGTTGGACCCCGGCTACTTCATGTTCAGCGAAGAGCTGGACCTGTGCAGGCGGGTGAGCGACGCGGGCTGGGCCATCCTGTATGTGCCCCACGCCCTTATCACCCACTACGGAGGCCAGAGCACCGGCCAGAACGTGCCCGCTCGCCACATCCATTTCAATACCTCCAAAGCCCGCTATTTCCGTCTGCACGAGGGCCGGCACACGGGGCGCATCGTACGTATGTACCTGCTGGGCGTGTGCGCGGGGCAGGCCGTGTCGGAGGCGGCCAAGTGGCTGGTGGGTCACAAGCGACCCCTGCGCGCTGAGCGCCTGAACATGTACGCGCAGGTATTGCGCTCAGGCCTGCGCGAGGTCCGACCGCGCGGCCTGCGGGGGAGAAGCTGGCGCCCAAGCGTGATGTTCATCACCGGCGAGTTCCCGCCCGCGCATGGGGGCGTGGGCGATTACACCTGCCGGCTGAGCTTGGCCCTGCAAAGCGTGGGCGTGTCCGTGCGCGTGCTCACACAGCCCGTAGCCCACGTTCCCACGTCCATACCCATACATGTATCCACGTCCGCACCTGACCCGGCGGTCCACCGCCCGGCGCAGGAGGGGCTAACGCCAGCGCTTACCGCGGCCATCACCGTGCGCACCGTTCTGCGTGCCCTGAGGGGCACGGGCGCGCACATCGCCCACATACAATACCAGACCGGGGCCTACCAGATGCGCCCCATGGTCAACGTACTGCCCCTTTTGCTCAGGCGCATGTGGCGGGGCAAGATAGTAGTGACTTTCCATGACCTGCGCGTGCCCTATCTGTTCCCTCGCGCGGGGCCGGTGCGCGAGTGGGCCAACCGCCTGCTGGCGCGCACGGCGCACGCGGTGGTAGCCACCAACCCCGAAGATGCCGCCTGCCTGCGCGAGTGGGGCGTGCGCCGGGTGGAGATAATACCCATAGGCTCGAACATCCCCTGTAACCCGCCGCCCGGTTTCGGCAGAGAGCGCTGGCGGGCCGAGCATGGCATTGGCCCCGGCACCACTCTGCTGGCTTACTTCGGCTTCCTGAACAGCTCCAAAGGGCTGGACGACCTTCTGCGCGCCCTCGCCATCCTGAAGGAGGATAGCGAGAGGCACTTCCGCCTGTTGATGGTAGGCGGGGGCCTCGGCTCAAGCGACCCCACCAACCGCCGCACCGCCGCACAGCTCGACCGCCTTGCCGCAGAACTGGGCGTACAGGACCGCCTGCTGTGGACCGGCTACCTGCCCCCACAGCAGGTGTCGGCGGCCCTGCTGTCGGCAGATATGGCCGTATTGCCCTTCGCCGATGGGGCTTCCCTGCGCCGGGGCAGTCTGTTGGCGGTGCTCGAACACGGCCTGCCCCTCATCACTACGCGCCAACCACGGGCCGCCGGCCATCGGTGGTCGGCTGGCAGTGTGCCAGAGCTGGTGCACGGGCGCAACGCCATGCTGGTGCCGGTGGGCGATGCACAGGCGCTGGCGCTTGCGGTGAAGCAATTGGCTTCGGACGATGCACTGCGGGCACGGCTGGCGGATGGGGCGTGCCAGCTGGCCCGCCACTTCGACTGGCACCGCATCGCCGCCATGCATCTGTCCCTTTACGGGCGGCTGTGCTTGGCCGAAGCTGACGCGCCGCAATTACTAACGAGCGGCGACGAAAGGGCGGCGCTTATTCACGACGATCAGGAGTGAGAAACTTATGAATACAAACCTTCTTCATGCGGTAGACGAGTACATACAGCACCTCTTCTCGGCCAACGACCCGGCGCTACAGCACGCGCTGGATAACAGCCAGCGGCACGGCTTGCCCCCTATCAACGTGTCGGCCAACGAGGGCAAACTGCTCTACATGCTGGCTAAGCTGAGCGGGGCCGGCAAGGTGCTTGAGTTGGGCACGCTGGGCGGATACAGCACCATCTGGCTGGCCCGCGCCCTGCCCGAAGACGGGCGAGTGCTCACCCTTGAATACAACCCGAAGCACGCCGAGGTAGCGCGCGCCAACATAGCGTTTGCGGGCCTGTCGGACCGCATCGAGGTGCGGGTTGGGGCCGCCCTCGATTTGCTCCCTCAAATAGAGGCCCGCGGTGAGGGACCGTTCGACCTGTTCTTCATTGATGCAGACAAGGTCAACTACCCCCATTACCTGCACTGGTGCATCAGGCTGGCAAGGCCCGGCAGCGTCATCCTGAGCGACAACCTCATACGCAATGGCAGTGTGCTACAGCCCCCACCTGATGACGAAGCGGCTCAAGTCATCGCACGCTTCAACCGAGAGATAGCCTCCGACCCACGGCTCGAGTCGCTGATCCTGCCCATCATGCGCGAAGAGATTGACGGACTGGGCATCTGCTTGGTGAAACAGCGGGCCTAAAGCCGAAAAGACGCAAACCGCAAGTGCGGACCGATTGAAGTATAAGCGTCAGGGCGTGAGCGCCGATACGATAAGACCCCTTGCCGAAATCGTTTTGCGCAGGCCGTTCGCCTTTCTGCCCGCCTTTGCTGTATAATTGCCATATATCAGAAAAATCCCGGATATGAAAAAGCAAGCGGAGATAAACCAGAATGTCCCTTAATGTTGGTGTGTTCGTTGACGTGTCCAACCTCTTCTACTCGGCCAAATCGGCGGGTGTGGAGGTCAACTACTGCCGCCTGCTGGAGCACGCGGTGGCGGGCCGCGACCTGATACGTGCCTGCGCCTATACCGGCGTTGACCCCGATAACCCCAACCAGCGCAAATTCATAGATTTCCTCAGGGCCAACGGCTACAAGGTGGTTTGCAAGGATATACATAAATATGAGGGCGGGCGCATCAAGGCCAACCTCGACATAGAGATGGCCGTGGACATCATGTTGCTGTCCGAGAACCTTGACGTCGTGGTGCTGGTCAGCGGTGACGGCGATTTCGTGCGCCTCGTCGAAGCCATCCAGAGCAAAGGCGTGCGGTGCGAGGTGATCAGCTTCGGCATCAGCACCTCCAACGAACTGATAGAGGCCGCCGACCAGTTCACCGAGATAAGCACCCTGCCGGGCATATTCCGCAATGCCCCACCCGGCTCCGGCCTGCACATCAGGAGCACCCAGCACGCCGCCGAGCTGCGCGATGCCCGCGGCATATACAGCTACAGCTCATACAGCTATAGCGCTACCAGTTATGGCCTGCCGGGCGAGCGCCTGTCGGGCGAGAAGGAGCGCGAGCGTGCTCGCATAGCCGGCGAGCGCTTGCAGATGCACCCCGCCGGTTACTGGGAGCGAGAGCACAAGCAGTTGGAGCAAGCCCCGGCGGCCGGCACCCCCGCGCCAGCAGAAGAGCACGGGCCGCAGTCTCAGCCTTCGGCGTACAGCTACGCCACGCATGACGAGTTCATGCTCCCGGATGGCGAGCCGTGCGCCGATGTGCACTCTATTCCACTGCCCCGGCCCTCTGCCCAGCAGGCAAGCGCCGGCAACCACAATGATGACTGAGACCGAAGGTCGCCCCCGAGCCGCTTCTCTGCATACCGGCAACAGCCACAGCGCCCACGCTTCTGCTCAGGTCTACACCAACCCCGACGAGTGGGACTGGCTGCTCGCCCGGCACGGAGGGGGCCTGCTCCAGTCGTGGCGTTGGGGCGAATTCAAGGCGGCTACCGGCTGGTCGGCGCTGAGGCTGGCCTCCTGCCGCACCATGCCCGGCCACCCACCCCTCATCGGGGGACAGGTGTTATTCCGATCCGTGCCGCGCATCCCCCTACCCGTCTCCATAGCTTATGTGCCCCGCGGGCCGGTCTATATGGGCGCGAAAGACCTCGCGCACGAGCAGCGGCTCCCTCTAGAGGCGGCCTTCTGGGCAAGCGTGCATGAGCAGGCAGGCAGGCGCGGGGCCATCTTCCTCAAAGTCGAGCCGGACATCGAGCTGGGCGAGCACCTGACCAAAGACATCGTAGATGGCTGGATGGCTACCCTTGGCTTTCGACCGGCAGGTCGGTTGCAGCCCGCGCGCACCATCGTGCTCGATCTGGATAAGAGCGAGGACGAACTGCTCAAAGCCATGAAGCCCAAGACCCGCTACAACCTGCGACTGGCCGGGCGGCGGGGTGTGTTGGTGCGCCGCGCCGAAACGCTGGCCGACCTGCATGCCTTCTACAAACTGTTGGAGATAACGTCCGAGCGCGACCGGTTTGGAATCCACACATTCCCTTACTATAAGCGGTTGTGGGCGGTGTTCGGGCCGGAGGGCAGCAATACCGCGCTGGTGTTGCTGGCCGACCACCCGGATGAGGTTGAGCGCGCCCAAGGGCCGATCGCAGGCCTGCTGACCCTGCGCTTCGGGCGTGAAGCCATCTATATGTACGGCGCATCTGATAATCGCGGGCGCGAACACATGCCCAACTACCTGCTCCAGTGGGAAGCCATCAGGTGGGCCAGACAACAGGGTTGTGCCCGCTACGACTTCTGGGGCATACCCGATGCGCCCGCCCAAGATGGCGAAGAGGGTGAAGTTTCCCCAATAAATGCACGCGCCGGACTGCGTGGTGTATACTGGTTCAAGAAAGGCTTCGGCGGCCGCGAAATAGCATACCCCGGTGCATACGATTACGTGTACAGACCGCTACTGTATCGGATATGGATGCGCTGGCGCGGGGCCGATCTGGGCTAAAAATATAACCGAGGGAAAGCAAGTGTTACGCAAATTGCTGCTGCTGTTGGTGTTCGGGGCGGTTGCCCTGCTGGCCTCAGGCTTATTTCAGCGCAATGCCCTGTCGCTGTCCAACGTGTCAAATCCAGCCACCGGGCCGGACGTGGGTGGCAAGATCGCATTTGCCCGCGACGGGGCGCTGTGGTTGTACACCGGGGGCAAGGCGCAGCAGTTGACCGAAGGGCCTAGGGATCGCAACGATAAGCGAGACGCCCAGCCTTCGTTCTCCCCCGATGGGCTTGAGATCGTATATGCCCGCTTTGACGAAGGCTTCTCCGACCTCTACCGGCTGGACCTGTCGAACCCTTCAGAGCCGGTGGCCCTCACAGATAACCGGCCGAGCGTGGAGACCGGCGCACTCGGCTATAACCAGCAGGCACTGTGGGCCATGCAGCCCGCTTGGTCGCCCGACGGCCAGCGCATAGCCTATATCTCCGACGTAGGCACCGAATATCCCGGCCTGTTCTCCATGGACCCGCAGGGCAACCGCGCACGCAGGCTGGAGTCGCTCAATCACGGGGTGCAGGGTGTAGAACAACCCAGTTGGTCGCCCGACGGCACCAAATTAGCCGTCGCCAACTATGTCACCAACAACGGTCAGGGTCAAATATGGGTGCTCAACCTATCAACCGGCAGGTGGGTCGAACTGACCAACGCGAAGGACGGGGCGTACAGCCCGGCGTGGTCGCCCGATGGCGAGTGGATAGCCTTCACCATGCGGCAGGGCAGCGTGCACAATATCTACGTGGTGCCCACCGATGCCACCCGATGGCAGGGCGAGTACCCCACACCTGTGCAGATAACCACCGACGGCGCATCCCGCTCGCCTGCTTGGTCGCCCGACGGCACCCAGTTAGCCTATCTGTCGCTCAAGGATGGGCTGTTCGACCTGTACGTGGGCGAGATAGCGATAGACGACGACGGCCGGCCCCGGCTGGCCGCGGTGCATCGCCTCACCGAAAAGGCGGGCATAGACGCCACCTCCGGCCTGAGCTGGGGACCATAGACCCGGCCGGGCGTGGGTGGTGGGCCCACCTGCCCGGCCACAGGCTCTTTATCAGCGCTTTCGGGTCTTTCGGGTATGGTACAGTATGGACCGACCAAACTGACCAGACCGAGCAGACCGGGCGGGGTCTCGTACTGCTCACTCCTCCGTCTTGACCGACGTGCGATTGAGGTCGGTCGGCTCGGAGATCTCTTCCAGCACCTGACCGGTGGCCGCGTCCTTCGTCTGGTCCTTGGTGGCGACGTCCCCAAGGGACACCACACCCACCAGCCTGCCACCCTCCACGACCATCACCCGGCGTATCTGGTGGTCGGCCATGAGTTGGCGCACCTTATCCACGTCATCATCGGGTGACACGGTCACTACGTTGGGCGACATGAAATCCTGCACAGACGTCTCGAACGGGTTCAGGCCGGCCGCGGTCACGCGGATGGTGATGTCACGGTCCGTAATCACACCTATAAGCTCCCCACCATTGGTCACGATGGGCACGATGCCTACGTCGAGGTCGCGCATCAGGCGGGCTACATCTCCGATGTAGGTGCCGGGGGTCACGCTCTCAGGGTTTTTGGTCATTATGTCTCGAACTTTCATCTGGTCTTCCTCTCTTTTGTGTCTGGGCGCCGAACTGTAAGCCGGCCAGTACCCGGTCATCTAGCGGTTGCACGACCCGTGCCAGCGATCCCGGTCGGACGATCAGCATCAGATCAGATGCCCAGCAAGTCGCCCACCAACAGGCCGAGCATGGACACCAGCAGGGCCACCGAAGCGATCGCCGCGTTGCGCCGGTAGGGCTTAGGCCCGGAGACCCCCTGCCGGGCCTCCTTTCGCTCGGCGGCGACCGCTGCCCTCATAGCGGCGTGGTAATAAAAATAGGCCCCTGCAAGCACCAACCCAAGCTCCAGCGCGGCGACCAGCCATGGCATCGCCCACAGCCCCAGACCGAGTCTGGGCAGGCCACCGGCGTTGCCCGGCAACACTGGCAGGTCGGCCCTGTGCACCGGCAGGTCGAGCACCCAGTGCGAGAACACCATCGCCCCGATTATCAGGCCGTTGCGCCGGCCCCAGAACGGTAGGGTGATGAGCATGGCCAGTAGACTGATGCCCAGCGCACCCACCAGCGAGTGCGAATAGTCCGCCTGAAATATGAAGTTGCCGTAGCCCCCGGACGTGCCCTGCACAGGCCTGAAGCTCTCGATGCCCAGTAGGAAGAGTATGAGGAACACGATATCCAGCAGTTGCGTGCTAAGCACAAGCGACCACAGGGGAACCTGACGTTCACGAGACTTTACGATGGCCGCCAGACCGAAGTGTCCTGCAAGCATGCGCTATTTTCTCCTTGACTCAAAGGCTATATTTTGTGGCGATGGGCGTGGCATGCCAAACCGGCGCATAGGTGCATATGCATAGCATGGCCGGGCAGAGAGAGTGGGGGCAGGGTGGAACGAAACCAGACGCCAGACGCGATACTAGTTCCGCCGCAAAGTGCGACTCTCCTCTGCTATGCTTACGTAGCGCTGCACTTTCTCGGTGGGTTTGGGCCACGGCACTTTGCGGTCCAGATAGCTTATGACCACGATAAGCAGTACCAGCGAAATAAGAAGCACCATAACGTCCGACACCTCACTGCAAAGCATCCACGGCCAGTGGCCGTGGGTGGGCCGATGACAACCTGCTTATGTCCACTCCTCGGGTGGTGCTATGACGATCCGCCCTTCTTCAGGCTCGATGCTGTGCACAACGGTTTTGATGGCGGGTACCAGCAGTTCCCCGCTAGGGTCCTGTACTCCGTCGCCCTTCACCACATACACGTCATTGGCTGTAGAAGTAAGCACATCGGTCACCTTGCCCACGTACTGCCCACGGGTAGTGTATACGTCAAGGCCCACTATCTGGTAGATATAGTAGGAGCCCGGCGGCAATTCGTGGGCCTGTTCGCGAGGTACGAGCACCCAGCACCCCCTCAGCGCCTCGGCGGCATCGGCGGTATCCACCCCGGCCAGTTTGAGGATCAATTGCCCTTTGTGCACACGAGTGCTCTCGATCGAATAGACGACCGGCGCTGAGGGCGGGGGAGGTGCATTTTCAGGCCCGCCGGGGCGGGTGCGGCGCAGGGTGGCCGGGTCGAGTGCCGCCGAAGGTGCCAGCCCGGGCGGCATGAAGGAAAAGGGAGCGATCACCACCTGTTCCAGCCGTTTGAAACGCTGAGGAAACTCTGTCAGTATGTCTACTTTCAGTTGCCCTCTCACCCCGAAAGGGGCTACCACCTGACCCACGATCAGATAGTCGGGCATCCCCGGAGTGCGGACGGCGCTCTCCTCGTTCATCGCAGTTACAACATCCCACAACACCCCGCAACACCCGCAGAGCTTGGCCGGGTGCCGGGGCATGGGCAGGTTGCTCTACTCGATCTCCAGCACGCCGCGCCTGCCTTCGCGGGCGGCGGTGGCATTGACCAGAGTGCGGAAGGCGCGCGCTATCTTGCCCTCGCGCCCGATAATCTTGCCCTTGTCTTCCGGGTTCACGCGCAGATGCACACGCACCACGTAATCCCCGCGCCGCTCGCGCACCTGCACCTCATCTGGGCTGTCCACCAGATTCTTGGCTATGTATTCCACCAGATCCTTCATGGCACCACCTCTCTATGGGGGTTATCACCATCTACTATGCTCAGCACCCTGCGACTTACAGCCATGTCAGGGTAAGGGTAGAAGGTGGATCGCATGCCCGAAACGCGCTGTGTATCGCCTTAATGCAAAAGGCCCTCCATCAAGGTGTGCAGGGCCTCAGACTGTCAGGGCGTATCATCTGCGGACACAGTCAACTCTCGGTGACGTTCTGCTCGACCGCTTCGGGCGTAGTCGCACCCGCTTCAGCCGTGGGCGCGGGGGCTTCCACTGCATCGGCAGTCGCAACCTCGGCACCGGCCTTGGCGGCTCTGGTGCGACGATCGGCAGGCTTGGCCTGCACCTGTTCAGCCTCTGCCTGCCCCTGCATCCTTTTGAACCGGCGCACGAGGCTTACCACGGCCTGTGTGGGTTGTGCGCCTTTGCGCTTCCAGTCTTCATATTTGGTTATGTCTATGCGGATGGTGGCAGGATCGGTAAGGGGGTTGTAGTGCCCCACTACGTCCACGAACCGCCCATCGCGCGGCGAGCGAGAGTCGGCAACCACAATCCTGTAAGATGGTTGCTTGATGGCGCCCATGCGGCGCAACCTGATCTTGAGCATGTGTGTTTCTCTTACTCCTGTTGTAATTGGTCTTTCCAGAGCCTGCCTGTTATTATACGTCATTTGCCTGAAGGCGTCAAAATGGATGGCGGCCGGTTCTTGGGAATGCCTGCTGTCCATCGCGCTGAAGAGCTTTCTCCCAATTGCCGATCTGCCCAAGCGTAAGCCCTAACTCCCGTCAAGCTGGGCCTTGCTCTTGCCTTGCCACTCGTTCTGGCGAGTTCGATTACCTCCAGTCTATATTCTTTCGTGAATATTCGTCTCGCTATCATAGTTTCTCTTCAGTTCTATATAGTTCTCGCGTCAACTAGATCGGTGGAAGCCCATCCTCCGGCTTCCCCATTCATCTACAAGTAGCCACAGTAAAGCAACTGATAAGATACCGACCAATGTGCCGCCAACCAGCCCATTGACCAATGCTCCTGAGACCCAGATTATGCTCGAGAGAGCTAAGAGAGCTAACCATCGCGCCCGGGTCACTTTTTGCGGGTGCATCGCCAGCAGTTGGAACATACCTATCGCAAAGCCCACCCCCAGACCAATCGCCATACGAACAGCTATTGGATTCGAATGGCCACCATCAGATGACCACATCACAACCAAGTAGCTACCCACCGCCGCAATACATGAACCCACAAGTGTGCCCCCAAGAGTGCCGATCAGCCACGCTGACGATCGGTTGCGCAAGCTATACAATATTGCCCACTGGCCCAGACCCATCACCAACCCACCCGGCAAGCTCAGCGCCATGCTTATGCCCATCACCCCGTCCAGACCCAGTAGATTATCCCCAGCAAAATGCGTAATCGGAGCCAGTACAAGGGCAGAACCTATTGCAGTCACTACTGCCCACAGAACTATAGAGCCGATGCTCAGATGCTGGATCTGGTCTGCACCCCTCGTATCACTTGGAGCCGGGAACTGTACCCTCACTGCCGCCTGCCTCGCCCGCACCGCAAGCAGTGCCATGACACATCCGGTCATGAGGCCCAAGCTCAGAGCACCAAGCACTACAGAACCCACTTGCGCCGCAACCGATTCCATCAAGCCGAATACCTTCTCGTATACAATCCATGTTGTGGCTGTGGAAACCTGCCATGCCACGGTGACTGAGAGGAACCACCACAAAGCAGGCTGTATGTCATACCTGCCGGTCTTGATGACCCTGCGCTGTAGATACCATGAATCCGAGGCCATCAGCACACTGGCGAAAGCCACTTCCAGAGTAGGGATGGCGCTATAGAAATAGGCGCTCATGTACGCAGTACTATGGCGATCAAAAGCCCAGCTATACCATAGATTGAGCCAAGCATCCATGTATAAAGCCCCACCGAACGCCCAGCATATCAGCGTAACAGCTACATCGGAGCGAAGGGGTGTTAGAAGCACCCATTGTCGAGTAAGGGTAAGCAGGACGCCGGCAGATCCACCGATCATAAAACCCACGGTAGCTGGAAGCAAACGTGCCGTATAAAGCTCTTGGGTGGCCCCCCGGCCAACATACAGGCCAAGCAGGGATAGAATACCCCATGCCAGCATAGAATAACCTGTATACAGGCCTAATATCGGGTCTAATACCTTGAAATTAAAATTTGAGCGCATAACAGGGGGCACCTTCTTACAGCCCTTGCTTTGACTGCTAATGTCTTGGGCTACGGAGCGCGGGCGTCCCACCCGCATATCCTATCACAGTATGTCGATCTTGTCATCGTGCTGTTAGCGGGTGTAGCCTGCGCCCCCGAGGCCGGTAGAGCTTCACCTCTTTTACCACACGTGCATGCTCGTTCACTATTGCCCCATAAAGAGCGTTACACAGACACCACCGGCTACTGGTTGTCACTTCGAAAGGTAATAGAGATGCAAGCGTCCTGCCAAGCGAAGAAGGTGCAGGTGGCATAGCACTTGCTCCTTATGCCGGGTGTGTGGAAGGGTTGCAAAAAGCGAAGCTGACATAAGGGACCCTTCCAAACCAGCATAGCCTCAGGAGGACACGAGTGGACAGCGGCACACATAGAGGCGACATCCCGAAGATGGAGGATTACGGCAGTCCGGCCACTGAACAGGGGATGGAGGGCACACAACGCCCCGCCGACAGCGCTGGGGAACGGCATGGTGGCGGCTACAGCGGCGGTACTGAAGGTGTTCAAGAGGGCAATAGCGAAGGCCTTCAGTTCGGCGAGTACCGCGACACCGGCACAGGCATCGACCTCACCCGGAGCATGGAGACCCATCCCCTGCCGCCGGAGGACACCGAGCCGGGTGGCAGTCGGGACCGAGACCTCGATCTGATAGACGAAATGCAGCCAAATGACCTCAATCCCCGCACCGGTCGGGTGAAGGGGGGCGAGCACGGGCAGGATGAAGCGGGCGGGCCTGCCCGCTACGGGGGCGACGCAGGCTCGCTTGGGCCGGACCAAGCCGACCGCACGCCGGACTAGCGCTACTTCATAACACTTTGTATGCAATAAAGGAGGGGTTTGGGCAGGGCTGTGCCCTTCCCGACCCTGAAGGTGGCAACCCGCGGCAACCCGGCATCACACCTTGATGCTCTGCCACTTGCCTTGACGGAAACGCCAGAAGAAAAGCCCGGCACGCAGGGTCGATTCCACTATCAGCGCGGTGTAGATGCCCACCAGACCAAGGCCCAGACCGGGCAGGCACACGCCGGTGAAGGGTAGGCATACGGTGGGCAAGCCCAGAAACGCCCCGGTGGGCAGTCGCACCACCCACACGGCAAGGGTGGTCACCCACATTGGGAAACGCACGTCGCCGGCCCCGCGCAAAGAACCTGCCAGCACGAACGCCACGGCCAGAGGCGGCTGGCTCAGCGCCACGACCTTCATGGCCGGGTCCCCTAATGCCAGCAAGCGTGGGTCATCGGTGAAGATGCGCAAAATTTGCTCACCGAAGAAGAAGAACGCCACGCCCATGGCACTCATCCATATCAGCGCCGAGCGCGTAGCCAGCCACGAGCCGACCCACGCTCTGTGCGGTTGCCGGGCACCCAGACTCTGCCCCACCAGCGTGGTGGCGGCCATCGAGAAGCCGAAGCCGGGCATCTGTGATAGGAACACCGCATTCAACACAAGACGCGAAGTGGCAAAGACCACCTCGCCCATGCCTATGACGATGAAGCTGTACACCAGTATGCCCAACGACATGAACAGCATCTCCAGAGCGGAGGGGATGCCCACCCTCAGGATGCGCCACATCAAATCGAAGTTGGGCCGCCAGCCGAACACGCTCCACAGCTGAAGATACGAGCGGGAACGAAGGAACAGGCTGAGCAAGATGGCGGCACCAAGGGTGCGGGCGATCACCGTGGCCCATGCCGAGCCTGCCACGCCCATCTCGGGAACCCACGGCAGGCCCGGCACCTGCACACGCACATCCGCCCCGACCAGCGCCAGCAGCCCCGACAGCCAGTCGCTGAATATGGTGCTGGCTTTGACACCGCCGAACACCAACTCTACTGCGAGGATGGCATTGATGATGTTGATGAAGCCGGTGACATACATGGGTGTGCGGGTGTCACCTGCGCCGCGCAAGGCTGCCCCCGCTACGAACATGAGCAGTAAGGGCATGCTCATGAACAGGGTGATGCTCAGGTAAGTGGCCCCGGCGTCGGCAGCGGCGGGGGTCAGGCCCAGCATGCTCAGCATGGGATGAGCCACCAGCCCCACCGGCATCAACATCAGGCTGACCACCACGCCCAGCAAAAGCGACTGTTTGAGCGCCGCATTGGCCCGCTCGGGTTGGCGCGCGCCGGTGAAACGCGCTATCAGCACTGTGGTGCCCATGCTCACCGCAAGTATCAGGTTGCTCAGCACCCAGATCAATTGCTGGGAAGCGCCCACACCCGACAGCGCGGCGGTGCCCAGACGCGCTACCACTGCCGTGTCCACAATACCCAGCAGGGTCTGCAAGGCGTTCTCGGCTATGGCAGGCCACGCCAGCCGAAACACGGCACGGGCTATATCCCTGCGCTCTTCGTGCAGACCGGCCCCTCTCCCAACCACTTCAACCGCTTGTTGAGATACCTGTTCGGCCTGCGCCGCAGGTTCGATAGCCATACCGGGGGACATGAATTGGTCTGTGGCCTCGACTACCTCATGAGCGGCTTCGGTGGCACGCTCAGCCAGACCGTCGGGGTCGTCTGCTGTCAACTCTGGTATGCGCTCCGGTCTCGCTCCGTCACTTATTTCGTCCCCTGTACTGCTCTCTATACCCCCTATACCGGCTTCCACACCGGATTGGCCCTGTCTCTGTCTTTGTTCATGGTTCATGTGATATATATCTAACCTCTTGTCTGATATAACCCCTGCCACTAATGGGTGCCAAGAATCAAGAAGGCCCGACAGGCCCGGCCTTTTACGTCTTGCGTATCAGGTTGGCCAGCTCGGCGCGGGGCACGGTCCACTGATTGGGTGGTGGGGCCTTGAGGTCCTTTACGGTGACAGCGCCAGCAGCACGCTCATCCGGGCCTAACACCACAGCATATGGTATGCCCAATTTATCGGCGTAAGCAAGCTGCTTGCCCAGCCTGTCACCCACGTTCAGATACACTTCGCATGGTATGTCCATGCTTCTAAGCTCAGTAGCCAGCGCCAGCGAAGCGCTCACGCTGTCAGGGGATGCGTCGAACACGGTGATCAGCGCCCTGCTGGCCGTGCTCATCGGCTGCACCATGCCCAGTTCCACCATCACGTCCACGATGCGCTCTAACCCGAACGAGCCGCCTGTGGTGGGCAAATCTCGCCCGGAGAAAAGGGACATCAGCTCGTCGTAGCGCCCGCCGCCGCCCAGAGAGCCTATCTTCGGTTCGTCCACCACCACCTCGAACACTGGGCCGGTGTAGTAATCCAGACCGCGCGCCAGAGTTATGTCTACCCTGTAGCGGTCCGGCTCTACGCCCATGAGGTGCAGGGCATCCAATATCTGGTGGAGTTCGTCCAGCCCCTGTACGGCCAAGGGGTCATCGCCGAGCACACCTCGCAGTTCGCTCAGCAGGGCCAAGTTGTCCTCGAAGGCGCGTGCCTGCCCGCCCTTGAGGAATAGCTCAAGCACACGCGCCGCCGCCTGCTCGGAGATGCCGTTGCGCACCATCTCCTGACGCACGCCTTCGGGGCCTATCTTCTCCAGCTTGTCAATGGCGCGGAACACGACGCCCGCCTGCTCGGCACCCACCCCCGCGCTTCGGGCTATAGCCGTGAGCAGTTTGCGGTTGTTGATCAACACCTTGTAGCCGGTGAAACCCAGCTTCTGCATGGCTTTGCCGTAGATGGACAGGATTTCAGCATCGGCCAGCATGGACGGGGTGCCCACGATGTCCACGTCGCATTGGTAGAATTCCCTGTACCGCCCATACTGGGGGTTCTCACCCCGCCACACAGGGCCGATCTGGTAGCGCCGCCATGGGAATTGAAGCTCATGGTAGTGCATGGCTACCACGCGCGCCAGCGGTACGGTAAGGTCATAGCGCAGGCCCACTTTGCGCCCACCATGGTCCTCAAACCTGTAGATGAGACGCTCTTCCTCTCCGTACTTGCCTTCAAGGGTGGACATGTACTCGATGGCGGGCGTTTCCAGAGGGGCAAACCCGTGCAGTTCGAAGATATGCCGGAGCGTGTCTATGACATACAGGCGCACCGACATGATCGAGGGCATGAGATCGCGAAAGCCCTTGAGGCGCTGTGGCTCCACACGCTTGAGTTTTTGCTTGGGTTCTGTCTCTTCGGCCATGCCTGTTATCCTCCTAGGTTCGCCCGACTGGACGTAACGTTAATTATAGCACACGGGCACCGAGCAAACAGGCCTCAGGTAATGGGGGGTTGACAGAGGCCGGTCTAAGCCCCCTGTCCGGCGGGTACCCTCTGAGCGTGGGTACACATGTCCCCGGCTCTTTGCTTTTCCGCCATATTGGTGGGGCTTGGCCCCCGATTATTGGTGGAACGCCGAAGAGCTACTCACCAACAGCACCTGCGCTTGGTGGGTAGAGCTCTTACTACTGAGGAACGACGATCGGCGCTTGCCGGTGAGACAAATAACCTATTGACACGCGACATCCGCCGATGCTATGATGACCACCGAGGGTGCATCGTCCGCTGTGTGATGTGCATAATGTGCATAACTCACACGTATGCACAACCTGATATATCATGGTGTTATACCAATTATCCAAAGAAAGGCTATGAATTGCGGGAGGGTACCCGTCGGCAAGAGAGCGCCCCTGCACCCCCGCAAAGGCTATGAATTGTGGGGGAGAAGTGGGGGACTGGGGGACACCCCCACGCCCCCGGCAAGAGAGCGCCCCTGCACCCCCGCAAAGGCTATGAATTGTGGTGGGGAGGCGACAAGTGGGGGAACCGACTGCGCTACAACGGGACGCCCATAGCAGAGCCTGCACCCCCATTGTGGGGGGAAGACAAGTGGGGGACGCCCCGGCACCCAGATGGTACCTCCCACACTCGCGTAGGGGAAGGTCCCGGCATCTCAATATTTATCGTCTTTGCTTGGATAAGTGGTGTTACGTCCTATATCAGGCGGGAGGGTGACTCGTGAGAAATGGCTTGACCAACCAGCTGAGTGTATGGGGGCGGTCTGCGCGGATTGCGCTGGTCGTGGTGCTAGCCCTCATGCTGATGCTTGGCCCGGTTGCGGAAGTTGCTTACGCCGACACCACATATAAAGTACAGCCCGGTGATACCCTTATCAGCATCGCTGCACGCTTCGGCGTGACGGTGGATGACATCGTGGCCGCAAACAACCTGCCGTCGCGCTCTACTATTTACGCAGGTCAAGTGCTCATAATACCTACCGCGGGCACCAGACCGGCGGCTCAGGCTCAACAGGCGCGCGCAAACTCGGCTCCGGGCACCTACACCGTACAGCCGGGAGACACTCTGAGCGAGATAGCGCTGCGCTTCGGCACGACCACCGAGGCGCTGATGCAGGCCAACGGCCTCAACTCCACCATCATCTATGCAGGGCAGGCGCTGGTCATACCTGCCGGCAGCGCGGGTAGCACGACCAGTACAGACCCCAATCCAAACCCCGGCGGGCAGGCTCCCGGCACCTATGTGGTGCAACCCGGCGACAACCTGATCACGCTGGCCCAGAGGTTCGGAGTGAGCCGCGAGGCTCTGGCGGCGGCCAATGGCCTTTCTCCGTCCAGCCTGCTCTACATTGGTCAGGTGCTGAGGATTCCGGGGCAAGCCGAACAGGCATCACCTCAACCTCAACAACCTGCCCCTACTGCCACCCCCGCGCCCCGACCGAGCGCCACCCTGCCACCCCCCAGTCCGGAGCCGAGCGGTGACCCGGGCGGGCAGGGTAGCACCATCCGGTATACAATACAGCCCGGCGATAACCTGTCCACCGTAGCGGCCAAGTTCAACACCACGGTGGAGGCGCTGAGGAGGCTGAACAACATTCAGAACCCCAACTTTCTACGCGTGGGCCAGACACTCATCATCCGTCAGGGCAGTGATGGGGGTGAAGACGAACCCACGCCGGCTCCTTCTGCGCCGTCCACTCCATCAACCCCTGCCTCTCCGGACCCCGCTTCTACACCTGCGTCTCGACCTGTGAATGTCATCCCGATGGGCAAGCTGGGTCCTAAGTGGATTGACGTGGACATCAGCACGCAAACCATGACGGCTTTTGAGGGGCAAACGCCGGTGTTTGTATCCAAAGTCAGCACAGGCCTCGCCCGCTATCCGACGGTGGAGGGCACCTATCGCGTCTACGCGAAGTACAGGGCACAGGATATGCGCGGTGGCACCGGCGCGGATTACTACTTCCTGCCGAATGTGCCCTATGTGATGTACTTCTACTCGGCCTATGCCCTGCACGGGGCCTACTGGCACAGCAACTTCGGCCAGCCGATGAGCCATGGCTGCGTCAACCTGCCCCCCGATGCCGCCAGATGGGTATACGAATGGGCACCCATAGGCACGCTGGTCATCACCCACAAGTAAAGCAAACAGGGGCGTGGATCAAACCACCGCCCCTGTCGTTCCTGTTGTGCTAATGTGCTAATGCGTGCGCCAACATGCCCACCAGTTGGCGGGCCGCTCACCTTGCACCCGCGCCCGCAAGTGCACTCCGGCAACCACCTCGGCCCGGTCTATCGGGGCCGGCGGGTGATCGCCCTGTACGCCTGCTCGAAGTAGGTAGCGGCACGCTCGTGCTGGCCCCTGCCGGCAAGCAGGCGAGCGTAGCTCTCGTAGATCTCACTCGATATCTCGGAGACCTCCGCAGGCTGGTTGGACAGTATCTTTATGGCTTCCTCGAAGAGTTTGTCGGCCCGGCGGTCCTCGCCCTGTTTAGCGGCCACTTCGCCCGCGATAGCCAGTGACTTTGCCAGCACCTGCATGGCCTGAGCGCGTCCGTAACCGTATCTGTAGTGGGCGGCGGCCCCGTCTCCGCCTTCTTGACCCCTGTCGGCAGCTTCGATGGTCTGCACTACCTGACGGCTTATCTGCACGGCCTGCTCGCTGCGCTCCTGTGCTTCTTTATCGTTGCCCCGCTGTAGGCTCACACGGGCCAGATTAGCCAGCGCCATCGCACGATCGAGGTTGCTGCCCAAGTCTTCGGCCAATTGTAGGCCTGACATGAGGCATCGCTCGGCCTCTTCCAACTGCCCGGCATCAATCAGCAATTCGGCGTATCTGGTCTGCATGCGCACCAATTGCTGCATGTGGCTGAGGACCTGATACACACCCGTGGCTTTAGTGGCGAAGCGATTGGCCGACCAGTAATCGTCATGGTTGGCGTAGGTGGTGGACAGGTCCACGAAGATGTTGGCCTGCCGCTCCAGATCGTTCACCGACTCTATCAAGGTCAGCGCATCTTTATAGGTGGCCATGGCGCGCTCGTTGTCGTGCAGGGCGGCGTAATCGCGTGCGATGTTATTGTACACGGCCAGCTTGAAGTTGGGGTCTTGCACCCTGCCTGCTTGCACCGCCGCCAGACATTGCTTGTGTTCTTCCAGAGCAGAGAGCACCTGACCGGACTGGTAGTAGGCTACGCCGAGTAGGTTGCGCAGCCGCTCGATCTCTTCCCGGTCGTCCACCCGCTCGGCGAGTTGTATGGCTTTGCGAAGGAATTCGTGCGCCTCTGCCAACCGGTCGCCACGGATGGCCGCCTTTGCCGCCAGATGGTACATGCGCAGGACCTGCGCCGATTCCATGAGCCTAGGGGTCTGCCCCTGCGTAGGTTCGTCTTCGGTGGGTATCAAGGGGCGGAGCACTTCGAGGGCTTGGGTCGGTTGGCCCAACATGATTAGCAGTTCGGCCCGCGCCAGCTGGAATTCGGTGTAAGATGGGCTGATGTAGCCGCCGGGGCCGGGGCGCATCCCTTTCCTACGTCGCACCCGTTTGGGCATGGTTTCGTCTATCGGTCCGAAGCCGCGGGCCTCCGGGTCGAGCAAAGTGCCTGCGGGCACTTCCAGCCGGGCGGCGATGCGCTGCAAGGCTTTCAGCGATGGCCGGGTCTTGCCCTGCTCGATGGCCGATATGTAGCTCTTGGAATAGTCTTCTCCAGCAAGGTCTTGCTGGGTGAGGCCTCGGCGGATGCGAATCTGCCTGATGCGCTGTCCCAGCGTTTTAGCTGAAAGTGTTGAGACCATTTATCACTCCTCTCATGATGTATGCACTATGCGAAACGTAGTGCGTAAGCAGTGTACATGCCTTTTCACCACCCACGAGTCCTCTATCTTCGCTCTGCTCGTCGGATTGGTCGGCAGGAAGGTGTAGTGTAAGGGTACTACTTTATGCACCATGTCTCACGAGTGGCTAGACGTTGAAATTACATCGTGTGTAGTTTCCCGATCCGGAGTAGTGCTTCAATGCTATTATTATAGCACAGTTTGGTCTAATCTTGTACTGTGCAAGGGTTGTTTTTTGCTACACCCTGTTGGTCGAGCGTATTATAGCATACCCGATACTAAATTTGTAGCTCGTTTTTGTAAAAATAGTCAATTTGGGTGATAGTGACCGCGCCGTGCGTGGAACTTTCAGCTCGTCTCGGTCGTCCTCACAATACAAAGGGTTACCACCCCAATAACGAGGCTAGCTGCATGGCTAAAGAAGCGGAAGACATGAGGGGGGATTTGCTCCATCCTGCTCTTCCCTCAGTTGCCTGCTAACAGCCGAAACCAAACCATAATCTACAGGAGGTGAACCACGTGAACCGAAACAGGTGGAACGGCAAATTTATCATAACTGCCACATCCGTGGGCACGATAGCCCTGCTGCTGGCGGCATTCATACTGGTATGGCTCGTGCCCCGTGGCCCGGAGATCGGCAACGCCACA
Source organism: Chloroflexia bacterium (assembly GCA_034437815.1). Classification (GTDB taxonomy): domain Bacteria; phylum Chloroflexota; class Chloroflexia; order QHBQ01; family JADMIH01; genus JADMIH01. The sequence continues at coordinate 45,927 of DAOTTC010000019.1, read as the reverse complement.
GGCACGGACACGGGCACGGGCACGGGGCTGACCGCCGGCGGGCCGCAGGCTGATGCCCCAGCGTCTAAGACCCAGTACCAGCCGATAGGAGCACCAAGCATGGCTACGATAAGCGACCAGCCCCACATCTCTGTGAGTGGGCAGGGCATCGTGTCGGCTCGGCCCGACATGGTGGAGTTGCAGGTGGGCGTACAGATACAGAGAGATTCGCTCGATGCGGCACAGGCCGAAGCTGTGGACAAGATGAACGCTGTGATAAACCAGCTCAAAGCTTCGGGTGTGGCCGAAAACGACATCTCCACTGCGCAATACAGCGTTGAACCGGTGATGGACTACCGCGACAACCAGTCCCCCAGACTAATAGGGTTCCGCGTGACCAATATAGTCAATGCCAAATTGCGGGACATCAGCAAAGCGGGTAAAACGGTGGACGACGTAGTGAGGTCCGGGGCCAATACCGTGTACGGCCTGCGCTTCAGCTTCTCCGACCCCACCGCGCTGACCAAGCAGGCGCGAGAGCGCGCCATGCAGGACGCAAAAGCCAAAGCCGAACAGCTTGCCGGTCTGAGTGGGGTCAGTCTGGGCGCGCCCATTATGATCAGCGAAGGTGTGGTGAACGTACCACCACCGGTCATGGAGCTGGATGCAAGGGCCGCTCAGGGTGCATCGGGCGTGCCCACCCCGATCCAGCCGGGCAATCAAGAGATACGCGTGGACGTGCAGGTGGTGTACGCGATCAAGTAATCAGGTAGAAAAATGGGTGGGGGTCATGGTCGGATGGAGCCTGACCCCCACCCCGCCCTTCTTTCCGAATATATGCCATATGCGGTGTGCGCTATATGCGCCCCGAAAAGGCGTTCGGCAAAATCTACCGGTCTACTGGCCACCCTCCAGCCCGTAGTTGGCTATGCCGAGCAGTGCGGCACGCGACAGGATCACGCGCACGGGCATCAGCCTGAGCACATCTGATAAGCGCCCTTTGCGCAGGAACGCCTGCATGAAGCGCCCCTCGCGCAACGCTGGCAGGATGCGCGGCGGTATGCCCCCAGCCAAATACACCCCCCCTGTCGCCAGCACCTTGAGGGCCAGATTGCCCGCCTCAGCGCCGAAGATGTCAATGAAGATATCGAGCGTGGCTGCACACAGAGGGCATGGGTTATCAGGGTCGAGGCTCTGCTCGATGATGATAGCCGACCGGTCTTCTGCGTCAGCAAGCCTGCGAGCCACCTCCGGGGTTTCGGGGGCGTAGCCGGTGTCGCGCAGGTAATCGTAGATGTTGGGTATGCCCCTGCCTGAGCACACCCGCTCCACGCTGACGTGTGGGTATCGCTTCAGCAGATACCTGAGCAGTTCTATCTCCATATCGTTGCCGGGGGCGAAATCTGCGTGCCCTCCCTCCGATGGGTGGGCTTGGTAGCGCGTGCCATCCCAAGTTAAAAAAGCCTGACCCATGCCGGTGCCCGGGGCGACGACTGCGATCGCCCCATGGGGCACCGCCTCGCCTTGATTCAGGGTGGCAAGCTCTTCCGGCAAGAGCACGGGCACGGCCAGTGCGATGGCCTGAAGGTCGTTCATGACGGTGACATCCTGCAGCCCAAGCTCTTTTTGCAGGTTGGGCCGGTCTACCACCCAGTCGAGGTTGGTTATTTTGGCCCGACCGGCGATAACCGGGCCAGCAACGGCAAAGCACGCTCGGTCCACCGGCAGTTGTTTGGCCCTGCCGAGGAACTCGCGCACTATGGCTTCCAGTGATTCGTACCGACGGCTCGGGAACTCGGCCTGCACCAGCGGGTTCCTCGGCCCGGCATCGGTCGAGAATATAGCCAGATCGGTTTTGGTGCCGCCGATATCTCCTGCGAGCAGTAGCATCCTCTCACTCTCCAGTATGGTCTTTACCGGTCTAGCCTATTGCTGCTTCTGCATATCGGTCAGGCGTCTAGCCGCCTGATCGCGTCGAATACCTGCTCCATGCCCGTAACCACCGCATCGGCCTGCTCCCGGCCCACTCCGTGCGGTTCGGTGGAGCGTGCTGCCTGCGGCCCTGCGAACCACACCACCGCCAACCCCGCGGCTTTGGCAGCATGCACGTCGTATAGGGCGTGGTCACCCACATGTACCGCCTCGCTCGGCGATGCTCCGAGCCTGCTCACCGCTCGGCGGAACAACTCGGGGTTCGATTTGTACAGGCCTTCGCCCGCGCTGGTCACCACCTCGCTGAAGAAAGGCCTCAAGCCCAGTGTCTCCAACGCCAGCTCTACGAAGGGTGGGTAACCAGCGCTGGACACCACGCCCAACGTGTAGCCTGCATCGCGCAGTCGCTCCAGCGCCACATCCGCACCGGGCACCATCTGCACCTCCGGCAGGCACGCATATTCCAGCTCGCGCACGGCATCTTCTATGTCTATGGAAGGGAGGTGGATGCCCATGCTATCCAGCACCCGCCGGGTACCCTCCACCGCACTCAACTCGATGCCGCTGTGGCGCACGCCCTGACGCAACTCGCGAAAACGGCGGTTGGTCTCCTCTACATCCGCGTGTGGCCCGTGGCCGAGCCTGCCCCTGTCCGCCAGCCATTGCAACACCAGCCCCGGCAGGGTCTCGATTTCGAGCCTGAGCCACCTGTCGCAGGTGGCAAGCGTGTTATGGAAATCGAAGAGCACGACTTTTATCATGAAAGCCATCCCCCATGAGATTGTAACACAGATGCGTCGCGGCTGAATTCGCTTGGCGGGTCGCCACCAATCGCTTCTCTGAGGCATATTCATGCCAGATGGTGGGGGAGAGGAGATGAACCGGAGAGACGAAGCCTCACCAAGCCTCTCCTTCCGTCGAGAATGGAGAGCCGGGGGAGCACAGCCCTCCCCAAGCCCTCATCTTATTGCCACACAGGGACAAAAATCGCCGCAAAGATGTGGAAAACCCCCTTGACGGAACGTTTGTTCTAATTTATCATTAGAACGCTATAGAACAAACGTTCCATAACGATACGCGGAGGTGACCACATGAACGCCATGCTGTTCCAACGTGCCCCCCTTTGGGCCGAGCGCACAGCACCCCGATTGCTCCTGCGTCGGGACCTGCTATCCATCCTGCTGATCAGCCGACCGGATGCCGACTGCTATGTGGTGGCAAACCTTGAGGAGACCGATGCCATAGCCGACCCAAGGTCCGGCATGGGCATGGCTCTGCGTTCGTACAGCGCCCTGCTCTGTCTGTCTTATGCGTTCAGTAACTGAAACTGGGAACAGTGCTCAGAGGACTACTAAGGAGGTACAACCATGGCAACCACTTTCACCCGCTCTCACGGGGCCAACGCCCGCTCGTACGACTGGGGCCGCCCACACGAAGAAGATGAACCGAGGACCGGCCACTGGCTTCCACTGGACGCGCTAACCGACGAGGAGTTGTTCGAAGGCACGCCACAGCTACACGCCATGCCGGCACCTGCCCCGCGTCGGCAACAGCCGCCTGCCCGGCAGAAGCCCTCGCCCGCACCTGTGCCCATCAAGCCCACCGCCCCACACCCGCAACCCGGCAGAAAGGCCGCGCAGGCCGGCGAGCAGGCGGCCGCGCCGGGCGTGCCCGTTCGCCTCGTGGCGATGCTCGCGGGTGGGGCGATCGTGCTGTTGGGGGTATATGTGCTGGTGAGTATGGCCGTCGAGTGGGCACGCATCACGCTGGACGACATCCAGTATGGCCGGCCTCGCACCATGCAGGTGGACGCCTATGTGGGGCACGGTGAGGCCGAAGGCATGCCCTCGCATTTCATCGCCATGAACCTGAACCGCCGGGTGATCATCATGGAAATGCCGGGCGGCGACCCCACCAAGGCCACGGCCATAGTCGGCCCCTACCTGTTCGGTCAGGGTGAAGACCTCACCCCCGTGCAACTGGACGTGCATGATGTGAACGCCGACAGCAAGCCCGATCTGGTGGTGTCGGTCAAGAGCGAGCAACTTATCTACCTGAACGATGGGGCGGCCTTCCGCCTGATCACACCCGAAGAGCGTGCCGCTCTCCAGAAGGCTCTCCCGCTTCAATCGCAAGAGCAAGGGAAGACCAACCCCGGCGGCGACACGAACAACACCAACAACGGTGTCGAGGAGGGCGGCAAGTGAGCCGCGCCGCCTTGCTCGCCCGCGACCTGCCGCAGGTTGCTCACCACCCGTCCGTGCAGCGCAGGGGCGCAAAATCCACCCTCGCCCCTGCCCCCACCCTCACCACCATCTACCGGGTGCTGGGCGGAGATGCCGGCTCCACGATAGCGACGATGCAGGCGATGCACGCCCCCCACCCCCAGTGGGTCTTGGCGGCCATACCCGAAGGCTCGCCCCGCGCGGCCCGCTCTGTTCCCAGCCCGCCCGGTTATGCACAAGGCAGGGACCTCTACGGTCACCTCCTTACCGGGGATGGCCTGCTCCGCCGGGCATCGGTACCCCCGGCTGCAAATGTGGTGTGGCGTGGCCTGCTTGCGGTGGGGTTGTGCGCAACCGTGGCCGCGCTCGCTTGGATGTTATTGGTAGTCACGCCCGCCCTTGCCCGTGGCTCGGAAGGGCTTGTGCTCAGCGGCTACACCGAGCTGTCGGCAGGCCCACAACCCGTCAAGGCCCAACAAACCGTCCCGGCAAACCCTGAGCCTCAACCAGAGGCTCAGCCGCCGCCCGCCCCGCCCGCCCCGCCCGCGCAACACGCGCCCACCGGCCAACCCTACGAAGTCGTAGGGCCGCCCAGCATCGGCGTGGCGCAGATCGAGGCCGTCCTGCAAAAGTACGGCTCGCCTGCCGCCGGTCTGGGTCAGAGGCTGTATGATCTTGGCGTGACTTATGGGATTGACCCGGCTTTTGCGCTGGCCTTCTTCGTGCACGAGAGCGCCTGCGGCACGCGAGGTGTGGCCCGCTTCACGCGCTCGCTGGGCAACATCCGCTGGACCGAGGGCTACGAAAACTACGAAGGCTACCGCCTCTATCCCAGCTGGGAAGCGGGCTTCGAGGACTGGTACAAACTGATAACCGAGCTGTACATCGGCCAGTGGAACCTGCGGACCGTAGATCAGATCGTGCCTGTATACGCGCCATGGGGCGACAACAACCACCCGCCCAGCTACATAGCTTCTATCAAGTCAATGGTGGACCTGTGGCGCGAGCAGGCAAGCAGATAGAGCTCAGGGACAGGGGGTCTCAGCCTGCCCCTGACCCATCACCCTTCGTGCTCTCGGCGGGGCGCTTTCTGCGCAGGGACAAGGGCAGGCGGGCCGACAGGGGCACCGGCGCGGGCGTGCCCTCCGGCGCGGGGTTGGTGTGCGTCAGGTCCACCTGCTCCAGCCTGTACGCACCCACCACGGCGGCCAACAGTATCGCCAAACCCACTATGTAGCCTTCCAGCACGGTAGCCTGCATCACCACCAGCGCGGCGATGCCCAGCCCCCCCTGTATCAGGTACAGTATCAGCACTGCTTCCCGCCGGGTGAAGCCCAGCGCCACCAAGCGGTGGGACAGATGGTCCCTGCCGCCCCGCGTGATGGGGATGCCCCGCCGGATGCGCGACAGGGTGACCAGCGCCGTATCGAACAGAGGCACCCCCAGCACCAGCACCGGCACCATCCACGTGACGATGTCCAAATTTTCGGGGAAGCGCAGTTTGATGCCCACCGCCGCCAGCATGAACCCGAGAAACAGCGAGCCGGCATCCCCCATGAATATCGAAGCCGGGTTGAGGTTGTAGAACAAAAAGCCCGCGCAAGCCCCCACCAGCACCGCCGCCAGCGGGGCCACCAGATACTGGTCGGTGAGGGTGGCTATCAAGAAGAAGAATATCGAGGCCACCATAGCCACACCACTTGCCAGCCCGTCCATGTTGTCCATCAGGTTGAGCGCGTTGGTCACCGTGACCACCCAGCCCACCGTCGCCAGATAGTTCAGTAAGTCGTTGTGCAGGAACGACACGCTCACCCCAGTGAAGTAGAGCAGTGAGGCGGCCACCACCTGCCCTCCGAGCTTGGCGAGGGGCCGCAAGCCCCACTTGTCGTCCCACACGCCCAGCATGGACATCATGGTGGCCCCGATCAAGATGGAGGCGGTCTGCTGTACATAGCTCAAGTGGCCGTACAACAACAGGGCGGCGATCACCGCCAGATAGATGGCCGCCCCGCCCAGCAAGGGCACCGGGCCAGCGTGTATCTTGCGGGCCGAGGGCACGTCCACCACGTTGTACCTGTGGGCCACCCGTTTGACCACCGGTGTGGCCGCCAGCACGAACAGCAACGCCGCCAGAAATATCAACAGCAGCGGTCCTATGTCAATCCTCAGTCCCGATGTGAGCATCTTCTGCCTTGCCTCTGTTTCTATCTCTACCCCCGGCAGGGGATGCGAATAGGGCAGGCACAGGGGCCTGCAAATAGGGCAGGCACAGGGGCCTGCCCCTACGCCTGCGCCCGGTGTTTAGAATAGGGCAGGCACAGGGGCCTGCAAATAGGGCAGGCACGGGGGCCTGCCCCTACGCCTGCGCCCGGTATAAGGCACCATTGGTTATTTATTCAAAGCGTCAAGCTCGGTTTGCGCGTCCTGATAGGTGGGTTCGAGGGCCAGCGCGCGCTCGTACTGTTGTCTCGCGTGGTCTGTGCGCCCCACTTTTGCGTAGATATAGCCCAGTGCGTAATGCGTTACAGCTGCGTTGTGGGTCAGCGCCGCAAAAGTGGGGTCGCGCCAACTCTTCTGACCGGCTGCGGTGGCTGCTCGTGCCCATGCCGGGTCTGCCCACAATGATTGGAGCAGTTGGTCGGGCACCTGATTCTCCATACCGCTGAACAGCCCACGCTCGCGCAGGAAATCGGCCACGTCTTTCTCATGCTTAAGCACCTGCAATTCAAAGGCCAGCATGACCGTTGATGTGAGCGCGTTGCTCACTGTCTGGGGGTCCAGACGGGTGTTGGTTTGCGTGAACGGGGCTGCCGCATCCAGCAGGAAGTCCACCCGCGCCTTGAAGTTGCTGTCCACGAACACCGATTGATCGAGCGCGATGGTCTCCGAGTAAGCTTTGCCCGCCTCCAGTACCAATTTGCCGTAGTCGGTCTCGCCGTTGGTGGGCAGGGGTCTGCCGGTTTGCAGGGCGCTCTTCACGATCATGGCTCGCTCCTGATACAGTTGCCCCCTGATGAAGGGGGTGCGGGCATACTGCGGGTCCACCTTGTTCTGCGAATGTTCAAGGGTCTGTATGGCTTTGTCGAACTGGTTGTTGCGCGAATAGGCCACCGCCAGCTCGTCCCACAGTTGAGCGTTGCCGGGGGCGCGGCCCACTGCCTTCTCCATGTACTGCACGGCCAATGGTTGTTTGGTCGGGTCGTTGCCACCGGTTGGGTCGCCCCAGTACAGGTACAGACGACCAAGGTTGGCGTAATGGTCGGCGTTCAGGGGGTTGAGCTCGTTGGCGCGTTTGAGCACCGCCTCGCTCTGCTTCAGCCGGTACTCTTTCTCAGCCCTGCGCTTGACCTGCTCGTCGCGGGCGGCTTTTTGCTTATCCTGCTCCTTCTGGTCCAGATATGGCTCCTGCACGGTGCCCTGCGACTCGTAGAATCGGCGCATGTTGACCTGTTCCTGATCCGCTTGCTTGGCGAACTCCAGCCATGCGCGACCGAGGAACAGGTAGTAATAATCCTGATTGGGTTGCAGGGCAATTGCCCGGCTGTACAGTTCTATGCTTTCAGGCCAGCGCCCGGCGTTGTCATAGGCAAGCCCCTGCTTGTACAGCGTGTCGGCCCGCACGGTAGCCACGTTCACCGCCGAGATGAAGGTGAGCACTGCCACGGCCACTATCACGTACACCACCGCCATCGCGGGGTTGCGCATCCAGTCGGCATGGGATGCAGCACGCTCTGACACCGGCAGGCGCGCCTGCCTCTGGCGGGGATCCGCGTGGCGCGGCTGGCCCCCGTTGCGGCCCTGCCCTCTGGAGCCTTGTGGGCTTTGCGCTCTGGCCGACTGCCTGCCGTCGCCCCCCACCCCTGCTCTGAGCGCCTGCGAAGTCCGTTTAGATGCGCCCGGCCCGGTGGTGGCGGCCACCACCGGTTGCGCCAACGCCTCGGAGGGCACATCCGCCTCCACCGCGCCATCGCCCGATGCCTGCCCCGCCGAAGCCGACGCATCTCCACTCACACGCAGATAGCCCGTGATGAAGTAGCCCAAAGCCACCATCATGGCTATGATCAGGTAGAAGTAAGTCCAAGTGGCGGCTATCTGTATGCCCGTCTGGATTTCAATGAAGTGCGCGGCCATGGCCGACACCAGCGTGATAGCCAGAAGCTGATCGCGCGTGCCCACGGCCCGCCGAATAGTGCGGATGCCATAAAAGAAGAACGCGCCCACGAGGAAGTAGTAGGCCAACAGGCCCAGTGCGCCCACCGTCACCAGTTGGTCGAACTCCACATTGTGCGAGCGGTCGGGGGTGGCGTTGCGCAGTTCCCAGTGGGCAAGTTCGGGTGGGTAGAATGGGCTGTAGGCCACGTACATGGCCTCCGGTCCCCAGCCGATGACGGCCCGCACAGGATCGGACAGGATCAGGTCGGTTGCGCCCTTCCAGATGAGGGTGCGCACCTTGCCCGTGCCCACATCGGTCTGGGTGAGGGTGCTCAACCTCTCGATGCCCCGGCCGAGCACGGGCAAGCTGTCCAGCGCCTTGAGGGGCGAGCCGGGGATGTTCAGGGCGACCACGAACAGCGCCACCATCAGCACCAGCGCCGACACCGTCCCGCCTATGCGTGCCATCCAGCGCATGCCCCTCCTGCGACCCACCAGCCACAGCGCCAGCGCAAAAGTCACCAGCCCGGCGCCCAACCCCAACCACGGCCCCCGGCTTTGAGTGAGGTAGATGCAGGTCAACTGCGCAGTCATCAACAGCCCGTAGCCCCAGTTGAGGGCCATGCGCATAAAGCGCCGCTCGATGCCGGGCTCTTCGTGCACGCGTTCGCCCCCGCTCAGCGCATACGCGCCCGTGGCCACCGCGCCCCACAGGAACATGAAGAAGAGCACCCACAACAGACCCAGACCATCGAAGCCCACCTGTATGTTCAACGACTGGTCGCCGGCCCGCTCTATACCCCATGAGAAGGGGATAGACATGAACAGCGCAAGGAACAGCACCGCCCCAATGGCCGGCATGTACAGGCTGACCTGAAGCGGGTCGTCTCGGCGTTTGCCCAGCCGCTCGATAGCCCAGATGCTGATGTAGAAAGTAGCCAGCGTCAGCGGCAGGGTGGGCCACATGCGCGCATCGGGGAAGGACAGCCCGGCAATCAGCTTGAGGGCGAAGTAGAAGATGAAAAGTTGGGCCATGATGATGCCCACGCTGTTGGCTACCACCGCCCATGTGTAACCGCCCCCATCTGCCGGGGCGGTTACACGCGACTTGCGTGAGGTGCGCGAAGCGGGTGGCCAGACCTCGCCCGGCATAGCGCGGCGCTCGGCCAGCGCTTCACTGATGCCGTTCATCAGCCTGTACAAAGTGAAGGGCACCACCATGATGAGCCACGCGGCCACGAAAATGGCATTGCCCATGGTGGAGGCCACGCGGCTGGCGGTATCCCCCGCCCACGGCAGGGGGTCGAGGCGCATGGCCTGCACCATGCCGTACAGGGCCACGGGCAACGAGGTGAACAGCATGAAATTCACCAGCCGCTCCAACTGCTCGCGGGTGCGCAGGTTGGCGATCACCAGAAAGGCCAGCAATATGTAGCTGTACTGAGTGTAGGTGCCTTGCAGACGCTGGTAGGAACCCCACAACGTGGCGTCGGGGGTGACGGTGAACAGGGTGCTGATCAAGTAGGCCAGCGCGTACACCAGAATGGGCACCACCATAGGCACTCGCAGGAAGCCCAGCCACGGGGGCAGGCCTCGCTCGGTTGCGCCTTGCACGGCGGCCATGGCCCTGCCCCCTCGAGTGGGTGCATCCGACAACCGGTAGGCCCGGTAGCCCCCTTCGAACAGCTTGACCAGCCATGCCACGGCCATGATCAACACCAGCGACCTCAGCAGCGCGATCTTATCCGGCTCGAACACCCGGCTGGTGTACACGTTGAAAAATAGCGGCACCAGCATGGCCGCCGCCAGCCATCCGTGCTCTATTACCCTGTCAGCATAGTAACCTAACCGAGTGAGCAAATGCGTCTCCTTGAGAAGTGAGGTGAGGCGTCCACTCCTGTGGTGCGCTTACGACTTGGTCTCGTTGGCCCCCATAAACCACTCTGTGCGGGTCACCCCGTTCAGGGTTCGGAACTGTTCGGAGAGCGCCGCGCCGAGGCGCTAAGGGCCTGTGGGGGCGGTGACCGCCCCCGGCACCTCCGCCTGCCGGGCCTGTCGTGCCCTGTGCTGTTTGATGCGCGTGGTCTCCTTCAAAATCTGGCGGGCGTTGTCCAGAGCCTCTTTAGAGACCGGCAGGCCTCCCAGCATAGCCGCGATCTCTTGCTCCCGCTCCTGCGGACCTAGTTCTTCGACCTGAGTGCGGGTGCGCTCGCCCACCACCTGTTTGGTGATCTTGAAATGGCTGTCGGCAAATGCCGCGATCTGGGGCAGGTGGGTGATGCACAGCACCTGATGGCTGGTGGTCAGGCCCCACAGCTTCTCGCCCACCACACCGCCGCTGCGCCCACCTACACCCACGTCCACCTCGTCGAACACTAGTGTGGGCGTCAGGTCCGCCTCGGACAGGATGGACTTGAGGGCCAGCATAAGGCGCGAGGTCTCGCCACCTGAAGCTATTTTGGCGAGTGGCTTGAGCGGTTCGCCGGGGTTGGGTGATATGAGGAACTCAACGCGGTCCACGCCCTTCTCAGAGAAGGCCCATCTGCCCTCGCGCCCCGGCAGGGGCACGCCCTCTTCGTCCGGCGTGCGGGTAAAGTCCACCTTGAACTTTGTGGAACCCATCAGCAGGTCCTTCATCGCGCCCTCCACCGCCCGCGCCAGCCGCTCGCCCGCCTGCTCGCGCACAGCCGACATGTGGGCGGCCAGTTCGCCTATCTCTTTGCCCAGCCGCTCGCATTGCTCTTGCAGGGCGGCCACGCGCTCCTCGCTATGGGTGATGGCGTCCAGCTCCTGCGCGGCCCGCTCGCCGAACGCTATCACGTCCTCCAGCGTGGGGCCGTACTTGCGTTTGAGTTCGTGCAACAGCGACAAGCGCTCCTCGATCTCTTCCAGACGGGCCGGGTCGTGCTCAACACTCTCGCGATAGGCACGCAGCGCCCTGCCAAGCTCCTCCACGCTGTCGTAGAGGGCATCAATGGTGGTCTGGTGCTGCTCCATCGAAGGGTCGAGGCGGGCCAGTTCAGCCAGCATGGCCGAGGCATCGCCCAGCATGTCGCGTACCGAAGTAGAGGGGGCAGGCATAGCGGGCATGGAGGCCACCCGACCGGCCCCGCCGCGTGCCCCACCGCGCACTCCATAGGCGCTTTCTTCGCCCTCGGCCTCGATGAGCAGGGCATATATGGAGTCGCACAGCGCCGACAGCTTCTCCGAGTTGAGCAGGCGCGAGCGCTCCCGCGCCAGCTCTTCGTCTTCGCCGGGGTGGACGGCGGCCCTACTTATCTCTTCAACCTGATAGGTGAGCAGGTCGGCGCGACGGGCCAGCTCGCGCTCGTCACGCTGGAGGTCGCGCAGTTCCCGGGCCGCGGCACGCAGTCGGGCCACAAGCTCGGCCATGGTGCGGCGCTCGTCGGCCAACCCCGCATACTGGTCCAACAGGTCAATGTGGGTGGCAGTCCTGTGCAGGGACACGTGCTCGCTCTGCCCGTGTATATCTACGAGCAGTTCGCCGATCTGCTGGAGCGTCGACAGGTTGACCAATCGCCCGTTGATGCGTGCTACCGTGCGCCCCGATGAATGTATCTCGCGGGTGATGATGATGGTGTCATCGCTGCCGTCATCGCTGTCCGACAGCCCGCCTTCCGCCAGCATCGTGCGCAATTGCCCTAGCGGGGTGGGGTGCATCCGCGTCAGGTCGAACAGGCCTTCTACGCGGGCGGTCTGCGAGCCATGGCGTACGAACTCGGGTCCTGTCTTGGACCCGAGCAGGGCACCCAGAGCGTCAATGATGATTGATTTGCCCGCGCCCGTCTCGCCGGTCAGCGCATTGAAGCCCGGTCCGAGGCGTAGATGCAAGTCGTCTATGATAGCGAAATTAGAGATGTTCAGTTCGATAAGCATGCCGTTGTCAGTGGTCAATCATCAACACGTAATGCCCTCGGGGTTTCTAACCGTAATGTTACCATATCGCTATGGGAATATAAAGGAATTATCCCGGTGGTTACCCATACCCTCACCCTCACCCCTACCCCTCTCCCTTCATGGGAGAGGGGCTGTTACAGGCTGTACAGCCTGCACAACAACCACACGGCCACTACACACCTCCACCCCCCTTGTGGGAGAGTGGCCGGGGGTGAAGGTTAACGGAAGCGTGGGCGAGACGCCCACCAATAGCAGGGGACGGGTGCTTTAGCAGGGGGATCGGAGGCTAATCCCCTTCCTGCGCCTTTCTATGCAGCTCGTACAGCACACCCAGCGCCTCCAATGGGGACATCTCTTCGGGACGCAGAGCGCGCAACTGCTCGCGTATAGGGTCAGCGATGGGTGTGAAAGGCAGGGGCATCTGCCTGTGGTCGCCGTCGGCGCTGGCGGGTTGCTGCATAGCCTTGCGGCGCGTCTCCTTAGCTCCGCTCGATTCGAGGTCTTGCAGGATGTCTTCGGCGCGGCGCAGGATAGCGCGGGGCAGGCCGGCCAGCCGCGCTACGTGTATGCCGTAGGAGCGGTCGGCTCCGCCCGGCACGATCTTGTGCAAGAACACCACCTTCTCCCCGTCCTCGGCCACCGCCACGTTGTAATTGCGCACTCTGGGCAACAGCTTCTCAAGCTCGGTCAGTTCATGGTAGTGGGTGGCGAACAGCGTCTTGGCCCCAAGGCGCGGCGAATTATGTATATATTCCACCACCGCGCGTGCGATCGCTAGCCCGTCGTAGGTGGAGGTGCCCCGCCCTATCTCGTCCAGCACGATCAGCGAGCGGCTGGTGGCGTGGTTCAATATGAAGGCAGTCTCTTCCATCTCCACCATGAACGTGGAGCGGCCCGTGGCGATGTCGTCCTGTGCGCCCACGCGGGTGAAGATGCGGTCCACCAGCCCGATGTGCGCCTCCTCTGCGGGCACGAACGAGCCCACCTGCGCCAGCAGTACGATCAGGGCCGCCTGCTTGATGTACACGCTCTTGCCCGCCATGTTCGGCCCGGTGAGGATGATTATCTGCGCGTCCCGGTTGTCCAGATGGGTGTCGTTGGGCACGAACAGTTCGTCCTGAAGGGTGCGCTCCACCACCGGGTGACGCCCTTCGCGGATGCGGATCACCGGGCCATCGTCCAGATGCGGGCGCACGTAGTTGTAGCGCACGGCCACCTCGGCCAGCGAGCAGAACACGTCCAGCATAGCTAGCGCCTCGGCCACCTGCATCAACCGCGCCGAGCCTGCCGCCACCTGCCTGAGCACCTCCTGAAAGGCCGCCCGCTCAAGCTCTACCAGCCGCTCCTGCGCGCTGAGGATGAGCGACTCGTACTCTTTGAGTTCTGGGGTGACGTAGCGCTCGGCACCCACCAGCGTTTGCTTGCGGATGTAGTCGGCGGGCACGGCGCCGGCGTTGGCGTTGGACACCTCGATGTAATAGCCGAACACCTTGTTGTAGCCCACCTTGAGGCTTTTGATGCCGGTTCTGTGCCGCTCACGTGCTTCCAGACCGGCTATCCACGCCTTGGCGTCGTGAGCGGCGGTGCGCAGGTTGTCCAGCTCAGGGTTGAAGCCGGGGCGGATGGCCTCGCCTGTGCCCAGCACGGCAGGTGGGTCGTCGGCGATGGCCCTGCCGATGAGGTCGGCAAGCTCCTGACAGGGTTGAACTCGCCCGGACAAGGGGCCGAGCACCCTGCCTGCCTCCCCCGTGACCTGCGACAGCACCGCGTGCAGGTCGGGCAGCCTGTCGAGGGCGGTCTTGAGCGACAGCAGTTCGCGCGGGCCGGCTGTGCCCTGCACGGCACGCGTGGTCAGCCGCTCCATATCGGGCAGGTTATTGAGCAGTGAGCGTACCTCGGCTCGCAGGGTGCCGTTGTCCACGAAGGCCTGCACGGCGTCCTGACGGGCACGCAGGCGGTGCAGGTCCAGCAGGGGCTGGTTGAGCCAGCGCGACAGCAGGCGCGACCCCATGGGCGTGCGCGTCTCGTCCAGCACGGCCAGCAGGGAGTTGCGCCTGCCGCCGGGCGAGTCGGTCAGTTCGAGGTTGCGCCTCGTCTGCGGGTCCAGCGTCATGTACTGCTCGGTGGAATAGGTGACCAGCCGGGCGAGCTGTTGCAGGGCCGAGCGGTTGGTCTCGCCCACGTAAGCCAGCAGTGCGCCTGCGGCCCTGATGGCGAGTGGCAGGCGCGCACACCCGTATGGTTCAAGCGAGGTCGCCGAAAAGTGTTGCAGCAGGCGGCGGCGGGCTGGCTCCAGCGCCCAGTCGTGCGCCGGCGTGCCGGTAATGTGCGCGCCATCCGCGCGAGGGGTGAACTGCGCATGGTGCGGGGCCTCGCCATTCCCGCCGGCGGCCTGTCGTGCGCGGTGGCCGTTCGACCCATCGGGCCGCAGGTATGGGGGTTTGCTCGCTTCCGCCTCCCCACGTGCCCATGCCCGGTAAGCCTTTGGCCCCGTGCTGTGCTCGGCACGCCCGCCTGCCTGTTCATCGGGCACCAGCAGTTCGGCGGGACGCAGGCGGTCCAGCTCTTGCTGTACGGCGAGGTGCAGTTCGGCGGGCGGGCGGTGGATTTCGGTGGTGGCGAACTCGCCGGTGCTCACGTCGGCATAGGCGATGCCCGCCGCGTCGCGTTCCACAATTACAGCGGCGATGTAGTTGTTGCGCCGCTCATCCAGCATGCCCGGCTCGGTGACGGTGCCGGGGGTGACCACGCGCACCACGTCGCGCTCTACCAGCTCACGCCCTTTGCCTACTTTGTAGTTGGGCACGCCCTGCTCGGACCAG
Organism: Chloroflexia bacterium; assembly: GCA_034437815.1. Classification (GTDB taxonomy): domain Bacteria; phylum Chloroflexota; class Chloroflexia; order QHBQ01; family JADMIH01; genus JADMIH01. The sequence goes on along the minus strand of DAOTTC010000019.1, from coordinate 30,899 downwards.
TTGGCTGTGAGGGGGGCCTCTTTCTTGCCCAGCCGGATGCGGCGGGCGGCGGTCTCCTCGTCCACCGTGGGCGCCGACAACTGCTCGGCTATGGCTACCTTGTAGCCGGCCTGCACCAGCTTGGCTATGTAGCCCTCCGCCGAGTGATAGGGCACCCCGGCCATGGGTATGCGCTCGTCTTTGGACGTGGGTCGCGAGGTGAGCACCACGTCGCACACCCTCGACACGATAGCCGCATCCTCGTCGAACGTCTCGTAGAAGTCGCCGAGGCGGAAGAAGACGATGGTGTCGGGGTATTGCTTTTTGATTTGCAGGTACTGGCGGCGCAGCGGCGTCTCGGCCAAGGCCACACCCCTTCCTAGTGCTACTTCATGGCACTTGGTGCGCAACGGTGGGAAAGCTTCGCCCTCTCCCGACCCTCTCTTCTCCCCGGATATGACCTCCTCCCACCAACACATTGCATGAATACATGCAATAGCCTTGATGATTGGGGAGTCGGAGCGAAGTTGGAGTTAATGGGTTAATGCGCTACACGAATTATATCACACTGCGTAGAGATCAGCTTGAACCCTCACCCCTCAACCCCCATGAGGGGGAAGCACGCCACTGAAATCTTTTCTGAGCTTGCACGCACACACGGCCTGCGCTACAATTTTCATGGCATTATCGGATATGGTGGTAACTTGACCTATGCCTATCTACGAGTATAGATGCGGCCAGTGCAAGCGAAGGGTGAGTGTGTTCTTCCCCAGCATCAGCGCCGCCGACAGCCGCACTGCCGCCGGCGAGGTACACTGCCCGCGTTGTGGCAGTGCCGAGTTGACGCGCCTCATGTCCCGAGCCTATACCATAAGAGGCAGCACCTCCACCTCAGGCGATGAAGATTACGGCGATTATGGGGATTACGATGGCGGCGGTCCTGACGATGAAGATATGGGCATGGGCATGGGCATGAGCAGCATGGACCCGATGCTGGAGGGGCTTGACGATGAGGACCCGCGCGCCATCGCCCGCTGGGCACGCCGCATGAAAGAGACCCTCGGCCCGGAGGCCGATCTGGGTCCTGAGTTCGACCGTGCGCTGGCCCGCATCGAGGCGGGCGAAGACCCCGACAAAGTGATGGAGGACTTGGACCCGGAGGCTCTGGGCGGCGGCTACGATGGCGAGGACGAAGCATTGGACGAAGCCGGCCCGGACGAAGAGCTTGGCTGACCTCGCGGCTCTGCTTACCGCGTGGCGTGGCTACCTGACCGGTGCGCCCTTCAGCACGCTTCTGCCATCCGTGCCCAGCACTTCGATCTCGCGCACGCTCGGGGGCGGAGCCGAGGGTGACGACGAGGGCGAGGAGATAGTAACGATGGTGGGGCGGTCGGGGGAGGCGTTGAAGGTCTGGCGCAGCACTTGTCCCTCAGCCGTGCGAACCAGCAGTGTGGCCCTCTCGACGCGCCTTACCGGCAGTATCCTGACCGCGCCCCCCTGCACAGACACGGTGCCCCAGCCGCCGGCAATGCTCACCCCTTCTAATCCGGCCACCGGCTGCCACCGTTCCACCCAGCCCAACGCGGTGTTGGGTTGGAACACTGCGTTGTCCCAGAAGGTGGGGGTTATGCCACCCCACAGCTCCACATAACCAGATCGGTCGTCCGTGTACAACTGCGGGTCGAAATTCGGTCCGAACGAGAATATCTTGAGTCCGGGCATCTTGCCGCCATCGAAAGTCTTGACCATACCCTCGTCGGCATCGAGGTTATACACCGCCGCGAAACTGCCGCGTGTGGGGCCGGGCAAGGCGAATGCCCCCAGCCACCCCTGCCAAGTAGACAGGTCGGACAGGTCCCGGCCCTCGTGTCGGGGCCAGCCGATCACGCCACGCGCAGGGGGCAGGGCGGGGTCGTCGGTGCTGTGCACCACCATCTGGTCGGTGGGCACCACGAAGCGGGTACGAGGAGGGATGTAGTTGGTGCCGCCCGGCGCGAGCATGGTGTTGGCCCATAACTGGCCGGACTGCCGGCGGGCCGTGCGGTTCTCCATACGCGCAGAGATGGTGTAGGCGCTCTCTTCCGGGCCGAGGGTGACCCCCACTATCACTTTCATACCAGTGAGCCTATCGGTGGCGCTTACGATGACAGTAGCACCGCCGTCGGTGTTGCGCTGTACATCCGCATCCCACGGCAGGTACTCCATCAAGCCGTGTTCCTCAGTGGGCGCAGCCCATTCGGTGCCACCCACCCCCAGCCACCAGCCGCGCGCCCCAAAAGGCGAAGGCTTGACCACCGGGTTGCGGTAGAGTTGGTTGTGGCCCGTGGGCTTGTATACCGCCTCGTACAGGCGGCCCCCAAGCTCAGGCATGATGCTCAACCGCAGGTAGCGGTTCTCCATGACTATCAGGCGGTAAGAGCGCATGGTGGGCGAGCCTATCTTGCTGAAGTCCAGTCTGGGGTAAGGGGCCAGCACGTCGTCCGGAGGGGTGTACAGCGCCTGCTCATAGGCGTAGGTGGGCAGGCTTACTCGACCCTCTCGGATCTGCACTCTCTGGGCCAGCAGGTCGCGCCCCAGCAGACCCAACTGCACCTCGTGCGCAGTGCCCGCATATTCAGGGTGATGCTCGAAGCGATTGCGCTGGAAGTACTGCACAGTGTAGCCACCCTCCTGCACCGGCTCGGATATGGGGTAGCCGAACAGCGCCAGCCCACCGTTGCGCTGCCAGTAGCTCAGGAAAGGCTCGGACAGGGTATGACCGGTTTCTGGGAAGTACATGCGCCCCGGCACGGTGCTGGCCCGATCGGGTGGGGCCGGTGGGAAGTAGCGCCCGGCAGTCAGGATGGAGCCTAGCAGGCCCAACTGCACCTCATAGGGGGTGCCGCGGTGCTCCGGGTGATATTCGAAGCGCGCGCGCTCCAGATACTGCACTCTGTACCCGCCCTCTACCTCCACATCTGTGAGGGGATAGCCAAAAATGGGCAGGCCACCTCTGGAGTCGTAGAAGGCGATGAATTCAGGGGCCAGCGTCTTACCGGTCTGAGGGTAGTAACGCCCGGTCCCCGTTTGCTGTGCGCGGGCCTGCTGAGGGCCAACGGGTATGCCCACGCTCGCCGTGCTCATTATAAACAGAGCCAGCAATGGAAGCGTTGTGAACGCATACCTGCGCCTATGCCTATTGCCCTTCGAGCGTATAACCATCATTCGATAATTATGACGATTGGCCTCTGAAGAGGTTGCGCGTCCATGCAAGGGTGGCATCTCCCCTCTCCTATGAAGTGAGGGGCAGAGGGTGAGGGCGCTAGCCCCTACTGCTGTGCTCTTGCCACCACCGTAAGTTCCACTGCACGGCCAGCGGTATGCCCTTCTCAAGGGGCACCTTTGGCTCGTAGCCGAGCAGTTGTCTGGCCTTAGTGATATCGGCCACGTAGTGGGTCACCTCGCCCACCAGCGGTGGGGCCAAGGTTATCTCCGGTTTCTTGCCCAGCGCCTGCCCGACCAGTTCGGCCATTTTGACAAGCGTGTTGCCCTGACCATACGCCAGATTGATGGTCTGGTTGACCACGCGCCCCTCATGTAGAGCATGGATGCCGCGCACTATGCCGTCTATGCAGTCGTCCACATAGGTGAAGTCCAGCACCTTGTGTTCGCCGTATATGGTGATGGGTTGGTCTTGATGGATGCGTTTGATGAACAGGGGCACCACGCGCTCCATGCGTTCGAGGTCGTTGTCGTAGCGCCCGTATACGTTAGAGAAGCGGAACACGATGTATTTGAGGCCGTAACAGCGGGCATAGGAGTATATGAGGGCCTCGCCCGCGATTTTGGACGCCGAGTAGGGGGACTCGGTGTAGGCGAAGTGGGCGGTGGTCTCGCCCAGCGTGGCTGGACGCTCTCTATCGTCCTCGATGTAGCGGTGGATGTCGCCGTACACCTCGCGACTGCTGGAGAAAATGATGGGCAGGTGGGCCAGCCGGCAGTACTCCAGCACGTTGTAGGTCATGGTGATGTTTTCCATGGCGCGGTGGGGCTGACGCACCAGTTCGTGCACCTTGGCGTGGGCGGCCAGATGCACCACCATGTCCACCGGTGGGTATTCCACCCCGCCTATGCCCTTCTCATACGGGGGGTAGGGGCTAGACAGGTCTTGCAGGAGATAGGGGAAGCGATCGGTCCACGGGTTGAGGCGTTTATCCACCCCGAACACGAAATGCCCTTCATCCAATAGGCGCAGGGCCAGATTGGTGCCGATTTCACCGCTGGAGCCGGTTATCAGAATGCGCATGGTTTATCTCACTCACCGTTAGCCAGTTTTTCCAGCACCTGCTGTAAATCCTGCGGCAAGGGGCTGGTGAATTCGCGCCACTCGCCGGTAGAGGGCAGGTTGAAGCCGAGGCGGTGGGCGTGCAAGAACTGGCGGTGCAGACCCAGCCTCTCTGCATCTTTCAGCGTGCCCCTGCCGTACACAGGGTCGCCCACCACGGGGTGACCCATGGCGGCCATATGCACCCGTATCTGGTGGGTGCGCCCGGTCTCAAGGGTGGCTCGCACCAGCGCCCAGCCGCCCAGATATCGCTCGACCACGTAGCGGGTGCGCGCCGGGCGCCCGCCCTCCACCACGGCCATGCGCTGGCGGTTGCGCGGGTCGCGGGCGATGGGCGCATCTATCACCCCTTTCGGCGGCTCCGGTCTGCCCTGTACCATCGCCAGATATTCCTTGAGCATGGTGCGCGAGGCCATCTGCTTCGACAGATATTCGTGGGCGGCGCGATGTTTGGCTACCACCATCAGACCGCTGGTGTCTTTGTCCAGCCGGTGCACAATGCCGGGGCGCGATTCGCCGCCCATGTCAAGCTCCAGTTCGGGCACGTGGGCCAGCACCGCGTTCACCAGCGTGCCGGCTTCGTGGCCGGGCGCGGGGTGCACCACCATGCCCGCAGGCTTGTCTATCACCAGCAGGTCGGCATCCTCATACACGATGTTCAGCGGTATCTGCTCGGCTTGCACGCCGGCGGGGCGGGGCGCAGGCACAGCCACCGAGATGTAGTCGCCCGCCCTCACCTTATACGCGGGTTTGAGCACCGCCCGTCCGTTCACCGTGACATGGCCCCCCTCGATAAGGTCGGCAGCATAAGACCTCGATATGTCGGGCAGGCGGTCAGCGAGCACGCGGTCGAGGCGCGCGCCTTCATGGCCGGGGGTTGCTGTCCACTCGACAACTTGAGGTGCAGCCCACGCGGCGGGTGTCGACACCGGCCTTGCCGGTGTGGTTACCGGAGCGGGTGGGCCGGACGGGAGCTCGTTCATAATTACCAAGAGGGTCGGCCAAGGGTTAAGGGTTCAACCGCGCCGTGAAGCGGCTCGTATCGCGAGGAACAGCACCCCCATAATCACAGCCAGCATGCTCGCCCACGAAGCCGGGGTGGGCCGGCTCAGGTCTGTGCGCGCGCTTGCCCGCCCCGTGGCGGGAGCGTGGTCAGGCAGGTCCGAGGCGAGTTGTGAAGCCGGACCGGCGGGAGCGAGGCCGCCCAGCCACGCCGAATGCAGGACACGTGCGCCACGGCTTTCAGGCGTCTTGGACGGCTCGTGCGTGCCAAACAGCACGGTCACCATCAGCAGGACCACACCTAGGGTGATGGCGCTGTCGGCCACGTTGAACACGGGCCAAGTGTAAACGGTGTCGTTGATATGCAGACGCGGCCCGTACAGGTCCACGAAGTCCACTACATAGCCGAAGCGCAACCGGTCTATCAGGTTGCCTATGGCCCCGCCCAGTATGAGGCCCAGCGCCAGCATGGCGGCTCGGCTGGTGTGCCCCACCCTCGTGGCCGATACGATGATAGCCACGATAATGGCGATGGCTGCGATACTTATGGCGCCGGTCGCGCCCTGAAAGATACCGAAGGCCGCGCCCGTATTCTCGGTGTAGCGCAGTCGCACTAAGCCTTCTATCACCACGCGAGGCTCGCCGGAGGCCAGATTATGGATCACCCACGCTTTGGCGAGTTGGTCGAACACCAGCACGAGGCCCGCGACCACCACCATGACTGCTCGGTTTAGATGCATGCGTCAAACCTATAGGCCGCTTTCGTGGCTACAATTTTCCCCTGTCTGCCAGTTGCTGGCAGTTGATGCATAGGGTGGAAGCAGGCCGGGCCTGCAAGCGAGCAGGGTTGATGGCGGTGCCGCAGTTGGCGCATATGCCATAGGTGCCTTCTTCGATGCGCCGCAGGGCAACCTTGACCTGAGCAAGCTGGCGCTCGGCCGAGTGCTGAAGCGTGAGCATGGTCTCCTGCTCGAACGTTTCATTAGCATCGTCGGCGATGTGGTTGCTCAACCCGCCGCGTTCCGGCACCAGTTCGTCGCCGCTCTCGGCCACCTGTCGCTCTTTCAGCTCAATGTCGCGCTCAAGCTGGGCTTTGAGATTGAGCAGGCGCTCTTTGATCTCTGCCAGATCGATGGTGATCTCTTCTTGTTCCTGTGTGTCGGCCATAAGCCTGCCTCCTCATTGAGTGCTGGGAACTGAGGACTGGAGACCGTTGGCGAGCAATGGGTGAAGGTGATGTCCGGAACCCGGTCGCTGGTCGCCGGTCGCCAGTCGTCGTGTACATCAAAGGGTGGAACACAATTCCAGAAACGTAAGCGTAAGGGTATGTAGGTGATTGTTGTGTTCCAGTATAATTGTGTTCTAGTAGTGAATTTTACGCTCTAGTGCATATTCACGCAAGATGTCGGGGGAAAGGGGGAAGGCCGGGGAGAGCTGTGCCCTGCCCAAGCCCCTCACTCCTTGACGCTTGATAAATGATTATAACATACTGCTTATGGCTTGCAAGGGCTCACATCCCTGCCCAGCAGGCCAAGCAGCACCTCGGCATCGGTGCCTCGGTACTCAGGGTGGTACTCGAAGCGGGCGCGTTGCATATATTGTACCAAATAGGTCTTGCCGTCGGTGGGATTGAGCTCCATGAGCGGTTCGGATATTGGGTAGCCGAACCGCTCGAGGCCGCCGTTGCGCTGCCAGTATGACAGGAACGGGCTGCTGAGGGTGTGGCGCACCTGCGGGAAGTAAACGGTATCGGGTGAGGGGGTGGGCACCTGCACTGTCGGGAAGGTACGACCGGCGGTCACCTGCACGCCCAGCAAGCCCAGCAGCACATCGTTCGGTGGGCGGTTCTCCGGGTGGTATTCGAAGCGGTTGCGCTCGAAATACTGCACCAGATAACGCTTGCCATCGGTGGGGCTGAGCTCCATGAACGGCTCGGTGATGGGATAGCCGAAGATGGGCAGGCCGCCGTTGGTGCGCCAGTAGCGCAGGAAAGCCCCGCTCAGGCTGTGCCCGGTCTCGGGGAAGTACACCGCGTCGGCGACGGACTTGAAGGGCTTGACCGGCTCGCAGGCCGCGAACCTGCGGGCTGCCACCGTCTCCCATATTGCCGGGTCCTCCTGACCGAGCCTCCACAGGCTGAAGCCGGCCATGCCGTATCTGTCAATGATCTCCAGCTTGGCTTCGAAACTGCGCCGGTTCTCGTACCACAGCTCGCGGTGCATGCCGTCGCCGGTGTAGCGCACCCACGGGGCATGCGCCTGCTCATCGTAGCCGCTCTGCGCGCCGGGGCGGCCCGCACGCTCCACGGCCTCGGCATGGGACCGAGGCTCGGCCGTACGCGCCGGTGCCGGTGTCGGGGTGGAAGGGGGTGTGGATGTGCCGCCCGGCAGGACGGTGGGCGTGGCGGTGGCGGTGGCGGTGGCAGTAACGGTAGCCGTTGTTTGCACTGGCCTGACCGGCCAGTCGTACCCGTACACGCCTATCCCCCAGATTATCTTGTGTGCCGGGATGTTGTTGACCGCATAGGCGGCGGTGGCCCGCAATTTGTCCATCGGGGCGATAGGGCCGGGGTTGCCGCCAGCCCAGTGAAAATCGTACGCCATTATGAGCAGATAATCGGTGACCGCGCTCAGGGCCGCGTAGTCGTAGGCCGCCGCCCAGCCGGTGCTCACCTCTCTGCTCTTCGCGGCCACCGCCATCACCACCAACTTGCCCTGCGGGTGGAGCCGCGCGTATAGCTCTCCCATGAAAGTCGTGAGCAGAGGCCGATCTGTAGGGTTGATCCCTTCAAAGTCAATGGTTATGCCGTCGTAGTTGTAGGCCGCGATGAGGGTTTCTATGGAAGTGATTATGGTGGCGCGCCGCGCTTCATCCGACAGCAGAGCGCTGAAGTCGTTGTATTGCGCCGAGTTCTGCACCATAGGCAGGTTTTTGATCTTCATGGAGCGGAGCAGATAGGTAACGTGCGGCTGGTCTCTGCCAGTGACCAACCCCTCTTTGCTCACGTTGTAGAACCATGGCGACACGTAATTGAGGTGTTTGGCATTAGCCTGTAATGAGGCCCATGAGTTAGGGTTGTAGGTTACATAGAACCCCCAGCGCACTTCTTGAGCCGAGGACCGTGCATTCTGTGATCCTGAGGTTTGCCGCACCTGCGCTTGCCCCAGCGCTGTGCCCGCGTCATGACCGGCCAGAGGCAAGAGCACCAGTGTAACGAATATGACAGGCACGATCGTTCGTCTGTAGCTTAAGGCCATACCGTCCTCGCTGTACAGGTTGTCAGCGGCGAGCGTCTTACCCGATTATAGATGGGCCTGCACGCCCCGTCAATATCACGCGCAGGGGCAGGTTTCACCAACACAGGGGAGCACCCCAGCACCCCTGTTATTGCCGGAACCCGCAGGGGATGTGGAAAAGCGCCCACCTGATGAGCCGCTCTACATGCTCTGTCATCAGTAACGCATATCAGGTCGGGTGGGTTGCACGAGTGCGCCTTATACCAACTTATCTTATCCGAGCAAAGGCGATAAATACCGAGGATGCAGGGAGCACCAATGGCGGCGGGTACCCTCTGGATGCGGGGTACAGGACAAGTGTCCTCAATCCCCCAATTCATGGCCTTCCTACCGGATAACGGGCATTACTCCTCGTCCTGCCATGGGGGGATACGCTCCTGAGGTGCGGCGAGCAGGTCGGACGCGGCGGCCAGCGAGGCGATCAACGCCTGAGGGGTAGGCGGGTCACCCGGCACCGATATATCTACATGGGCGAAATGGCTCAGCGGGTGGGGGGCAAGGCCGGGCATGTTGGCTCTGGCCCACACACCACCGTTGATGGCGCAGTCGCCCGCCGCGATGAGCACCGACGGAGAGGGCATGCGGGCCAGTTCGGCGAACACCGCGTCCATGTTGCGTGCGGTGAGCAGCCCCGTGACCACCACCACATCTGCCTCTTCCGCCGAACGCGCCATACTCACGCCGAGATGCTTCAGGCGCGCATCGAAGCGCGGCGATAGCAGGGCTTGCCACTCAAGCGCGTCGGCATTCGGTCCGCCCATGTGCAGGTGGTACACGAATAGAGACTTCTGTCGTGCGGAAGCAAACAGCATACGTTCCAAGCCCCCTTCGGTCCTATGGCTCTCGGTGTCTCGGCGACTCAGGCTGGCGTGCTGCCAAGGCTTTCCACCCTTGCATCGGGTTGCACACCGAGCGACAGGAACTCATCGGTCGGCTCTCGCATCAGCAGGGCGTTCAGGGCATCGAGCGGCGATTTACCCTCGAAGAGCACCTGATACAGTTGCTCGGTGATAGGCATCTCGATGTTATGGCGGGCGGCCAACCGGAGCGCGGCCTGCGTGGTGGATACACCTTCGGCTACCTGCCCATTCATGCCGGCCACCACCTCGTCTATGGTCTTACCGCGGGCCAGCTCCTGCCCCAGAAATCGGTTTCTGGACAGTGGCGAGGCACAGGTGGCAATCAGGTCACCCAGCCCGGCCAGCCCGGCGAATGTGAACAGAGATGCGCCCGCGGCCATGCCCAGCCGGGCGATCTCGGCAAGCCCGCGTGTGACCAGCGCCGCCTTGGACGAGTCTCCGGCCTTCATGCCATCGGCCATACCTGCGGCTATGGCTATGATGTTCTTGAGGGCGCCGGCCAGCTCCACCCCGGTCACGTCGGGGTTGGTGTACACCCGGAAGCGCCCACCGGTCAGCAGACTCTGGGCCTTCTGCGCCACCTCCATCACGTCCGAAGCTATCACCGTGGTGGCAGGCAAGCCAGCTACTATCTCTCTGGCAAGGTTGGGGCCGGACATGGCCGCCAACCTTGCCTTCCACGGTTCGCCCAGTTCCTCGGCCAGCACCTCGGTCATGCGCGACAGAGTGTCTACTTCGAGGCCTTTGGCGCAACTCACTATGATGGTCTGCGGGTCGGTAAGGTGAGGTCTGATGTTGCGGGTGTTGGCCCGCATGGTCTGAGAGGGCACCACCATCAGCAGCATATCGCACCGCTCCAGCGCCCGGTGCGCGTCGGCGGTAACTATCAGGTTTGGGGGGAATGGATATCCGGGCATGAAGCGCCGATTCTCGCCATCGGCCCGCAGGGTGGCGGCTTCTTCTTCGGTACGCGCCAGCAAGTAGGTGGTCATGCCGCGCCGCGCCGCCAGTATAGCCAGTGTGGTGCCCCAGCTACCCGTGCCCACGACCGTCACTCGTTCGGAACGCGCTGATGGCTGGCTATGCATGGCTCTGGCTTTCTCCTGATCGCTTTCGGGCAAGACTGTTCGCAGGTTCACCCCCGATTATACATCAGACGGGCATCGCGGTGCGACCACGTCTATCCGGTGGGTTGCACCCAGAATCTGGGGCCAAGCCCCACCAATATGAAAGCAGCACGTACCCTTCGGGGGCCACGAAGCACGTTGCACCCAGAATCTGGGGCCAAGCCCCACCAATATGCTGAGGAAAAGTAAAGGGCTGGGGACACTTGCACCCAACTCTCCAACAGGAGGCTTAGATCAGCCCCTGTCAACCGCCGTTATTGGGAGTGCTGCCCACTCTGCCCATTCGCCTCAGGGTGAAGGCCACAGCCAGCCACAGAGCGATTACTACCCAAGTGGCCATACTGCTGGCTATCAGCGCCAGCAGTGCGTTGCCGTAAGCAAGTTGGCCCGCCACTGCCCACCACTCCGAAGGTCTCCAGAGCAGGAGGCCATATGCGCCTCCCAGCAACAGCGCAAGCCCCACTGTGCCCGCCTCGCTGCCCTTCAATCGGCCTTCCGGGTGGCCGTCTCCCGCTGCGTGCGCCGGTGTATCGGACGTGGGCAGGCACCGATGCGTTGACCAATCTGACCATGCCAACCACCACGCGCCTACCAGCCCTGTGATGGGCACGCTGAGGGCTACCAGATGGTGCACCCATGTGCTGCCTGATACGAGGTGGGTGGTCAACAACACAAGCCCCACCTGCAACAGCAGACCGATGTTGCGCCCCGCGTAGTCGTGCGCCGTGGTAACTCTGCGCGACGACCACAGCACCCATGCAGCAGCGGCCAGCACGGTCAGATTGGCCGCCCAAGTCAGGACGGGGCGCACCGCTGCCCCATCGGCCAGTTGGGTGGGCGGCTGGGTAGGATCGGTGGGGAGCAGGGCGCGGGCGATAACCGCGTTCAGGCTCTGGTTATCCGGGAAAGGGAATGCCTGCCCGAACAGGCCCGGAAACTCCACCAGCCAATAGTAAGCGGTGGCGGGCACAACAGCCAGAGTGAGCAACTGCAACAGCGCAAAGCCGCCCGTGGCCGCAGCGGCCACCACCCTCGGCCCGCGCCACCACAGCAGTGCTACCAGCAAAACCGGCAACACCTTGATGCTCACCGCCAGCGCAAGCAGAAACCCGGCCAGCGCCAGCGAGAGGCGGATGCGAGCCGGCTGCTCTGACTGTGTGCGCGCTATGAGCCACACCGAACCCACCACCAGCGCAAGTACCAAGCTGTTTGACTCGCCGAAGTGCACTTCATCGCGGAACGGCGAGGTGAGCCAACCCAGCATCAACAGCCCGCCCACCAGCGGGCGAGCGCGGGGCGGCAGAAGATTGACCAACAGCACGCCTGCCAGCATCAAGCAAGCGTATTGGCTCAGCTTCCACAGGATTGTGGCGTGGTCTGCCTGCAAGAAGCTGAGAGGCACTACCAGTACCGCGAGGGTTGGAGGGTACACATACAGCGGGGAGATGCCTGCATGGTAGATGTCTTCGCCCCGGCGCAGCACCAGCGCAGCCTGATAATAGACATGGAAGTCCATGCCCACCCAGTGGCCTTCTCTCACGAGGCCACCGCTTATCGCCCAGTAAAAGTGGCCAAGCAGTCCAACGAGGGTCAGAAACAGGCCGACAAAGCGCAAAACAGCACCCGGTCTCACCGCAGCCACCGCGTCGGGCTTAGTTTTCTACTTGTGCTATGGCTTCGGTAGGGGATGCGCCTCCGAATATGACCGCCATAATGCCGGGCAGGTACTTGTCCATGACGATGAGGTTGTCGTAGACCAGCCTTTTGATCAGCGCGGAGTTGAGTTCAGTGCCTTCTACGTCTATGCTGGTTTTATAGCGCACCTCGCCGTCGTTGAAGTCCATCTCGAAGTTGCCCACGTACAGCCCGTAGTTAGCACGGGTCAGGAAGTCGGCCATAATAGGTCGCTTGTCCTCAGGCGCCTTCACGGGGCAGTAAGAGTAGAAGGCGAATATGTCCTTATCTTCTACGGCGCGCGCATAGCACGCCCACGTGCCGTTTTTGCCAGTGAAGGCCATTGTGAGGATGGGCCGGTCTTCAACCTGCGTGAAGGACCACTCGTCCTCTTTGAAAAAATTAATAGCCGCATCCAAGATAGCTCCCATGGTTATGCCCTCCTTAGTCTTTTCTTTATGTGCTTATCCAACAGAGTAGAGGATTAGATGTAGATGGGCTGTGCCTCCTTGTCCCACCCCTCACGCGACACCATGAACGTGTGCTCGTGTGCTAGGGTACATGGTGAGCGGGCCTGATTGTGTGCCTGCATTCGGGATCCAGCCCCAGATAGAATGGTGCGCCGTCCTCTACGCCCTGAAGAGCAGCTACCCGGAAGCGGTCGCACTGGGCGCATCGCGCGTAAATCAGCAGCGGGTCCAGTGGGAACAGCGGTGCCGGCCCGAAGTACGAGTCAGACCTTCCTGTGTAGTCGTGGTCGTGCGCTTTGCCCGGTGGGTAAAGCAGGATGCTGGCTTCGGCGTCAGCGGGGGCCACGATGGGCGGCACGGGCGTGACCGGCTCTTGCCCCATCAGAAGCTGGCGCGCATGGGGAGCGTACATAAGGTAGTCTGTGAAAAGGTCAGTGCCTTGCAACAGGGCGCGCTCACCTGCCAGCAAAGCCCCCGCCACCTCCGCCTCCAGTTGCGCGGGTAAGCGCCCGATTCGGTTGAGGGCTTTGCCCCGCCTGATCCTGTACTGGTCGATAAGCTCCAGCAATAGACGAGGGGAAACAATATCCTGTGGACCGTAATCGCCCATGTAAGCCAGTTGCTCGACCATAACACGGTGCAGGGTCTGATAGGCAAGGGCTAGCTCACCACCCTGCTTGTGGTTGTACCACCGGTTGAGGTCGGGGATGGGCGCATCTTGGGTGACCGCGAGGCTCTTGCTTATCCAACCAAGCCACTGGCCGGGCAGCACCCGCCGCAGATTCCGCAGGCTACGGTTGAGGGTGGGGTCGGGCTTTATCCGCCCCCCGTACACGGCTTGCATATACTGGGCCACCGCCACCGCCCCAAGGTAGTATGTGATGGCGTCGGCCAAGAAGAGCACGGCATCATGACAGGCCAAAGTCCCATCCTGAGCACAGGTCTGCTCGGCTGCGGCCAACCCGCGTGCTATCGGCAGCGGGTATGGGTATTGGCGCCGGTGTGGGTGCGTATGCTCCACGGTTTGTTGTGTCTTCCCCACGCTAGTGCATACTCAAGAGGCAAGACTTGCGCCCGGAACACTAGCATAACAGCATAACGCTGGTGCAGAAAGTCCTGAGGTGTGAGAAGGGGTCCATGCCCTGCCATGCCATGGCATGGACCTGCCCTGCCCATACCCCACCTGTGCGTTGCACCCTATGGGCTGTACAACAGCACTAGTATTGTAGCACAGATGCGCGTCGGTCGTAACACCGAACTCTTTTACGGCCTCAGGCTGTAGCGAAGATGCACCGTGCCTGTTTCGTTCAGCCGCTCGATGCGGGTGAGCCTAGCCCTCAGGTCGAAGTCGGCCCCCCTGAGCAGGTCTATGCCTGAGCCGAAGATCAGCGGCTCGATAGTCAGCCACAGCTCATCAACCAGCCCGCGCTTCAGGAACAGGGAGTTCACCTGAGCGCCGCCGATGAGCACTGCCTCCGAATAACCGCGTGCCTCCAGCCCGGTCACTATCTCTTCGGGAGGGCGGTCTGTGTATTCCACCACCCCCGGCAGGTCGGTCTTGTCCGACCGGTTGGCTGTGAGCACTATGTGCAATCGCCCCGGCAGTGGCGAGGGCAGGGTCTTGTAAGTGTTGTTGCCCATGATAACCACGCCCGCCCGCTTGGTCTCCCTGAAGAAGAGCTTCTTGTCCTCTTTAGAGCTCCAGTCTACGAAATGGCGCTCGTTGCGGGCGATCTTGCCGTCAATGGTGACGGCGGCCATCAGGATGATCTTCATGGCAAGTCCTCCGGTGGGCGCGGCACCGACACAAACCCGAACACAGTCGAACGCAGGTATCCAAGCGCGAAGCGGGCTTCAGCCGGGTCGGAACTCTACCAGCAACGTTTCAAGGGCGTGCGCCGCTATGTCCAGATCCAGCCGCACGCCCTCGCTCTCGCCCTCGCCTCGCTCCACGGGTGTCAAGGGCAAGCTATCTTGGCCGATGGGCCGTTCCATCAGGTCACAGCGCCACACTTTGCTCACCGGCCCCGCTATTCGCAGGCTCACCCGTCTGGGCAGGCCGAGCGCGTCCCAGTAGCGCACGATAAGCCCTGCCCCATCGTGTCTGGGGCGAACAGCCTGCAACAGGAATCCCTCCGATGCTTGCAGTGGCAACAACCGGGGCAAGCGCTCGGCTTCGGGCATATCCACCGGGTCGGGTGGGTAGAGGGTGTCGTGCGCCACCTGCCACACCCGACCCTGCCGCCAGTCGCCCGCGTGGGGGAACAACCGTATCCTGAAGCGGAAATCGCCCTCCAGCCACTGAGGGAAGTTGGTGCCCCACTGAGTGTTGAAGAGGTGCGAATAGACCGTCGAGCCGCCGGGCACGCGTGCCGGGTCGAAGGTGTATATGCCCGTCGTGCCCACGGAAACAAGGGGCATGTCTACCGGTATGACTGCAAGCCCCAATCTATCATCGGTAGCATCTATCCACTTATCCACGCACCACAGGGTGCGGTTGGCCCCCTCAATGATATCGCGCGCTGGGTCTATCACAGAGCCCACCTGACCCAGCCGGTAAACGACCTTCGCCAGATTGAGCGGGAAGGGCACCACTGCGCTTTCGGCCAGCGGCGTGGCCGACTTGCCCTCGATCCGGTATTCCAAATCCACACAGGGGATATCATCGGGCAGGGTGATGTTTACAGTTATCCTCTGGCCGGGCACCCGCGCCCCGCTTGCCGCACCCGGCCCACCTATGTCGGGTCGGAGCTGCCCGTCTGCCAGCCGCACGGTCCTGTGGGCCTTGGACAGCTGGAAATCGCGGGCGTACGCAGTGATGTGGGGCACATCTTCGGGGTAGCCGGGCTTGCCGAAGTCGTGGATGAACCAGTCTTGCAAATGCAGGCCGTAAGAGCGCAGGTATTCGCCTATGTCGGCTATGGAGTAGATGTCGTATCTATACCCGCCGAACGGCTCAGAACCGGTTGCACCGGCATCCACCCATTCGTGGCCGGTGCGCTTATCCACCAGCGAAGTGATGGCCCCTGCCGCAGGGTCCACCTGCACACGCAGGTACCGGTTCTCCAGCACGTTCTCCGGTTCCCGTCCGGCGTTGAGGGGCAGGTCAGTTGGTTGTGGCTGGGACTGCAACGGGGGTTGCGGCCCGGGCTGGTGGGTGGGCACGTCAATCCGGGCCCACGCCTCCTGAACGAGCTGGCGGGCGCGCTCCAAGGCTTGTTCGGCCCTGTCCACGTAGGCGGCTTTGGCAACCCACGAGGACTCCAGACGTTTGTAAGGCTCGGTCTGGCGTGCCCGCTCGAAGTCTTCGAACTCCCACTTGATGGTAGATTTGACGTCCAGACCCCACGTATGCTCTCCAAACAGCATAAGCTGTTCGTAGGCCGCGTCAATATGGGCGGCAACTTCGCGGGCCAGCGAGAAGTCGGCTGGTGCGGCAGCCTGCTCTGTGCTGTTGCGTTGCGCGCCCGGCCAGTCAGCCAGCGCCGCCATGCACTCCACGGCAAGCAGTTTAGGGCGCAGGGCACGCACCCTAGACACTTCGCGGGGCATGGTACCCACCCCGTGTATCCAAGTATCGGCCAGATCGTAGGGCACTACCGGCAGGTCTTCCAACTGCTCCGGGTGCTCCAGAAGCGAGTCGGCGAAGTCGGCGAGCTGGCCGAACACCACCTGCACATTGGGCGCGCCGCCGGTGATGTGCTCTATCATACCCAGCAGTTGTTCGGGGGTGTGCGGACCGGTGTTGTCCACGGTCTGCTGCACCGCCAGCCACGTATCCAGATGCCAGTCTTCCGGCGGCAGGAGCGCACTGCCATATCCACCCTTTGAATACCATGTGAGGATGCGCGCCCCGTCCGGCCCTTGCCACCAAAACAGGGGCGGCACGTGCGGTGGGTGGCTTCCGGGGTTGCAACCCAGATGCAGAAACCTGACCCCGGCGCGTGCCAGCAGTGAGGGGAATATCCACGTGTGGCCGGGCACGTCGGTCTGTTTGGCGCCGGCAGGCCACACCCCAAATTCCTCGGACAGGGCACGCGAGATGTGCATGCCCCGCACCAGATCTTCGAGGCCGCAAAAAGCAGTGTGGGTGGTGAAGGGCCACACGTGCCAGAAGAGACGTCCGTCTTTCACTAACTCGGCGGCGGCCTGCCGGGTGGCTTGGGGCAGGTCGGGGTCGTGCAGCAACTGCTTCATGGGCCATGCGGGCAGGGTCCACGTATAGCGCAAGCCCTTCTCATGCGCGGCGGTGGCTTCCATCACTTTACGCACCGCCTCGAACATAGGCCCTGTGTACGAGGCCATCACCTGCGAGGGTAAGTCGGTGAAGCCTAGATCGAAGTGGGTTTTGAACACCAACACTACCTTACGCAGGGGCCTTCTGCTTTTCCGCCCCTGCCCGGCCTTCTGCACATCCATCAAGGCAGACTCACCTCCTGACTTGGGGATCAAGATCGAGATCGGTAAACCGGGTAGACCGTGGAAAGTAGGCTCTCATATAGCCCCACAGCTCCTCAGCTTGGCTTTACTGATCCAGCGCGGCCAGCAGGGGAGACAGGATCTCGCGGGCGCCGGGGCGCAGGGCCTCCAACTCTGAAAGAGCCTGTTCCGCATTCTGGCGGTGCACGTTCATGATCAACTCGGCGAACTTCACGCCCCCGGCGATCACCACCGCCTGCCTCAAAGCTTCTTCATCTTGCTCGCACGGCTCCTGCTGGGCGTAGGCGGTTTGGAGGGCGTTGGGTTGGGGCGAGTCGTCTCGCAGAGTGAACACTATGGGCAGTGTGCGCTTGCGCAGTTGCAGGTCGGTTTTGGGCTGGATGCGCGGCTCTGCATTCCCTTCCGGGTCTTCTCCGTGTCGGTCAGCCGTTCGGGGCAGCACATCTTCCACATCGTTGATCAGTTGGGCAATGCCTCCCAGCTCCTTACCCGCACGGGTGAGCAGGTCCACCACCGGAGCTTCGGCCCCGGCCATGAGCGCACCCATGCGGAATGCCCCGGCTATCAGCGTGCCTGCCTTCAATTCGGTCACCTGTGCGCTCATCTCCAGAGTGACCTCGTGCGGACCCATTTTCTCGTAGAGCATGTCGAGGTGCTGGCCAATCGCCGCCCGCACCAGCGTGTCTTGCAGGGTGTGGAGGGCGACCAGCGCGCGCGCCCTGCGCTCTCCTTCATGGGCGAGTGCGTGCCGTGCCAGTATTTGCTGGGCCATAACCAGCATCAGGTTGGCGGTGTTGGCGGCCTGTGCTTCGCCGTAGCGGGCAGCCACCGGGCTGGGGTCGCCATCAGCCAACTCGTCCAGCAGGTCGGCGGCAGCCATGGCCACCTCCACAGCCACCGCCGCGGGCAGAGCTTCCCTCCATGTATGCCTGCGATAGGGTTCGCACGCGGCCTGATAGCTGAGCAGCACGAAGAGCGGCCAGCGGGGCATGCGGGCGGGCAGCGCTCCGCCCTCCAACGGCAGTTCCCCCATCAACTTGCCGGGGGCCGACAGCGCCAGCTTGCCGATCTCGATCAAGCTACGGGGCAGCAGGTCCGCATAGGCGAGCAGACAGGCTCTCAACTCCTCGTAAGAGGCCTGTAAGAGCGAAGCGATGCTGGTGTGTTCTGCGGGGTCGGTGCGCGCTTCCATGTCGGGCCTTCCATATCTCATCTATAGTATAAAGGTAACTTCGCCTTAAATGAAAATTCCCCATACTTCACGAGTATGGGGAATCGGGCCCTAACTTTGACCGGGGTTTACCACCAGATCGCAAGAGGTTTGGCCCATGCAACGGTGCCTTCGCCGGTGGCCTTCATGTTCGCGGCGATCTGCCACGAGAGCGAGCTGAGCGAGCGATGCTCTACGGGAGAGATAAAGCCTTTGCTGAGCATCTCGTTGCTCTTCTCGGTGATGTCACCCTGCGAGAGCGCTTGCCGGGTCAACTTCTCCAAAACGTTAAGGTTCATTATGTACTCCTCCTGGTCGGTAGAACTATGTATGGTAAGTTCTATTCGGAACCATGTATAGATGCCATCGCATCTAAATACACGTTCCGATTAGTACCAGAATCGGGCTCCGACCCCTCTTCACATTGTCGCCACCGGCGTAGTCGAGTAGTACTCAAGTACTAACACGGTACTGGTGGGCACGCCCAGAGTATATCAGATAAGATGTAAGTTGTCAATACTTTTGCAAAAGATTGGGCCAGAATTAGTACCAACTTAAGCAGAATTACGTAGCAAAGTGGCGGCCAGCGAGGGGGTAGTAGCCAATTGCGCGCCGGCCCGCAACCAAATTGTGCGCCGGTACTAAAGTACTAACACGTACTACTCCGCAACCTCCGGGGGTATAAATGTCCCCCGGCTCCTCAATTGGCGGGAGCCTTGCCACATGCTTGGTGGAATCACCGCCCCACACCAATGCCCCAGTACGGGCGGTGTATAATTATCATGGGCATCGAATGCATTATCCGCCCCCAATAGCACATCGGACAGAGGTGGACCCAATTATGAGGCCAGAGCAACAGAGCATTGCCGAAGGTATCTTGTACACCGATCAATACCAACTCACCATGGCGCAGGTATATTACCGCATGGGCCTGCACGAGCAGATGGTGCAGTTCGATCACTTCTTTCGCAGGTGCCCCGACTATGGCACTCATCAAGCAGGCTACTGTGTGAACGCCGGCCTTGAATGGTTGCTAGATTGGATGCGTCAGGCCCGATGTCGTGATGAGGATATAGAGTACTTGCGCGGTCAGCGCGGTCGAGCAGGCACGCCCATCTTCGCCGAAGATTTCCTGCGCTGGTTGCGCCACAACGGCAACTTCGACGCGATCTCGATGCAGGCCATACCGGAGGGGCGCGTGGTCCACCCGCAGGTGCCGCTCACGGTGGTACAGGGGCCACTGGCCATGGCTCAGCTTCTGGAGACGGCGCTGCTCAACCGGCTCAACTACCAGATTCTGGTCGCCACCAAAGCCGCGCTGATTCGCGATGTGGGCAAGGGAGGGGTGTTTCTGGAATTTGGGTTGCGACGTGGGCAGGACAAAGGGGCCAACGCGGGCACCCGCGCCGCCCTCATAGGTGGGGCCGATTTTAGCTCTAACGCGGGCACATCCCACGTGCTCGGCTATCCCCCGAAGGGTACGCACGCCCACAGCATGGTGCAGCTGTTCATGACGCTCGGTATGGGTGAGTTGGGTGCGTTTCGAGCATATGCTGAGGCTTATCCAGATGATTGCGTGTTGCTGGTGGACACAGTTGATACATTGGAGAGCGGTATTCCTAACGCCATCAAGGTGTTCGAGGAGTTGCGCCGCAAAGGGCATAAACCCGTGGGCATCCGGCTGGACTCCGGCGACCTTGCGTACCTCAGCATTCAGGCCGCCAGAATGCTGGACGAGGCGGGATTCCCTGACGTGTCGATCGTGCTGTCCAGCGATCTGGACGAGATGGTGATCTGGCAGATCATCACCCAGATCACAGAGGAAGCCGGGCGTTATGGGGTGGACCCGGACCGGTTGATGAAGCGGTTGGTGTACGGCGTTGGGACGAGGTTGATCACCTCGCATGGCGCTCCGGCGCTGGGCGGTGTGTATAAGCTGGTGGCTGTGCACACTGATGGCCGTTGGATGCCCGCCATTAAGATCTCGGAGTCCCCGGACAAAACGCCCAACCCCGGCCACAAGCGCGTGTGGCGGCTGTATGACACGCGGGGTAAGGCTACTGCTGACCTGTTGAGCCTCGAAGACGAAGACCCACGACAGATGGAACGCATAGCGCTACGGCACCCCTCCGACTACACTAAACACCGCTCGCTCCACCGCCGCGATATATCGGACATAGAGCCTCTGCTGGTAGACGTGCTGAAGGAAGGCAGGCTGGTATACGACCTGCCTACCATAGAGGATATGCGCGCCCGGCGCGTGGCAGATGTGGAGAGGTTGGACCCGGGCGTCCGCAGACTGATCAACCCCCACATCTACCACGTATCGCTCACACAGCGGCTGTGGGACATGAAACAGCAATTGATACGCTCGGTGCTCGGCGAATAGGCACAATGACCATTTGCAACCACCCAACCCTCCACAGGGGCCTGATCTGAGCCCCCTGCCAGCGGATACCCTTTGGGTTTTGGGTGCGGGGGTCCCCCAATCCTCTCCATCCCAATTAGTGCTAGTGTACAGGGTGCGAGCGTCCCGCCCGCACCCTGTACACCCCTACACGTGTTTTACAACTCTCTATAACACAACTGGTATCAGATCAGCTTATACTGCTTTGCTCGGTTGATGGCCTGCACGCGATTGTCGGCCTGAAGTTTGGTGAGTATGCTCGAAACATAGTTTTTCACCGTGCCCTCGGCGAGGGTGAGGTCTGCTGCCACTTCGCGGTTGCTCATGCCCTGCGCCAGACGGCTGATAATGGCTATCTCCCGGTCGCTGAGCAACTGCCGGTCCGTGTTGTGCTGCCGAGCCTGAGCCAACTCGAACAAGATTTTGTTGGCTACCGCCGGCTGTATGAACCGCTCGCCGCGATGCACCCGCCTGATGATGCGCACCAAGTCCTCGGAAGCCATGTCTTTGAGCACATAGCCCATGGCTCCGGCTTTCACCCCTTCAAGCACGTAGTGGTCGTAGTCGTAGGTAGTGAGGATGATGACTCTGGTATCGGGGCACCGCGCAACTATCTGCCGCGTGGCTTCTACCCCGTCTATACCGGGCATCTGCACGTCCATGAGCACTATGTCGGCCTTGAGCGCCTCCGCCTTCTCCACCGCCTCGTGTCCCTCCCCGGCTTCGCCAACCACCGAGATGCCCGGCTCAAGGCTCAACAAGGTAGCCAGCCCTTCGCGTACCAGAGTCTGGTCTTCGCAAATCAGTACTTTTATCATGTGCTGCGTCTTATGTCCTCTTATCTAATATGTACGTATATGTACTGTCATGCCCTGTACAATGTACAGCACGCTGCGCCACGCCATATCGCCCTTAAGGGCAGATTGTAAACCGCGGGCCATCGCCTGCGGAGGTCGCACCGCAATTATACCAAAAAGCATGCCACCAAAGTCATCAGTCGATGTGACTTAAGTCATATCAACTTGTCACTTTGCTCACTGCTCCATTGTTACTTCTCTCTCTACCTATTATTGAGCGCAACTTGCTACTATTTTTCCTTAGAGAGCCCTGAGATGCTGTTGGGGCGCAGGGTGCCCCCGTTACTTCGCCTTTATGTTGGCAGAACTTGGCCCCGATTATTTATGGAACTGATCTTACAGACAAAACCGCAAACTAAACACAACAAACTATCGAGGAGGGTGACAGTGAAACAAGCGATGCGTGTTACCAGCACCATAGTGACCATTTTGATGGTGCTGGGTCTGGCCTCACCTGTAGCGCAGCCCGTGACTACTCATGCCGCCAACCCCGGCTCGGGCACGCTCAACCCACCGCCCGGTGGCAACGGCACATCCACACTGACGTGGACCGGCGGGCCATACACGGCGGCCAACCCCTCGCCGTTCGTCGGCACACCTTTGTGTGACCCCGGAGATCTAACCTGCGATAACTATACATTCGTGTGGAATGCCCCTTCCAACTACTGGGAAGGCCACGAGGGTAATATCACCGTGCAGATCGGCTGGGCCAACAATGCCGACGACTTCGACATGTACATATACGACAGCGAAGGCCAGCTAGTCAAAGATGCGGCTACCGCCAACAACCCTGAGCGTGCCGATCTGGGCGAACTGGCGCCCGGCACCTACATCGTGAAGATAGTGGCCTTCCTCACTGCTAACGCCAGCTATCAGGGCGCGGTGACCCTCAGTTCCACCGCCATCCCCGAAGCCATGCGCTTCCCGGAGACCCGTCAGACCATCATGGACTTGCTCACGGTGGATTACCCGGTCAATGTGATCTTCGTGGGCTACCACCCAACCCCGGAAGAAGTGGCCGAGTTGAAGCGCTGGATACCTGAGCAGTACAAGCCCACGGTGGCGGCTCAGTCTCCCGGCGGCGATGAAATCCACAACATAGGCGCAGGCCTGCTCAACTGGAATAAGAACCACCTGATAACCAGCCAACCCTATTTCTTGGGCATAAAGTACAACTACCGGGTGCGGGTCATACAGGCCAGCGATGATTACGCCCGCGCGCTGTTTCAGGTGGCCGAGGACTACACCGCCCGCGACCAGACCTACAAGGTGTCTTCCCGCGTGCAGGATCAGGCCCGCTATGATGCACTGTACGGGCACTTTCGCGTGGCGGCCAAGAATGGCGATGTGTCTTACCGGGTGACTGACCCCACCAAGACCGACATGATTGACGCCTACGCGGTAGAAGATTGGATATTCAATACGCGCTACGACTCGCGCTGGAACTGCGCGTTCCGCGATCTAGAGACCAATCAGTGCCTCAACCCTTCTATCATCCAACCCGACCCCACAGCCTATTACGACCCGTTCTACGATAGGTACGGGTTGAACTTGGACCGCATGCCGCAGGGCTTGAACCGCGGCTCGTCCTTCTTCTTCTTGGACACGTTCATGCCCACCTACGCCAGCGAGTACTTCCGCCCCAACGCGTACCATACGTGGACCACCGATAGGGTGATCAACGGCCAGATTATTCAGGCACCGGTGGAGCGAGGTGGCTCGTGGCGCATCACCGACCCTGACACCAACGACTGGGACGGGGTGGACTTCGCCCGCACGTGGGGTGGGCGCTACCGCTTCCACTTCATAGATCTGGGGGCCGCGCCCAACAACTACGAGTCCATATCGTGGTTGAGGGCGGAGCGGCAGATGTCGTCAGATTACCCCCATGGCGACCCGCCCATCTGGCACTACAAAGCCGACCCCCGCTGGATGCAGACCACCGAGGAGTGCACCGCCGACCCACAGGTGCTCAACTACACGGGCGGTACCCCCTGCCGCATGATGCCCAGACTGGGTCGCGACGTGGCCTACGGGCTGTTCTTCCGCTCCACCGCCGGCTACCTGTACAGGCCCATCCCCCGTGGCGACGTGAACTGGCTGGCTACCTCTACGTGGACCGACTTCTACTCGCGCCCACAGTGGGTCAACGGCCAGCTCACCAACGCGCCGTGGTACGGCATCTGGTGGACCAACACCGACTTGCTGTACAAGATCAACCACGTGGGTGCGAACAACGAGGATGTGCTGAGGTGGCTGTCCTCGGCCCTGCCTTACACGCGCTGGGTAGGCCGCAAAGGCGAGATAATCCCGATCTACGACCCCACCAACAACCAGCCGACGGGCCGCGTGCTAGACGTGTCTCCCAAATACGAGGACCTGCCCGCGCCCAAGTACCACGTGCAACAGGGCACCACGGGCATCCGGCTGGTGCGCGAGCCTCTCTACCCCGGTGACGGCAACGATGTGATAGTGACCTATGGCCAGACTCAGGTCAACCTCACCCAATTGTCCAACGCCTTCGAGAAGGCCAAGGCCATGGGCATAGGCGCGGGCACCTACGACGGCTCGGTGAACCACATCGTGATGCGCGACTACATTGACGCCAACCGCCCGGGCATCGCCGACGTCATCACGCACACCACCGGCTATCCCATCATCAACACTATACCGGCGATAAACGTGGTGTTCGAGAAGGCGCTGACATGGGCGCTGCCCGCCATCGTAGGGGGCATCGCCGTCGAGGACAAGAACGGCGAAGCGTGGGGCGTGATGCAGAACGTAAACGACCGCTTCAAGTGGTCCGGCTCGCACTACCCGATGGTGCAGCCCGGCGACCCGCCCGGCTCCAAGCGCTCGATGACTAACCAGTCCCTGCCTACTCAGGACTCCGGCACAGGGTTCAGCTACACCATAGAGCACGAAGCCGCCCACAATCTGGGCCTGTCTCACCCACATGATGGCTCCTACGGTGTAGATCGGTGCCCGCAAGACGACCCCAACCCTGACAGGCGCGGCAGATGGGAATGCTACTGGCAAGGCTTGGGTTGGATGTACGACATCGCGGCGGCCCCTACCACCTATGCCATGTCGTACAGACCTTATGAAGTAGAGGATCAGGACAACTTGCAGCGCGGTCGCACCGCCGAGTATCTGGTGCTGGCTCAGGACATCCTCAAACAGCGGCTGGTGGAAGAGGTCCGGCAGGGCCGCACCACGCCATCACCCGAGTGGCAGGCCGACTACGAGCGCATGTGCCAGTGGCGTGCTCAGGCCTCGGAGCTGTTCCGCAACGGCGACTACCTGCACGCTGAGTACGCGGCCCGCAACGCATCCATCGCGGCTCGTGGCTTCCCACAGACTGAGGCCAATACCATCAACCCAAGCCTGATTCAGGCCGGGCAGTTGTTCTACTTCCACGTGCACCCGCAGAGCACCGGCAACCAGCAACCCGACCTGATCATCAGCAACATCGTGGTGTCACAGAGCCGGCCCGGTCAGGCCACCATCACCGCCAGCGTAACCAACAACGGCACGGCCCCGGCCAGCAACGTGGTGGTGCGCTTCCTCGACGGCACAACTCTCATCGCCGACAGCTCCCCTGTGGCCTCGATCGCCGCTGGTGCCACCGCGCAGGTGAGCACGCCTTGGAACACGAGGGGTCAGAACGGCCAGCACACCATCGTGGCTATAGCCGACCCGGCCAACACCGTGGCCGAGTCCAACGAGACTAACAATCAGGCCAGCCGCACGGTGACCATACGGGGCAACAAGGTGCAGAATGGCTCGTTCGAGCAGGGAAGCTCCTCCCCCGATGGCTGGGGTGGCTCGCAGAACACCACCTATAACACCAACGGCACCGGCGCAAGCCATGGCACTCGTTCGGTGAGCGCCACGGGCAATGGCGGCCCGGCCAACCTGCTCAACCCGGCGTGGACCTCGGCGCCCATTCAGGTAACCCCGGGTGAGACCTACAATCTGGCTATGACCGTGCAGACCCACAACCTGTCGTCGTCACCCGCTATGAGCGTGGTCTATCTGGACAGCCTTGGCAACGTGCTGAGCACCGTCACTGGCATAGCCACTCAGATCACCGGTACGACCGGCGCTCAGCAGGTGCTCGGCCAGATAACCATACCGCAGGGGGTCTCGCAGGTGCGCATCAAGTTGGTGGGCTTCAGCCCGACCGACCTGAGCACGCGCGGCACCGTATGGTTTGATGACATCTGGCTGTGGTGAGAGATGATATGAGATGAGATGAGGTCGCTCCATGCCCCTCGCGGGGCTAGGGAGCACGCAAAAGCTCATAGGGCCGGGGATCGAGATCAGGAGGTTAGAGCCGCCGATCGCCGATCGCCGGCCCTTCATCTTGGGCATCCAGCACTTGTTCGCACGCCTTCAGGAATATGCGCACGGCCCTGCGGCCGGTGGCCGAGATGGTACAGCCGGCGGCCTGCGGGTGGCCTCCACCCCCCAACCGTCTGGCGATAGCCGCCACGTCGGTGCCGGGGTGGCTCCTGAGCGATACGCGGGTGGTGCCGTCCTCGCGCTCTTTGAGCACGGCGGCCACCCTCACATCGCCCCGCACCGAGGACAGGAAGTTCACGATGCCCTCAAGCTCCTCCTCTTTTGCCCCGGCCTCGGCCAGCATCTTAGGGGTGACCTGCACGTATATCACGCGCCCTTTCGCGCCGATGGATACACTGCCCAGCACTTTGCTCCACAAAAGTATGGTAGACAGGGGCCGAGTCTGGAACACCACGTCTACGATGCGGTACAGGTCGCCGCCCCTGTCTATCAGGTCGGCGGCGATACGCAGGGTGCGCGAGGTGGTGGACGGGGTGCGGAACCCCAGTGTGTCGGTGACGATGCCCAACAGCAGGTAGTTGGCGGTTTCGGTATCTATCGGCCAGCCCAGTTCGTTCAGGGCCATGGCCACCTGCTCGGCGCACGCCGCGGCGCTGATGTCCAGCAGGTTGAGGTCGCCGAAACGGGTGTTGGTGGCGTGATGGTCTAGGTTGAGCACCTTCACACCCGCATTGCTTTCGAAAGCATGGCGGTTGGCGGTGTAGAAGCCACCGGTGCGTGTGGGGTCGCTGATGTCGAGGCAGGCGATGTGCGTGGCCGGCGGTCCGGGGGGCGAGTCGCCCACATATATGTCCGCGGGGTCGTACAAGGGAGTGTACATCGCTGGGATGGGGTCGGACGACACCACCACACAATCGTAGCCTCGCGCCCGCAACGCCCGTGCAAAGGCCAGCGCCGAGCCAATGCAGTCGCCGTCGGGCGAGACGTGCAATGGAACCCACACCCGCTCCGCACCCTCCAGCCACGAGGCTATCCGCGAGTATTCGGGCAGGGTCCACGCGGGCACCCGCTCGTCAAGTTCGTGGTCGCTTATGGATGGTATGGCGGTAGCGGTGGTGTTCAATCGGGCCGGCCCTCCTGCGGGGGATCCTGTGTGCCCTCGTCTGCACTCCCGTCCGGGGCGGTTTGCTGCGCCTGCATTTTGCGGCTCTCCTCCTGCTTCAATTCTTCAAGCAGGCGGCTGATGCGGTCGCCGTACTCTATAGATGGGTCGAGCTTGAATTGCAGTTCGGGCACGAAGCGCATGTTCATGCGGCCGGCAAGCTCGCGCCGGATGAAGCCCTTGCTGCTCTCGAAGGCCCGCATGGTATCCCTCTGCTCCTCGGGCGATCCATAAACGCTCACATACACGCGCGCATACTTGAGGTCCGAGCTAACCTCCACTTTGGTGATGGTGGCGAACCCAAACCGTGGGTCCTTAAGCTCGCGTTCCAGCAGGTGGGAGATGATGCGCTGTATCTCGTCGGCAACTTGTATCTGGCGTCTGCTAGTCATGGTTGGTCGGCTGTCTATAACCCTCACCCCCTGACCGCTAACCCCTCCTATTGAGGGGTTAGCGGTTAGCGGTTAGGCTTTGACCTGCTCGCGGCGGTAGAACTCGAGGACGTCGCCCTCCTGAAAGTCGTTGAAATTGGCAAGCATGATGCCGCACTCGTAACCCTGCGCCACCTCGCGCACGTCGTCCTTGAAGCGCTTGAGCGAGGCCACGGTGCCGTCGTAGATCACCGCGCCACCGCGCAATACGCGCACCTGCGCGGTGCGGCTGGCCTTGCCCTCGGTGACCATCAGGCCAGCGGCCTGTTCGTTCTTGGGCAGGCGGAACACCGCACGCACTTCGGCATAGCCCTCGGTGACCTCCTGATAGGTCGGTTCGAGCAGGCCCTGCATGGCCTTTTCAATGTCCTCGGCCAGCTTGTAGATGATATCGTAGAACCGGATGTCCACGTGGTTCTTCTCGGCGGCACGCTTGGCCGCCACATCCGGGCGCACGTTGAAGCCGATGATGATGGCCCCTGATGCGTAGGCCAGCGCCACGTCGGACTCGGTGATGCCGCCGGTAGCGCGGTGCAGGATGTTGATGCGCACCTGATCGGTAGACAGCTTGTTGAGGGTCTGAGTGATGGCCTCCAGCGAACCCTGCACGTCGGCCTTGAGGATGATTCGCAGTTCCTTGACCTTGCCGGCCTGAATCTGAGCGAACAGGTCGTCGAGGCTGACGGTCTTAATTCCTTGGGCACTCTCTTCGAAGCGGCGCAGGCGGGCGCGCTGCTCGGCGATGCGCTTGGCGGTTTGCTCATCGGGCACCACTATCAGCCTGTCCCCGGCCTGTGGCACGGCGGTCAGGCCGAGAACCTCCACCGGTGTGGAAGGCTCGGCTTTGCGTAGTTTGCGGCCCTTGTCGTCTTGCATGGCTCTGATACGACCCCATGTTGCCCCCGCCACCACATAGTCGCGCAGGTTGAGGGTGCCGTTCTGGATAAGCACGGTGGCTATGGGGCCGCGGTTGCGGTCCATTTCTGCCTCGATGATGGTGCCCACAGCGGGCTTGTCGGGGTTGGCCTTCAGCT
Organism: Chloroflexia bacterium; assembly: GCA_034437815.1. Taxonomy (GTDB): domain Bacteria; phylum Chloroflexota; class Chloroflexia; order QHBQ01; family JADMIH01; genus JADMIH01. The sequence goes on along the minus strand of DAOTTC010000019.1, from coordinate 2,318 downwards.
CCTGCAACTCGGCCACCAGCAGGATGGTCTCTAACAGGTCTTGAATGCCCTCGCCGGTGCGGGCCGACACCTTGATGAATTCGGTTTCGCCACCCCATTGCGTGGGCACGAGGCCCTGCTCGGACAACTGGGTCATCACGCGCTCGGGGTTGGCTTCGGGCTTATCAATCTTATTGATAGCCACGACAATAGGCACGTTGGCGGCTCTAGCATGGGACAGCGCTTCGAGGGTCTGGGGCATGACGCCGTCATCGGCAGCCACCACTAGCACTACGATATCGGTGACTTGAGCACCGCGCGCGCGCATGGCGGTGAACGCTTCATGGCCGGGGGTGTCTAGGAAAGTTATCTTCTTGCCCTGCAATTCGACCTGATATGCGCCGATGTGCTGGGTGATGCCCCCCGCCTCGGTAGCCACCACGTTGGTCTTGCGGATGGTGTCCAGCAACTTGGTCTTACCGTGGTCCACGTGCCCCATGATGGTGACTACGGGCGGCCTCGGCACCAGCCTGCCGGTGGTGGTATCCTCCAGTTCGCTGGCTATGCGCTCGCCAAGGTCCTCTTCCTCCTCGGGCTTGGCCTCGGTAACTTCGTAGCCCAGACCAATGGCTACGATGGCAGCGGTGTCGTAGTCAATCTGCTGGTTGATGGTGGCAAACACATTATGCTTCATAAGCTCGCGGATTACATCGGCGGCGTTGACGCCCAGTTCGTCCGCAAGCTCCTTGACGGTCATGAAGGGCGGCAGTTCGATCTTGGGTTTTGGCCGCTCGATAGTGCCAAGGCGGCCCAGACTGCCGAAGGTGCTGCGCCCGGCACCGGCGCCCGCGCCCGCGCCCGCACCCCGCGCACCATCACCCGCAGGGGGCCGACCCACCCCCCTACGCGCAAGCCCACCTGCCGGCGGGCGTGCCGAACCGCGCTGGCCGCCGGCGGGCCGCGCAGAACGATGAGCGCCGGGTTTGCCACCCGGGCGGCCGGGGGCTCGTGGGGCACGGGGGCGTGCGAACCCTTCCTCTTCTTCTATTGTGATATCGCCCTCATCTATATTGTCCCTAGTGAGGACCAAGTAATCTATCTTCTTTGGCATGCTATATTATCACCTCCATCTCCTTCAGAACCGAGGGACGAGGGACGAGGGACGAGGCCCGGAGGTTGCTCAATCTCCGACCCCCGGCCTCAGCCTCCAGCCCTCAGTCCTCAACCGAGAGCGCCTCGGCATACGCTTGCAGAGCGGCTTTATCCTCGATGCTCACGGGCGTTTTGAGGGCATACTCCAACGCTCTGCTTTTGAGTGCCTTCTCCCAGCATTCTCTGGTTCTGCACAGATAGGCCCCACGGCCCGACTTCTTGCCGGTTTCGTCCACCTCTACTCGACCGTCCGGGGTGCGCACTACGCGCACCAGACCGCGTTTGGGGCCGGTGGTACGGCAGGCGATGCAGGTCCGCTGTGGTATGTGCTTGGGCCTTGGGCCTTTAGTTTTGGCTTTTGCCATCATATCATGTCTCTAATCTCTAATTATACAACCGCCCACGGAAACGGGCTTGGAGCTTTAGGCTCTGATACCCATTTACCCATTATCCGTAGAAAGGCTGTGATTAGGGGAAGATGTGGGGGTATAAATGTCCTCCACATCCCCGGCAGGGGCACTCCCCTGCCCCCAAGAGGTATAAGCCCTCCCCTGCGTGGGCGTCTGTATCAGGCTTCCTCTTCCACCGAGGCGACCTCGGCCGGTTCCTGCAACGGATAGGTAGCTACGACCCGGCCCGAGTCGGTGCGCACCTCCAGCATATCGCCCATGATGCGCACCCGCACGTTCTCTCCGGCCAGAGGTTCCGGGAGCGGGCCGTACTCAATATTGCGGTACACCACGGTGTTATTGGGGCGCACTTTACGGCGCTCTTCGCGCACCGATGCGCCGTTTTCGCTCACAGCCGCAGGCTGGTAGCTATCTTCGGGCGCAGTTTGTGCGCCGGTGGCGGCCTCGGCACGCAGGGCGGCGGCAGCACGCCGGGCGAGTTCTTCTTCATCCACGCCCGGCTCTTCCTCCATGCTCGGCGTGGTGGCGCTGCGTATGTCGATGCGCCAGCCCGTGAGCTTGGCGGCGAGGCGGGCGTTCTGGCCCTCTTTGCCGATCGCCAACGACAGCATCTTCTCCGGCACCACCACCGATGCGGTCTTCTGCGCCTCGTCCAAGTCCACCGACAGCACTTGTGCCGGGGAGAGCGCGTTGGCGATGAACACCGCCGGGTCGGGGTCCCACAGCACCACGTCAATCTTCTCGCCGTTGAGTTCGTCCACGATCTTCTGGATGCGC
>DAOTTC010000018.1:0-5618 GCA_034437815.1 Chloroflexia bacterium | reverse complement strand
GGGCTACCCGCTCAGCGAGTCGTTCAAAGAGCAGGGCAGTGAGTACCAGTGGTTCGAGCGCGGCAGGCTGGAATGGCACCCGTGGCTGCCGCAGGGCGAGCGCATCGTGCTGGGCAACGTGGGCACCGAACTGCTCAAAAAGAGAGGGTGGTTGAAGTAGCATGGACCTCGCGCAGTTGATTGAGCATATGCGGCGCTCGCCCATGTTCCAGCAGCGCATCACCGCATGGCACGATATGCCCGCTCGCCCGGCGCGCACTGCCCCTTTCCCCAATTGGGTCAACCCGCATCTGGTGAGCGCCCTGCGGGCCAGAGGCATCCACGAGTTGTACACCCACCAGCGCGAGGCAGTGGACGCCGTGCACCGGGGCGAGCACGTGGTGGTGGTCACGCCCACCGCATCGGGCAAGACCCTGTGCTACAACCTGCCCGTGCTCAACACCATCCTCGATGACCCCAATGCCCGCGCCCTGTACTTGTTCCCCACCAAGGCGCTGGCGCAGGACCAACTCGCCAACCTGTACGCGCTCACCACCGACCTGAACCGCGATATCAAAACCTACACCTACGACGGCGACACCCCACCCTCGGCTCGCAAGGCCATCCGCACCGCGGGGCACATCGTGGTGTCCAACCCCGATATGCTGCACACCGGCGTGCTGCCTCACCACACCAAGTGGGTGCGCCTGTTCGAGAACCTCAAGTACGTGGTGATTGACGAACTGCACAACTACCGGGGCGTGTTCGGCTCGCACGTGGCTAACGTCATGCGCCGCCTGCTGCGCATATGCGAGTTCTACGGGTCAAGGCCGCAGTTCATCTGCGCCTCGGCCACCATCGCCAACCCGCAGGAGCTGGCCCGCCAGCTCACCGGCATGTCCGAAGTGACCCTGATTGACAACAACGGCGCACCTCAGGGGCCGAAGACCTTCGTCTTCTACAACCCACCTGTGATCAACCGCGAGCTTGGCCTGCGCCGCTCGTCTCTGCTGGAAGCCACCGACATCGCCTCGCAACTGCTGGCCAACGACATCCAGACCGTGGTGTTCGCCCGCACGCGCATGTCCGCCGAGATACTGCTCAGCTACTTGCAGGAGGCCGCCGCCCGCCACTCCAGAATCCGCGACCCCAAATCGAGGATCAGGGGCTACCGGGGCGGATATCTGCCCAACCAGCGACGAGAGATCGAGCGGGGCCTGCGCGATGGCACAGTGCGCATGGTGGTGAGCACCAACGCGCTGGAGCTGGGCATAGACATCGGCGCGCTTGAGGCGGCAGTGCTGGTGGGCTATCCGGGCACCGTAGCTTCCACATGGCAGCAGGCCGGGCGAGCCGGGCGGCGCTCGTCGCACTCGCTGGCCGTGCTGGTGGCCGGCTCTTCCCCGCTGGACCAGTTCATGGTCAACCACCCCCAGTATTTCTTCAGCAGGTCACCCGAAAACGGCCTCGTCAACCCCGACAACCTGTTCATCCTGATGAGCCACTTGCAGTGCGCGGCCTTCGAACTGCCCTTCCGCGACGACGAGGGCTATGGACCGCACACCCCCGCACAGACCGCCGAACTACTGGGCTATCTGGAGGAGTGCATGGTGGTGCGCCATGCCGGGGGCATGTGGCACTGGTCCAGCGAGAACTTTCCCGCCGAAAACATCTCCCTGCGCACCGCCGCCACCGAGAACTTCGTGATAGTGGATACCACAGACCCCACCCCGCGTGTTATCGGCGAGATGGACCGCTTCTCGGTGCTCACCATGCTCCACGAAGAGGCCATCTACCTGCACGAGGGCCAGCAGTACCACGTGGATAGGCTGGACTGGGAAGAGCAGAAGGCCTATGTGCGGGCGGTGAACGTGGACTATTACACCGATGCGAACCTCGCGGTCACTTTGAAGGTATTAGATATTGCTACAGGCGAACCCAGAGAAGCTCCGCGCAACCACGGAGAGGTGACGGTGTCGGCGCAGGCAACCATATACAAGAAGATCAAGCTGCACACCCACGAGAACATAGGTTGGGGCAAGATCCACCTTCCGGAGCAGGAACTGCACACCACGGCCTACTGGCTGTGCGTGCCACCCGATGTGGCCGAGGGCCTGAGCCAGACCTTGGACGGGCAGGTACAGTCGGCGTCGAACGGCAGGCAGTCGCCCACTTCCGCCCTGCAATCGGGGCTGGTGGGGCTGGCAAACGTGCTGGTGCAGATCGCGCCCCTGTACCTAATGTGCGACCCGCGCGATCTGGGCGTGGTGCCGCAGGTGAAGAACCCCTTCACGGGACGGCCCACCATCTTCCTGTACGATTCGTATCCGGGCGGCATAGGCTTCAGCAAGAAGCTATACGAACTGCACCCCACGCTTCTCGAAGCGGCGGCGGAGCTCATCAGAAGCTGTGGTTGTGAGGACGGCTGCCCGTCCTGTGTCGGCCCGGCGCTGGAAGTGGGTGAGGGCGGCAAACAGCACACCCTGCAATTGATCAATGGATTGGTGCTCGTCTGTGCACATATGAAGCACAATGACAACCAGACAGGAGGTAATGCCGCATGATAGGTATAGAATCTGGGAGAAAACAAGGCGTGGTTCGCGGGTGCATCTTGCCGGTGCTGACGGTGATAGGCGTGCTTGCCGCTTGCTACGGCCTGTGCATGATTCTGTTCCTGCTGAATCAGGCAGGCACCAGTTCGTTCTAAACCCCGCATTTCCATCGGCCCAAACCTTGGAGGTGAGCTATGTCGGAACATGCCGCGCCGGCGAGTGTGCTGGTCACACAGCTTGTGCCCGAACCTGCATTGCAGAGGCTGCGCGAAGCACTGCCCGAAGGAAGCGTGATTGACGTCAACGCTGAGCGCGACCGCATCTGGACCAAACAGGAGTTGGTCGAGCGGTTGCGGTCGGGCAACTACAACGCCCTGTACTGCATGCTCACCAACACCATTGACGCCGAAGTGATGGACGCCGCGCCCATGCTGAAGATCATCGCCAACATGGCGGTGGGCTACAACAACATTGACGTGGCCGAGGCCACACGCCGGGGCATTGCCGTCACCAACACGCCGGGGGTGCTCACTGACACCACAGCCGATTTCGCATGGGCCTTGCTGTTGGCTGTGGCACGCAGGGTGGTGGAGGCCGACCGCTTCACACGCGAAGGGCGCTTCACCGGCTGGGGGCCGATGCTCATGCTGGGCCAAGACGTGCACGGCAAAACGCTGGGCATCATCGGCTTCGGGCGCATCGGGCGGGCGGTGGCCAAGCGCGCCACCGGCTTCGACATGACCGTGCTGTACCACGACCGCGCGCCCGCCGATAAGAAGACCGAGCGACAGCTCAAGGCGCGTTCGGTGCCGCTCGACGAACTGCTGGAGCGCTCGGACTACGTGAGCATCCACACCGACTACAACCCGCAGACCCACCACCTGATAGGCGCACAGCAACTGGCCCGCATGAAGCGCACAGCCTACCTCATCAACACGGCGCGTGGGCCTATAGTGGACGAGGCGGCGCTGGTGGACGCCCTGCGCGCCGGGCAGATCGCGGGCGCGGCCCTCGACGTGTTCGAGAACGAGCCGCAGGTGCACCCCGGCCTGCTCGACCTGCACAACGTGGTGCTGGCCCCGCACATAGCGTCGGCCTCGCTGGAGACGCGCACCGCCATGGCCCTCATGGCCGCCGATAATATCATCGCAGTCATACGCGGCGAGCGGCCCCCCAACCTCGTCAACCCGCAGGTTTACGAGCAAACCCCACCAAGTGCATAAAACGTCCGGGCTACATGGTACTCAGGGCGGTTCGCGCCTCGATTACCACGCGTGCAGGCCCGGAACAGTCGGCCTGTCGGAGCAGGCTCGGTCCGAACCCCGGCCCTTATTCCTCCGGCAGTTATCTGTCTCAGATAGGTCCCCTCACCTCGTCCTCTCTCCCATGAAGGGAGAGGGACCGGGGTGAGGGGCTGCCTTCAGAGAGATGCCGACAGACATCCGGTCAAAACCCCTTGACAAAATTACATACTCGGTATATACTTTTCTCATAAACTAGATACCGAGTATTCAGTTATGGTTGAGACCGCAGTTGCCAGAACAAAAAGCGAGCGAGGCCCGGTGCAGAACGCCATACTGGCCCTGCTTGCCCTCCGCCCCCGGCACGGCTACGAACTGCGCGGGCTGTTCGAGGCCGCTCTGGGCGGCAGTTGGGAGCTGAACAGCGGGCAGATTTACAGCAGTCTGGACCGGCTGGCACGAGACGGGCTGGTGGTGCAGGAGGGGATCGAAAAGGGCGGCGGGCCAGACAAGAAGCTATGGGCGCTGACCGATGAGGGCAGGAAGGAACTGGCTAACTGGTTCGCATCGCCTGTACCCCGCGACTACCGACTGCGCGACGAGCTGTACCTCAAGCTGGTGCTGGCCCTCGAAGCCCAGCCCGAGGCGGCGCGTCAGATTCTGATGTCTCAGAGGCGCGAGCTGTTTCAGGAACTGCACGACCTGACCATGCGCCGCAACCTGCTCGACCCCCGCAGGCATCTGGCTCGCATACTCCTGCTGGACAGCGCAATCATGCACACCGAGGGGGAACTGCGCTGGCTCGACATAGTGGAGGCGCGGCTGGACGATATACGCAAACAGCCCCCGCTACAGCCCTCCCCACGGCCAAGGGGGCGGCCAAAGAAAGCCACCAATGACCTCACCAATGACCGGTGACAGAAGACAGCAAGCTATGACCTCGATCACTCACCACACAAACAGGAGATAAAAGAGGATGGCAATCCTGAAGGCTGAGAACCTGACCAAAGTGTACGGGCACGGCAGTGCCGCAGTCAAAGCACTGGACCACGTAAACCTGAGCGTTGAGCCGCAGGAGTTCGTGGCTATCATGGGGCCGAGCGGCTCCGGCAAATCCACATTACTGCACCTGCTGGGCGGGCTAGACGCTCCCACCGAGGGGCGGGTCCTGCTGGACGGCGTTGACCTCTCGAAGCTCAACGACAAAGCGCTTACCGTCCTGCGGCGCAACAAGATAGGCTTCGTGTTCCAGTTCTTCAACCTGATACCTGTGCTGACCGTGCTGGAGAACGTGGCCCTGCCCCTCGTGCTCAATGGCTCGTCGCAGGGCGATGCTATCGAGCGGGCAAGGGCATGGCTGAAGCGCGTAGAACTGGCCGACCACATGCACCGCCGGCCCGCCGAGCTGTCCGGAGGGGAACAGCAGAGGGTGGCACTGGCCCGCGCCCTCGTCACCGAGCCTGCGGTGGTGCTGGCCGACGAGCCGACCGGCAACCTCGACTCGCGCAGGGCCGATGAGATGATGGGCTGGCTGAGGCGATCGGTAGACGAGTGGGGTCGCACCGTGGTGATGGTCACCCACGACCCGCGCATGGCCGCCTACGCCGACCGCATCATCTTCATGAAAGATGGCACAATCGTGGACGATATGAAGCTGGGAGTTGGCAGATCAGCCGCAGACCTGCTGGAGAAGATGGAAGCCCTCGTGGCTGAGCGCTAACCAGAGCCGCATATAACAGAAGGGAGCATCAGGGTGAAGGCATATCTGGCAATACCTGTGCGCTATCTGGCGGGGCGCAAACTGCGCGCCCTGCTGACCACGCTGGCAGTGGTGTTCGGGGTGGCG
>DAOTTC010000017.1:0-22937 GCA_034437815.1 Chloroflexia bacterium | reverse complement strand
GGAGGGGTGTGGGGAGGACCTCGCCCTTCCCACACCCCTCCTCTATTGCACACAAAGTGCCTTCAAGCAGCACTGGCTAGGGCGTGCCGCACTGCGGGAAGAAGGCGTTGGCCACTATCTTGGAGGTTTGCCCCCTCGTGGCGTTGTTGTCCGGTCGGAACGTGCCATCGCTGTACCCACCGATGATGCCCCTTGCCGTAAGACGCTTACGAGGCTCTACCCCTGATTGCCCGGACGGAACCCCAGACTCCGCTCAGTACGCCTCAAGACCGATTTTTCGGGCGAACCCCTGCAAGAGTATTGACAAGACCTCCTTCCGGTGGTATCCTTTAGCAGATACAATAGTTAGCTCTACTAAAGGATAGTAGTTGCAACTACAATGCATAGAAAAGAGGCGTACGCATATGGTTATTCGAGCTGGCGATGACGCAGACACCGACGTCGGCGCGGGCAACGATGCCGCACAGCACATGGAGTTGGTCGAAACGGTCAGCAGGGAGATGCTGCGTACCATGCACCCAATGCTTCGGGTGCTCAAACACCGGTGGCGCAGTGCGGAGGTCGCCGATGCGCTCAGAGAACTGGGCGAATCGCAGATGTGGGTGCTTCAGGCCCTGATCAGGGGCAAGCAGTTGACCAGCGAACTGGCCCGCCACCACAACGTCACCGACCCCACCATGACCCGCATCATAGACGGTCTGGTGGACAGAGGCTACGTGGAGCGGCAGCACGACCGCGAGGACAGACGGCGCATCTACCTACGCCTCACCCCCGCAGGTAGGGAAATAGCCGAGCAGGCGCGCAGGCAGTTCTGCGCCGTGCTGGCCGAGTTCCTCAGCCCCCTATCCGATGACCAGTTGGCCGACATCATGCGGGCGTTCCAGCACATCCGATCGCTGTTGCCTGAAGAGCACAGCCGGGAAGATGGGTGCTGATCACACTGCCCTGCGGTCGTTTGCACTTTTGCGACAGATAAAGGAGGACAAACAGGCGTGGAAGATACCCCGACGATAGGCCGGACTGCACGGGCGCAGAGAACCTTATCGCAAGTGGTCCCGGTACCGGGCACAGATGCTGCTGCCCAAGTGCAGGGCCGGCAGGTAATAGTGGTGATGGCAGGCGTACTGCTCGGCCTGTTGCTTGGAGCGCTCGACCAGACGGTGGTCGGACCAGCCATGCCCAAAATCATCGGCGACCTGAAGGGCTTTGAACATTATTCATGGGTAGTTACGGCTTATCTGCTTACGTCCACCATCTCGGTGCCCATCTTCGGCAAGCTGTCCGACATATACGGGCGCAAGTGGTTCTACATATCGGGTATAGTAGTGTTCATGCTCGGCTCTATGCTGTCGGGCCTGAGCGCCGATATATACCAGCTGATCGTGTTCCGGGGACTGCAAGGTCTGGGCGCGGGCATCATGTTCTCATGTGCCTTCGCCATCGTGGCCGACCTGATACCCCCTGCCAACCGGGGCAAATGGCAGGGGGCGTTCGGGGGAGTGTGGGGGCTGGCCTCGGTGATAGGCCCCACGGTGGGCGGCTACATCACCGACCGCCTGAGTTGGCACTGGGTGTTCTACGTGAACGTGCCGGTGGGCCTGCTGGCCCTCGCCGTGCTCATCCCATTCTTCCCACATGTTCAGGCACACACCGTCAGGAGGGCTGTGGACTGGGCGGGTGCCCTCACGCTGGCGGTCGGCCTCACGCCTCTGTTGATAGCCCTGTCGCTGGGGGGTACGCCCGGATGGGACTGGGGTTCCTCGAAGGTGCTGGGCCTGTTGGCGCTGGCGGCGCTGTTCCTGCTGGCCTTCATAGTGGTAGAGACCAAGGCCAAAGAGCCGGTCATACCGCTCGACCTTTTCAAGAACCGCATATTCACCGCTTCGGTGATCACGGTGTTCATCACGGGCGCGGGCCTGTTCGGTGCGGTGATCTACATACCGCTGTTCATACAGGCCATTCAGGGCGACACGGCCACCAGCAGTGGCAACGCCCTCACGCCCATGATGATCGCGGTGGTGATCGCCAGCATGCTATCGGGGCAGGTCATCTCGCGCACCGGCAGATACCGCATCATGGGCATCGCAGGCATGGCGCTGGTCACGGCGGGCATGTTCCTGCTGTACACCATGAACATGAGCACGCCACGCATCATCACAGTGGTGTACATGGTGATCATGGGTCTGGGCATGGGTGTGACTTTTCCCCTGTACACGCTGGTAACTCAGAATGCCTTTCCCATCCAGCGTGTGGGTGTGGTGACCGCCGCAGTACAGTTCTTCCGCTCGATAGGCGGCACGGTGGGTGTGGCTATACTGGGCAGTGTGGTGAACAACCAGTTCCATTCGCAGTTCAAGCCTGAGCTGATACAGCGCTTCGATCAGTTGAAGGCCGCCCTGCCCCCTCAGTTGGCCGGGCAGGTTGATGCCGAGCGCTTCGCTTCCGGCCTGAACAACCTCAATCCGCAGGTGCTGGTGAACCCTGAGAGCACGGCACAACTGCACAACCAGCTCGTCAACGCTTACCACGTGCCCGCGCTGTTTGCCGACATGATAATCAACCTCATCAAGGACGCCATGAAACCCGCACTGTTTTCAGGCATACAGCAAGCCTTCCTGATAGGCACCGTGCTGCTGGCCGTCGGTCTGATAGCCACCGGCTTCCTGAAAGAGATACCCCTGCGCAAAAGCAACGTCCGGGCCGACGCTCTGGATGGAGCAGGCGAGTGGACCCCAACCGAACAAGCCGCAGAGGCCGGCAAAGAGATGGCGGCAGCGGGCATGCCGGGCGCTTCCTCCCTCCCGGCCGACGACGAGCCTCGCCTGCGCCGCTTCAAGGCTGAGACCTAAAAGTTCTTCGCCCAACCTGCCCTTACCCCGCGCGGCTTCCGGCCTCCCTTAAGAAGAGGAGCGGAGACCGCGCACCACTCGTTACACGCTGTCGTCCATTACAGATATATGTTTATATGTTCCAGTCGGTGCGTACCAGCGCAGTCAGCGGCTTGGATTCGAAGGCACAACATAGTCCCTGCCACGTCTACCTGCTCATGAGTTTACCCGTCAAGCTGACCCATCAACACTCGCCCGTTAGCGCATTCCACGCACGATTTATGCCGGAGGTCAGGTCAACTTGCAGGACCATATGGTGCCCGTGACCCTTCGCCATTCCGCAATATAGCCCTTTGCATCAGTCAATGAGGGCCACGCATTCGATCTCCACCAGTGCGCCGAGGGGTAGGCCTGCTACCTGCACGGTGGTTCTGGCGGGCGGGGCGGCTTCGCCGAAGTACTGCCTGTATACCTCGTTCATGGCGGCAAAGTTGCCCATATCAGTGAGGAACACCGTGCTCTTCACCACCCGGTCGAGCGATGTGCCCGCGGCCTCAAGGATAGCCTTGATGTTTTCTAGGGCGCGGCGGGTCTGCTCGGTTATACCACCTTCCACCAGCTTGCCTGCCTGCGGGTCCAGTCCTACCTGCCCGGCAGTGTATAGCAGATTCCCCGCCTTTATCGCTTGCGAATATGGCCCGATGGCCGCCGGGGCCTTGTCGGTGTTTATCCTTTCTCTGTTCACGCTGATGCCCTCCGGTAGTGTGGTTATAGCAGGTCGTGGATTCCAAGTTGGGTTATAGAGCGAGCAGCTCAGATCAGATCAGATACCCAGCGCTTTCATGAGTGCGGGCAGGTCATCGAACACGTAATCGGGCCGGGCGGGCGCTTTCTCCGCATCTTGTATGTCTTCGCGCCTTGACACGCCCGTGAGCACAAGGGCGGTGGGCATGCCCGCCCTTGCTCCCATTAGGATATCGGTGTCCAGTCGGTCGCCCACACACAATACTTGATCGGGCGGCAATTCCAGTCGGGACAGGGCCATGCCGGCCATGTAAGTGTTGGGTTTGCCGATAACCAGCGGCTCGACACCCGCGCAGGTCTTCACGGCAGCCACGATGCTGCCTGCCCCCGGCCACAGCTCTCCCCCTTCTACCGGCAAGGTGGCATCTATGTTGGTGGCAATGAAGCGTGCCCCACGCCGTATGGCAGCGCACGCCCTCTGAAGGGAATCGTAGTCGAACTTGAAATACAGCCCCACCACCACGAAGTCGGGGCGCCAACCGTCCAGCCGGAAGTTCGGCACCCGGCTCAATGTATCCACCAGCTTTGGCTCGCCCAGCACGTAGATGCCCCCGCCCTGCGGATAGTTTTCCGCCAGATAGCTGGCCGTGGCCTGTGCCGTGGTGAGTATAGACTCCGCCGGCACTACCATGCCCATCTTCGCCAGCTTCGCCGAGTAGTCCTCGGCGGTGAGGGTAGCATTGTTGGTCAGAAGTATATAGGAAAGCCCGGCCTCGCGCAAAGCGGGAAACAGCTCACGCGCTCCGGGCAACGGCTGGGTGCCCCTGTAGAGCACCCCGTCCATGTCCAGTATCAGGCCCGATACCTTATCGCGCAGTGTGTGTGCCATAAACGATCACGCAGTGTGTATCATAGATGGTTCATGACGGAATCAAAATTATGGTGCGGCTTTGCGCCCGGCACATTATATTGTATCCTATTGCCGGTTATCAGTCCCACATGCGGGCGGGACGCCCGCGCCCCATCATTGTGGGATTCCAAGACAGGTGGAGGCAGATATGCAGATACGTTTCACACGCACTAACGTACGTGGCAGTCCCATCTATGTGCGGTCCGGTGGGCATACCATTTCGCTTGTGCCCGAAGTCGGCGTGCGAAAGGGCCAGATGGGCGCAAGCTATTTCAAGGTGCTGCGCCCTGCCAGCCTCTATATGATAGACGATAACGGCGTAACTACACTATCGCTGAGAGGCAGCGCCGCGTGGTGGCCGGCGCTTGCGCTGGTGATGGTGGCGCTGGTGCTCGCACCGGTTCGGGTGTGGTCAATGGTCAGAAGGGATGGATGTAATGGGAGATAACGGCTTTCTACAGGACATGATCGCACACGGCACCGCCCACGAACAGGCACAGGCAACCACCGAAGCGCCTCAGCCGCCCGACGTGTCGGCAGTGTTCGGCAAAGCCTACACAGTGGGCGCTAAGACTGTGATACCGGTGGCACGTGTTTCGTACGTTATGGGGTCAGGCGCGAAAGGTCAGGGCAAGGCGCTGACGGCACAACCCGTGGCAGTGATCGAAATCAGCGTGGGACGGGTGCGCATCCAGCAGATAGTCAACCCCCTGCCCATCATACTGGGCGGCATGCTGGTGGGCGCGTGGAACGTGTATTGGATAGCACGCGCCGTGCGCGAGTGGCGCCAGATGCGCGCAGGGGGTTGACACCGGGGCGTGCCCGCCTGTGGCTATGAGGTGGCCGGACAACTGCTCAGCGCAGGGTCACTTCGCTTCGAGCCAGCACATTGCCGTTGGCGTCCACGAACACGATGCTGTACTTGCTCTGGGTTAGGCCAGTCTTGGACACCGCCACTATATCATTGGGCTGCACGATCACTTGGGTGCAGCCCCCCTCGCGCACCGTCTGATGTACGGTGACGGTGATGGTCGAGTCGTTCACGGCAGCGGACTGTATCCTGAGCGAGTAGCAGCCGTTGGGCTTATCACCCCACCACGCGCCCACCACGAACTCTTTGCTAAAGTCCACCTTGGGCAAGATGGTAGGCCCGTCGAAGTCGGCGGTGTGGCGCTCCCACAGCTTCTGCCATTCATCGGCGGTGACCGCCGTGGCATACAGCGGCTCGTGGATGGCCGAGTACTGGCCCGATGCGAAGGGCGTCTGCAAGTCCAATCGCCTGATGTCCAGAACCATGCCAGCCCCCCCTCCGGGCGGCGCAGGTAGCGACCCGTAGCGCCACTCGTAATAGTGCCGGCCCACGTTGCCCATCTCCACCTGCCAGCCGGGCGGATTAGAGGGGTTGTAGGTGAGCACCCTGCGCTGGAACGCCTGCATCATCACCGTAGTCTTGGCTGTGGTCTTGGCGCCCACGATGTAGATGTCAATCCAATATGGCTCGGTGAGCGGGTAACCCAGCGTGTACACCCAGTTCATGAGCTGGCCTTCGCGGAACCGGCCTCCTTCGTACACAATGCCGCGCTGGTTCATGAAGCTCCAGAACACGTCGGGTATGTTGTGGCGGGTGGTCGGTTCGTAGTACTGGAACTTGGGCAGGGTGCCCGGCCTCATCTGCGGCGGCCTAGTGCTCACCGTGCCGTCTGCCGACAAGAACTGCACCACTTCCTGCCCCACCTTCGGCCCGGCTTCGTTTTGGCCGGGGGCCAGCGTGGCTACTTTAGCGAGCGAGGCGTACCACGGCGTGATGTTCACCGGGTTCATGGTAGGGGGCACGTCGCCCGCTACGATGATGCGTGCCGGCTCGCGCTGTTCGAACTGGTTCTCGCCCACCTGCATGCGCCCGCTGATCATCTCGTACACCAGCAGGCCGTTGGTGACGAACCACGGGGAATCGGGGTCGGCGTTGGGGTTGTTGATCTCCATGCGGGCCTTATCGAAGTACTGCACCTGACGCGTGCCGCCCGGACTCTGGGCCATCGGCTCCACCTTGGAGGCAAACGGCCCCGGTCCCCATACCCACGACCGCTCTGCCGTGCGGGCGTACACAGGGTAATCGGTGCGCGCCCACACGCTCTTGAAGGCCGGGTGGGCGAACTCGAAAGGCACGTTCTGCGCGTTCGACGCGCCGGGCACCAGCGTGCACAGCATCAGCGCCCCCACAACAATCGCTACCCACCGCACCCCCGTGCGCCGGGGCCGTGTGAGCCAGTTGCCGGGTGATATGCTCTTCAACCACGTACGCATCATTGTCACACCTCCTCTGAGGCTACAGCCTCCCTCTCATTATAGAACGATTCTGTGAATGTAGAGGTTCCCCACCTTGGGTGTGCGTCACGACCATGGCCGCCATGGGCAACCGAGCCCCAACAGGCCTCGCTCGATGGTCAGGCCGATAGTTAGGTGGAGGTGTAACAACTCAGCTCTCTTCGCGAACAGGTTTGTTTGATGCGTCCAACATCCTCTGAACAATCGCTCCCTCATCATTCTGGTCCTCATCGTACGCCTCTGCCATCAGCCGTAGCCCTTGCTCGCGGCTCAATTCTCTGATTGCAGCAGGCTCAAGGCTCACAGGATTATGAACAACCTCGTCCTGTTCCGGAATATAGGTCAGCAAAGCCATCTCCCGATAGTTCTCAGGGGTCAGGATGACTTCTCTGCCTGAGAGCCGGCCCAATGCTCGCATAAAGTCTATGATACCCTGCTCCTCTTGCTCGCTACTCACCTCACGCGGGTCTACGTCGAACTCAATTTCATCATACGAGAAGAAATGGCAGTGGATGATTACGTTTCCGACATCAACCTGCAAGAGAACGGCGCGCTCGTCTCTCTGCCTGAAGACCTCGGAAACCTCATGGGGCAGAGCTGTCGGCTCATCATTCAGACGGAACTCTATGGGATAAGGGCTGGCACGCAACCAGTCAATCACGCGCTGCCAGTGAGGGATACCTACGCCTGAGATGCAAATATCCCTGAATGTGCCGTCCCAGTGCCAAATGCTGTCGTACTTCATATTCGACCACAAGATAGTACAAACCGTCTGTTACATGGTAGAATATAACAGATATGAGCACCAGCATTAAGGGTAATGAATACCTCGAACTGCTCAGAGTCGTGGCCACAGCGGCCAATGAATCGACCTCTATCGAGGACGCTATGCAGACCGCTGTGGATGAGGTGTGCACGCTTACCGGCTGGCCAATCGGCCATCTATATATAGCCTCACCCCGCAACCCATCGGCGCTGGAACCGACCACGGTATGGTATCTGGCCGACCCCGACCGATTCCGGGTCTTCCGCGAGGCAACAGAAACCCTCGGCATGCCGAGTGGGGTCGGCCTGCCGGGGCAGGTGCTGGTGGCGGGCAGGCCGATATGGATCACCGATGTCACTAGCGACCCCAACTTCCCTCGTGCGCGGGCTGCCGAGGCCGTGGGCATTAAAGCGGCGTTTGCTTTTCCCGTGCTGGTGTCCAGCCAAGTGGTGGGTGTGCTCGAATTCTTCGCTCCCGAACCCATGGAGCCAGATGAGCAACTGCTGTCGCTGATGGCGGACGTGGGGGCTATACTCGGACGGGTGGTCGAGCGCAAAAGGGCAGAGCAAGCCCTGCGCGCATCTGAACTGCGCTGGCGCTCGGTCACGCAGTCGGCGACAGATGCCATCATCTCCGCCGACAGCAACGGTAACATCTGCTCGTGGAACAGAGGTGCATACCTCATCTTTGGCTATACCGAGCAAGAAGTGCTGGGCAAGCCGCTCGTCATGCTGATGCCTGAGCGATATCGCGAGGCACACCGGCGGGGCATGCACCGGCTGAACACCACCGGCCAAGCCAAATTGATAGGCAAGGCCGTGGAGTTGCATGGCCTGAGGAAAGATGGCACCGAGTTCCCTCTGGAACTGTCGCTCGCAAGCTGGGAGACCGAGGAAGGCAAGTTTTACAGCGGCATAGTGCGCGACATCACCCACCGCAAACAGGCTGAAGAAGAGATCTTGCGCCTCAACGCCGAACTGGAGGAGCGTGTCAGCCAGCGCACAGCCGAGCTTGAGGTTGCCAACCGCGAGTTGCAAAACCACATAGCCGAGCGCAAGCAAGCCGAGCAGCACTTGCAGATCCGTGCCCTCCAGCACACGGTTGTGGCTCAGCTCGGGCAACTCGCACTGGCCGACACCGACCTGCCCACCCTTATGGACGAGACCGTGCGGGCCGTCGTGCACACGTTGCACGTGGAATATTGCAAGCTGTTGGAACTGTTACCGGACGGTCAGGGGCTGTTGTTGCGGGCCGGTGTGGGCTGGCGCGAGGGGCTGGTAGGGAAAGCCGTTGTGCCCAGTGGGCCGGGGTCGCAGGCCGGATACACCCTGATGTCGAGCGAGCCACTGATAGTAGAAGACCTGCATACCGAGACGCGCTTCCACGGCTCGCCGCTGTTGATTGACCATGGGGTGATCAGCGGGATCAGCGTGATCATTGCAGGTAAAGAGCGCCCCTTCGGGGTGCTGGGCGCACATACCACCAGACGGCGCACCTTCACACGCGACGACATCAACTTCCTTCAGTCGGTTGCCAACGTGCTGGCGCTGGCAATCGAGCGCAAGCAGGCCGAGGAAGAGCGCGTGCAACTGCTCGCCAACGAGCGGATGGCCCGCGCGCAGGCCGAATCGGCCCTGCGTATCCGCGACGAACTGCTGTCGGTGGTATCCCACGACCTGAAGAACCCCCTCGCAGCCATCATCGGCAACACCAAGCTTCTGCGCAAGCGCATCGCCGAGTCGGGCGCGGCCCACGTCGGTCCGTTGGATGCCGTGGTGGCACGCATTGACGACGCTGCCGCGAGGATGCAACTGCTGCTGAACGAGCTTGTGGACTTCGGGCGCTTGCAGGTCGGTCAACCCCTGTCTCTCCAACTGCGCTCCACCGATCTGGTATCACTCGCAGACCGGGTGGTCAACGAGCACCGGCAAACCACCCACCGACATTCCATCGTCTTCGAAACTGCGGTGCCCCGACTGGCAGGGAAATGGGATGCGGACCGGCTGGAAAGGGTGCTGTCCAATATCCTGTCCAACGCCATCAAATATAGCCCCGGCGGTGGGCAGGTGATTGTGCGCGCGGCCTTGGAAGAGCAAGATGGGTGTCGCTACGCGGTGCTGACCGTCAGCGATCAAGGCGTGGGCATACCCCCTCAAGACTTGCCCTATATCTTCGAGTGGTTCCGCCGGGCAAGTAACACCTCAGGGCGCATCAGCGGCGCAGGTATCGGGCTGGCCAGCGCCCGCAAGATAGTGGAACAGCATGGGGGCACCATCACCGTAGACAGTCAGTTGGGCCGTGGTTCCACTTTCACCATAAAGCTGCCCGTCGAAATCCCACCCCCGCGATGAGGCGAGCACAACTCCTGCCGGTGCATGCCTGTTGGGTATGCTGTGTGATAGGAGGAGGGCATGGCTCTGCCCAGCACCACTAACTCCCCCACTACCCCTCTTCCATGGATAGAGAGAGGCTATATTACGCACTGTCTTCTTTTAACATGCATCAGGCTTCGTCGGCGAGGTGCCACAGGTTGAACTGGCGCTTGAGCCGTGCAGGGTACACCTTGGTCACCTGACGTTCCGCGTCGAACCCGGCTTGAGTCGGGGTCATCGCGATGTAGTCCTGAGCCGCGAAATCCTCCAGTATGCTTACCACCGTATAGTGGCCGACGTCCTTGCCCGCCTGCCGGAGTTGCTCATGAACGGTCTTGCTGCTGATGGGTGTGCTCAGTGTCGGGTTAGAGCCTGTAGGCCCCTGCTCGGCCATGTGTGCTCGCACGAGTACCTCGGCAATCGCCCTGTCAAGATGGGCCACATTGGTGTCCATGCTTTGCCTCCAAGATTCTTGGGGTGCTAATAATTTGCCCTTGATTTATCTTAGAAGGTATCACAACGGCTGTCAATGCCCCTCAGCTGTCATCCGGTCATAAATATTTCGTCACGCGTGACAGCGAGGGTATAGGGGTGCAATGTCAGCCCTGCGCCTCCGGCAATGGTGGGCCTGCAATAGCCACCGCGCAGTGCTCCGGCGACAGGCGCCGCGCGGCCACCGCGCTCACATCTTCAGGGGTGAGCGCTCCGATGATGTCTGGGTATCTGGATATATAGTCGAAGCCCAGATTGAACAGTTCCATCTCCAGTATGGCGCGGGCCAGTCCGTCGCTGGTCTCCAGACGCAGGGGCATGACGCCAGTCATGTAGCGTTTGCCGCCCTCTACCTCCTCGCGAGGGATCGGCTCGGTACGTATGCGCTCGATCTCGCGCCGGATGCTATCAATGGCCCGGTGCACGTTCGCTGGGTTCACACCGGCGCGCACCGCCCACGGTCCCGCACCCAACCCCGCCTCGAATGACGAAGACACATAGTAGGCAAGGCCCTGCTCATCGCGCACGGTCTTGCCAAGCCTGCCCATCAGCCCTATGCGCCCCAGCAGAAGGTTCATCAAGTCGAATGCATAGTAATCGGGGTCGGTGCGCCGCAGTGACGGGTGACCCAGCACGATGTCGTTCTGGGTTTTGCCGGGCACGTGGCGGTACACGGTAGTCACCCCTTGCAAGGAAGGAGGGTCGGCTATGGCGTATGGTTCTGGCTCTTCGGGCGAGGAGTGCCAGTCGCCGAACAGCACCCTCACGTGGTCCACGATCTCCTCAGGTTGCACGTCGCCCACTACCACGAGTGTGGCGCGCTCTGGCCGGAAGTATTTGCGGTAAAAGGCCTGCATATCTTCGCGGCTGATATTGTCCAGCGTCTCCAGATAGCCGCTGGTGCGGTAGTAGTAGGGGTGGCCTTGGGGGTACACGGTCTCGCGGAACGCTCGGTCGGCTACCGAACCGGTATCGTTTTCGAGTTCGATGAGGGAGGTGCGTATCTGCACGCGCAGTTTTTCTATCTCCTCAGGTGGAAACGAGGGCCACAGCACTATCTCGGCCATGGTCTCCAGCAGGAAGCGGGCATCTTCCTTGAGCGCCCGGCCGCCCGCGTCCATCAGCGTCTTGCCGGCGTCTACGCCCACCGACGCGCCGCGCCCCTCGGTGTCTTCGTTGATCTGGTCGAAGGTGCGCCGGGCGGTGCCCCGACGCATCGCTCGCACGGTGAAGGCGGCCAACCCCGCTTTGTCGGGCGGGTCGTACATGGCCCCGCCCTTCACGGCCAGCCGGGCCACCAGCGACGGAGTAGTGGCGTTCGGGTACACCAACACCGTCAGCCCGTTGTCCAGCACCCGTCTCGTGATGGTGTCGGGACCGAGGGCCGTGGACCGGGCGTCGAGTGCTGAGTACGGCGAGGTTTCGCGGTTGTCGGGTGGTGTGAGGGCATGGGTGTGCCTGTGCAAATGCATGTGCCGGTGCATGTTCAACTCAGCACCTCCTCGCCCTTGTCCGGTGTTTCTTGCACCCGCCCATCCAAGGTGGGGGCGGGTGGCGGCTCGGATGTGGGGATGAACCAGCCAACGGTGCGGTTGCGCTCGGTCAGGTAGGT
Organism: Chloroflexia bacterium; assembly: GCA_034437815.1. Lineage (GTDB taxonomy): Bacteria > Chloroflexota > Chloroflexia > QHBQ01 > JADMIH01 > JADMIH01. The sequence goes on along the minus strand of DAOTTC010000017.1, from coordinate 10,888 downwards.
GCGAGCCACGCGGCGCACGTCGTCGGGCGTAACCGCTGCCAGCCGCTCCAGCGCCTCGTCGTACATGTCAGCGGTGTGCACGCTCTCCAGAAAGCCCAACATGTAGGCCTGACTGGACACGCTGTCCGACGAGTAGATGAACTGCGCCCGCGACTGGCGCACCGCCTTGTCCAGCTCTTCCTGCGGGATGTCACCCTCTTGCAACTTACGCACCTCTTCCAGAAGCGCGTCCTCTATGCGGCGCAGGCTGACCTCATAGTCGTCGGCGGGGCGGGCGGTGGCCGACAGCGAGAACAGGTGGGGGTCTTTGTGCAGGCCGAAGTACGACCCGGCGCCGGCCGCTATCTCGGTGGCCACCAATGCCCTGTACAGGCGGGCCGAGCGCCCCATGCCCGCGCCCCCAAAGCCCATCGGTTTGGCGCCCGACAGCAGGGCATCGGCCACCATCAGCGAATACACATCGGGGTGCGATGCGGAGGGGGTTTTGTACACGATGGCTATCTGCCCGGTTGGTCCGGGGTGCTCCACGCGCACGCGCCGCTCGCCCATCTGCTCAGGCTCCACCGCCCTGACCGGCGGTATGGCTAAGTTCGGCGCGTATCCGCCGAAGGCATCGGCCAGCTTCACCAGCAGTTCCTCGGTGTCGAAGTCGCCCACCACCACTATGGTGGCATTGTTGGGCGCATAATATGTCCTGTAGTGGTTGTACAGGTCATCGCGGGTCATGGCGCGCAGGTCCGACTTCCAGCCGATGACCCCATTGCCGTAGGGGTGCACCTTGAACGCCGCGGACAGCACATCCTCGTAGAGCAGATGGTCGGGGTCGTTCTCGCTCCCTTCGCGCTCAGAGATAATCACCGTGCGCTCGGACTCTACCTCTGTGGGGTCGAACAGGGAATTGCCCATTCGGTCGGATTCGATGTAGATGGCGAGGTCCAGCCGGTCTGATGGGAGGGTCTCGAAGTAGGCGGTCCAGTCGTCCGAAGTGAAGGCGTTGAGTGTGCCGCCGTTCTCGGCGACCATCTGCATGATCTGGCCCTTGCCGAGGTTATGGGTGCCCTTGAACATCATGTGCTCCACCCAATGCGATATGCCGGTGATGCCCACATGCTCGTTGCGGGCGCCCACGCGATACCACACCCAGAACGACACCACGGGTGCCGCATGTATCTCTCTGGTAAGCAGAGTGAGGCCGTTTGGCAAGGTGTGCCTGCGAAAGCTGAGCGGTGCTCTGTGATGGGCAGACGCCGCAGGTTTTTCATCCCAGATGGGTGCTCCCAGCTTACGGCTGTGGCTCTGGACTGTGCTCATGTTGCGTGATTCTCCTGTTGTCGAGTTGTCGGGTTGTCTGGTTAGTCGTCGGTCTTCGACCGTCAGTAATTTTTATAATTACTCTATGCTCTCTGTGGTTGCCATATACCTTCTGTGCCTTTATGGTTCCCGTATACCTCCACTTAGTTTGAGGGCTGCGCGCCGGGTGTACACGGCCCCACCGGGTCGGAGGTCACTCTGCATCAGGCTGACTGAGTTGACGTGAAAGGAGTGAGGAGGCGGTGCGCCTGCGCCCTTCGCCACTGCATCGGCGATGGCGGCCACCTCGTCGGGCTTGGCGTCCTCGCGCACCCTGCCCAGCGTGAGGTGTGGGTGGAATTGCTTATCGGGCATGTAACCGAGCACGGACAATTCGCGGGCTACCCCGGCTTGAAGGGCGTGCAGTGCGGCCAGCGAGCGCTCGTCTCCGCCGATGCCCACCCATATGACGCGTGGTCGGCGGGGATTGGGGAACGCGCCGATGCCCGACAGGCTGAGCGTGAGCGGCCCGACCCGCTCGCTCCCTGCCCGCATGGCCTGCTGGATCTGCTCGACTGAGGCTTCGGGCACACTGCCGAGGAACTGAAGGGTCAGGTGGATGCCCTCGGCCCGCACCCAGCGCACCGCCCCCGCCGCGCGCCCCAGCCGGGCGCGCAGTGTATCCTGCGCGGCAGACAGTACATCAAGCGCGTCCTTCGGCAGTTCTATAGCTATGAAAGCTCTGAAAGTTGGGGTCGGGGTTGGGGTTGGGGTTGGAGGGTGGTTGTTCATCGTCTCTGCGGTTCGACTCGTCTCTTTCACCATTACGCGTTACGTCCCGCGCATCATGGCACGCTCTTTTCATCCCCATCCTGCCCATCCTGATCACCGATGAGCAGGCGCAAAGCCATGGCTGCCGCCGCCTGTTCGGCCAACTGCTTGTTCTTGCCCACACCCCTCGCCAGAGCACGGTCGCCTACGCGCACCTCCATATGGAATTCTTTGGCGTGGTCTGGGCCTGTAGCGGCGACCAACCGGTAGGCAGGGGTCTGGCGCAGGACGGCCTGCGTGTACTGCTGGAGTTGGCTCTTGTAATCGGCGCGAAGCACGGCCTGAAGCTCTTCGATGCTGCGCGAGCCAAGTATGCGGTGCCATACCTTACGGGCGGCCCGCAGGCCCCCGTCTAGGTATACCGCCCCCACAAGAGCTTCCACCGCCCTGCCTATGTTGGTGGTGCGCGAGCGCCCGCCCGCCGCCTCCTCGCCGTGGCTCATATACAGATAGTCACCCAGATCGATGCCGCGCCCCACGTCGGCCAAGGTGCTCAGGCGCACCAGCACACCCCGCAGCGCGCTCAACCTGCCTTCTTGCACATCCGGGTACGATTTGAACAGGTCAATGCTTACGATGAAACCGATGACTGCATCGCCCAGAAACTCCAGCCGCTCGTTAGAACCCAGAGGGAAATCGGGCACCTCGTGCAGATAGGATTTGTGCACAAGGGCGTTGACCAGATAATCCCGCTTCTTGAACCTGTAACCTATGGCCCGCTCAAGCTCCGAAAGCGGACGACGCGGCAGCGCCCCCACTTTTGCTGTGGCATCCGCGAAAGGCGCGTTCGTCGGGTCATCGGAAGGTTGCATACCCTCGTTCTTAACGTCTCCGGCAGTCATACGCGATCACGGAGGTGGCGACAGTGCCGCATCGAGGTCAACGCCGGCCCGCGCCGCTAGATCGCGCAGGGCAGCCCAGTTGACCTCAAAGGAATACCGGTAGTGCGACTCGGAGATGGGAGTGCTTTCAGAGGAGGCCAGACCGGGGGCGACCAGATAGCGGGCGAAGGCATCGGCGATGGCGTTGCCGGTGGGGTCGGTATCTTCGACCACGAGCGGCTCGCGCGACGCGGCAGCCATACGCAGGCCTTGCGCAAAATAAGGAGCCAGCCTTGCGGCATCTTCGCGGGTGTCGGCTTCGATGGCCCGTATCTCGGTGGGCACATCCTGCACGGCAGTGGCGTCCAGTTGCGCTTCGCGGCTCTCCAACTGCATTATGGGATTTTGCACTATGTACATCAGCAGTTTGCGCAGGTCGTCGGCCACGGCACCCTCCTTCGTCCATCCTCCGATGACATTATACACCATACTCCACAATCCTCTATGCCATGGGGGGTTCCAGCGAGAATCGGGAGCCACCAGCAGTCAGCGGTCAGAGAGTAACCACCAGCACACCAGCACCCACCAAGCGCACCAAGGGTGTGAGGATGCCGTTCCCACATGGGCAGGGCTTGCTTTGTGCCTGCCCTCCCCGGCCTTCCCTCCCCAGCATCTTGCATGGATATGCACTAGCCACCTGATCCCTAGGTACGCTTGGCTTGGTGGCCCTTGGTGTGTTGGTGGTTACTTCCAATAAGCAAACAGAGATTGGCCCCTGATTGTGCCCTGATTGTGATGGAATCAGCATGGTGGCGTTGTTTAACGTGGACACGGGCCATGTGGTATAATCAAGCCCATGAAGGAGGGCGACCAAGCATGAGCGGACCAACCACCCAGCCTTCGGGTGTGAGGCTGACTCTGCCCCTCCCGCCGAGCGTGAACAACCAGTACTCCACCGTCAGCGGTAGGCGCGTGCTGAGCGAGGAGGGTCGCCGCTTCAAGGCGCACGTGCGTGCAGTGCTTGACGAGCTGCGCTATCGCGGAGCCTTGAGCGACCACACATTGGATGCGTGCCGCGCGGGCTACCTCTCCCTGTTCATTGACTTTTACTTTCCGACCCCGATGAGACGTGACCTAGACGGCGGCCTGAAAATCACGCAGGACGCGCTGTGCGAAGCGCTGGGCATCAACGATAACCGCGTGGTGGACATCCATCTGATCAAGCGGGTTGACCCCCGCAACCCACGTATCGAGGTGCAACTGGAGACTATACCGGAAGAAGATTGGCGGTTCGATGAGGAGTATTATTACGTTGAAACAAGCGGTAAGGCAGGTGGCTGAGCGCCCGGTGCGTGGCCCCAGAGCCGAGCGCTATGCTGACCTGTACACCATGGTGTGTGGGGTGCGCATACGCTACATCGAGGCAGGCACCGAGCACTCGCAGTCGGGGCCTCCTCTGCTTATGGTGCATGGTTACAACGGCAGTTGTGAATACTTCGTGCCCTACCCATTAGCGTTGCTGGCCCGGCAACGGCGCGTACTGGCTCTGGACCTGCCGGGGTGTGGCCTGTCCGATAGACCGCCTGAATGCACACTGGAAAGCTATGTGGACTGCCTCGCGAGCTTTATGGACGCTCTGGGTATCGAGCAGGCAGACTTGCTGGGGCATTCTATGGGTGGGCAGATAGCCATCGCTGCTGTTGCTCGCCACCCCAAGCGCTTTCGAAAGCTGGTGTTGGTGGATAGCGCGGGGCTGCCAGAGCTTATCAGGCGCCCTTGGCTTGCCCCGGTCAAAATGCTCACCGACCCCAGCATACGGCAGATACAGCTATACCCCTCCCTGATCAAGCTCGGCCTGCGGGCGCGGGCCATGCGCGATGGGCTGACTATCCTCCGGACGAAGAGCATACGGCGCGAACTGAAACAGGTGAGCCGGCCCACGCTCATTATATGGGGTTCGAAGGACCGCATTGTGCCACTGGAGCACGGAGCGTTCATGAAAAGGCACATCCCCGATGCCCGTCTGGTGGTGATGCGCGGTTCCGGCCACATGCCCTTCACCGAGCAGCCACAGCAGTTCGCCGGGCTGGTACAGTCTTTTTTGAGGACGTAGGTATGCCATGATTCCTGACACGTCTCATCAGGTCGCCTCTGACGAACAGGCGCATGAGCCGGATTTGGACCGGTTGCTTGTGAAGGTGGAGCAGGAGATCGCCGAGAGGGAGGGGTCGCCTACCGCCGCACATGAAGGACCAGAGGTATCTGCCCCCCGGCCCGCTGCGCACCACGACACGGTAGCCATCCTAGATTTCGGGTCGCAGTATACCCAACTGATAGCGCGTCGGGTGCGCGAACTGGGGGTGTACTGCGAAATACTGCCGCATGATGCACCCCCAGCCGAGGTCGAACGCCTGCGCCCCAGAGCTTTCATCCTGTCGGGCGGTCCGGCCAGTGTGTACGAGCCGGGCGCGCCCACTTTGCCCGATTACGTGCTGAAGAGCGGCCTGCCGGTGCTGGGCATATGCTACGGCATGCAGTTGCTGGCCCATGCACTGGGCGGGGTGGTGGAGCCTGCCGCTGAACGCGAATACGGTCCCGCTCACGTCACGCGCACCGGCGAGTCGCCCCTGTTCGCGGGCATCGAGGGCGAGATGCCGGTGTGGATGAGCCACGGCGACCGCGTGTGTGCACTGCCCGCGGGGTTTGAGGTGCTGGCTGTCTCGCCCAACGCGCCGGTGGCGGCCATGGGCCGGGGCGGTATACTCGGCTTGCAGTTCCACCCAGAAGTGGCACATACCCCGCGTGGCAAAGAGATTCTGGCCAACTTCCTGTTCAACGTGGCCGGCCTGCGCCCCACGTGGAGCGCCTCGTCCTTCATACAGGACGCAGTTCGACAGATCCGTGAAGTGGTGGGGGAGGGGCGCGTGCTGTGCGGGCTGAGCGGCGGCGTAGACTCGTCGGTGGCCGCAGTGCTGGTGCACCGCGCCATAGGCGACCGGCTGGTGTGCCTGTTCGTGGACAACGGCCTGCTCCGTCTGGGCGAAGCCGAGGAGGTGGTGCGCACGTTTGGCCGCAACATGCACATGAACCTCGTGGCGGTGGACGCCTCCGACCGCTTCCTGTCGGCGCTTGAGGGGGTGGCCGACCCCGAGGAGAAGCGGCGGCGCATCGGGGCCACCTTCATCCGCGTGTTCGAGGAGGAGGCCACCAAACTGGGTCGCTTCGACTTTCTGGCGCAGGGCACGGTGTACCCCGACGTGATCGAGAGCGCCGCCCCCGAACGGCCCTCGGCGGCACGCATCAAGACCCACCACAACGTAGGCGGCCTGCCGCCGGACATGGCCTTCCGACTGGTAGAGCCACTGCGCTATCTGTTCAAAGATGAGGTGCGGCGCGTGGGGCTGCAACTGGGCCTGCCCGAAGAGATAGTGTGGCGGCACCCCTTCCCCGGCCCCGGACTGGCCGTGCGCGTGCTCGGCCCGGTGACCCGCAGGCGGCTGGACACCCTGCGCAGGGCAGATGCCATCGTACGCGCCGAGTTGCGGGCCGCTGGTCTGGAGCGCGAGGTATGGCAGGCCTTCGCCGTGCTCCTGCCCGTGCAGAGCGTGGGCGTGATGGGCGACTTCCGCACTTATGCGGACGTGGTGGCGGTGCGCGCTGTGACCTCGGTGGACGGCATGACCGCCGACTGGGCACGCCTGCCCGCCGACCTGCTGGCCCGCATATCCAACCGCATCGTGAACGAAGTGCCCGACGTCAACCGCGTGGTGTACGATATAACGTCCAAACCCCCCGCTACCATCGAGTGGGAGTGAGTGTTGTGGGTGGGGTCAGGGCTTGGGGTTGGTGGTTAGAGAGCACATAGAACAACACGGGGCGCGAGCGTCTCGCCCGCACGCACATGTTAACCCTACCCTGCATGACGCATCGTAATGCATGATGAGAGAGCGGTGGACAGCAGTTCACGGCGTACAATCGGTGGCCGTCCGGCAGGCCGAAGCCGAGGCCGCACCCGCACCTCGCTCGCGTATGGTGGGGTGGGTGCGTGCTGTGGCCTCCAACGAATGGGCTATGGCCGCGGCCATCTTCGTATTCACACGGGCGGTGGCCCTTGTCCCGGCTTATGTCGGGGTGACCCGGCTGATAGCCGCCGAACCTCAGCGCAACAAAGGTTGGTTTGCCGAGCTTGCGCTGATGTGGGATGCCGCGTGGTACGCCCGCATCGTGCAGGACGGTTATGCGTTCGCTCCCGGCTCGCCCGACGCGGTGAAGGTGGCATTCGCCCCTCTGTACCCCTTTCTGGTGAGGCTGCTGTCGGACCTGCTGGGTTGGCTGGCCCCCGGCTGGGACTGGGGCGACCCCACCTACGGGCGCATGATAGTGGCCGGGCTGGCGATCAGCAATGTGAGCTTCTTCGTGGCGTTGGCCCTGCTCATACGCCTGCTGGCCCCTCGGTTAGGCCGCGCGGGCGCGGGGGTGGTGGCGCTGGCGCTGGCTTCACTACCCACCGCCTTTTTCTTCTCGGCCATGTACACCGAAGGGCTGTTCTTGCTCCTGCTCGTATCTACTTTTCTGATAGCCCGCTCGGACTGGAAGCATAAGTGGCTGGCGGCCTCGATGCTGGCCTCGCTGGCCGCGCTGGTGCGCTTCGTAGGGGTGCTTCTGCTGGTGGTGCTTGCGGTGGAATACCTGTCGCAGGTCAGGTGGCAGTGGCGCAGGGTGCGGGCCGATGTGCTGTGTGTGGCGCTGGTACTGCTGGGGGTGGGTTTGTACGGCTGGTACATGTGGTCGCGTTTCGGCAGTCCCCTCGCGCCGGTGGACAGCCAGCTTCACGGGTGGGACCGGCAGGCCTCGTTCTTCCTCGATACCTACTGGCAGAGCGCGGTGCAGTTGTGGCAGAGCGTGGCGGGCGCCGTGCCCCCGGACCGCGACCCGGTATTGCACTACGGCATGGGGGACAGGCTGTACCTGTTCCTAGATTTGGGCATGCCTGCGGCACTGCTGGCTGGCGGTCTGCTGGCCCGCCGCCGGCTCAAGGCATCGGAATGGGCGTGGCTGGTGTTGGGCATCGTCTACCCATTGAGCGCGGGCTTTACGTTCTCCATGGCGCGCTACGTCCTGCCCCTGTGGCCCGGTCTGGTATGGCTGGGCACGCTTGAGGGCAAGAAGCGATGGGTAGCCGTCGTATGGTTGGCGGCTTCGCTGGCCTTGCTGGCGCGGTGCAGTTACATCTATGCCAGCGCACACTGGATCGGGTGAGAAATGCGATCCTCTTGGAGCTTTTGGTGGGTCGTGGTGGGTTACCTGCTCTACTCTCAATCCCTTGGGCTCTTGGTGTTCCTTGGTGTCTTGGTGATCAAAACTGACGACTGGCGACTGACGACTGACAGGGGGGATCCATGAGAGTGCTTGTTATAGGGTCGGGAGCGCGGGAGCACGCCATAGTGTGGAAGCTGGCTACCGGCCCTAGAGTCACACAGATATATTGTGCACCGGGCAACGGAGGCACGGCATTGCTGGCCCAGAACGTAGCCATGGGCATTTCCACCGAGTCGGAGTGCGACCGGCTGGCCGGGTGGGCCTTCGACAACCGAATGGACCTCGTGATTGTAGGCCCGGAGGTACCCCTGCGCCACGGCATCGCCGACTCGTTGATGATGCTGGGCGTGCCAGTGCTTGGCCCCACGCAGACCGCCGCTCGCCTCGAATGGAGCAAGGCGTGGGCGCGTCAGTTCATGCACAGGCACGGCATCCCCTCTCCCGGCTACGAGGTGGTCGAGGGGCTGGACGCACTGATGGACAAATTGCGCTCGCCCGACACCCGCTACCCACTGGTGCTCAAGGCTGACGGGCTGGCCGCGGGCAAGGGCACGGCGGTGGTCACCGACCCGATGGAAGCCGAGACCGCCATCGCGCAGATGCAGTCCATCGAAGCCCTGCCCACCGAGCCGGGCAGGGTCAGGGTGGTGGTCGAGCAGTATCTGGAGGGGTTCGAGGTGAGCGCGTTGGCCTTCACAGATGGGCACAACGTGGCCATGATGCCCCCGGCCTGCGACTACAAGCGCCTGCTGGACGGCGATCAGGGGCCGCTCACCGGCGGCATGGGCGCGTACACGCCTACCAAGCGGGTGACCCCCGAACTGTGGGCATGGGTCGAACAGGAGATAATCCTCAAGACCGTGCGGGCCATGGCAGGAGAGGGCACGCCGTTTCGAGGTGTGCTGTACGCGGGGCTGATGCTGACCGTGGACGGCCCGAAGGTGCTGGAGTTCAACTGCCGTCTGGGCGACCCTGAGGCGCAGGTGCTGTTGCCCCGCCTGCAAACCCCGCTGGAAGACATCGCGCTGGCCGTGGCCTCCGGCGACCTGTCGCGGGCGGGCGATATCGAGTGGAGCGGCGAGGCGGTGGTGGGGGTAGTGCTGGCTTCGGAGAACTACCCATATGGCAAGTCGGCGCCAAAGCCCATCGAAGGGCTGTCCGAGGTGGCAGAGGGTGCGCTGGTGTTCCATGCAGGCACCGAGCTGCGCGGCTACGTGCCCGTGGAGCCTGAGCCTCGCCGCCAACAGCAGTCGCTGTTCAGGACGCTGTTCCCAAAGCACGCCGGGCAGTCTTTGTCCACCGAGGGGCCGATGCTGGTGGCGAGCGGCGGTCGCATCCTGACCGTAGTGGGCCGCGGGCCGACCGTCAAGCAGGCCAGAGAGGTCGCTTACGAGAGCATTGCACGCGTAAAACTGCCGGGCGGCCAGTATCGGAAAGACATCGCCGCCCGCGAACTGGAAGAGTAATACCGGTTTTCCATAAAAAGGCTATAGATCGTGGGGGACTGGGGACTGGGGACCGGGGGCTGGGGGCTGGGGGACACCCCCATACCCCCGTCAGGGGAGGACCCCTGCACCCCCATCGTGGGGGACTGGGGACTTGGGACTTGAGACTTGGGGGACACCCCCATCGTGGGGGACCGGGGACTGGGGATTAGGGACTGGGGGACACCCCACACCCACAGGGTACTCCCGGTATGGGTGCTTCCCTGCACCCTGGTACTATCGCCTTTGCTCAGATAACTGGTATAAGTCTGTAAAGCGGTCAGGGTGTGGCGGTTCGGGCCGCTTCTACCTTTGGCGAATCGCCGACACTGCGCCACAGATACAGAGAGGCATACGAGCGGTATGGCCGCCACGGCTCGGCTATGCGGCGCATGGTGGCTGGTGTGGGCAGTTCGCCAAGGCTGTACAGGCGCATCATGGCGGCACGTAGGCCGTAGTCGTCCACGGCCAGCACGTCGGGACGTGCCAGCGAGAAAATCAGAAACATCTCGGCGGTCCAGCGCCCGATGCCCTTGACGGCCACCAGCGCCCGGATTATTTCCTCGTCGTCCATCCGGGCGATGTAGTCCAAGTCTAACTGCCCGGAGGCCACGCGACTCGCAAGGTCCTTTATGTAGCCCACCTTGCCCCACGACAGGCCCGCGCCGCGCAGGGCTTCGTCGGGCAGAGCAAGGATGTCGTGAGCGTTGGGTGTGGTTTTGCCGGGCACGAGAGCGCGTATGCGCTCCACTATGGTGGAGGCCGCCTTGCTGGAGAGCTGTTGGGAGGCTATGGCGTCCACCAGCGTGAAGAAATAGTGGTTCGTAGGCCTGAGATGCACCGGCCCGATGCGCTCCACCAGCCCGGCCATCACCGGGTCAGAGGCGGATAGGTGCGCCATGGCGGCCTGAGCTTGCATATCCACGATGTCACGCCGCGCCTTTGCGGGCCTTATCTTCAGCGCCCTTCAGCACGCGCCGCAGGAACTGGCCGGTATACGAGCCGGGGGTTTGGGCCACCTCTTCGGGCGTGCCCACGGCCACCACCTCGCCGCCCGCGTCCCCACCCTCCGGGCCGAGGTCTATGATCCAGTCAGCGGTCTTGATCACGTCCAGATTGTGCTCGATCACCAGCACGGTGTTG
>DAOTTC010000016.1:0-14665 GCA_034437815.1 Chloroflexia bacterium | reverse complement strand
GAACGACACGGGCCGCCACGCCCACGACACCGGCTCGTCGCCCAGATGGGTGCGTATGCCCTGAAGCACCAGCCCCGATATCATCAGCAGAGAGATGGCCGCCAGTATGCCCAGCGCGCCGAGGCTGTCGGTCAGGCGTTCGGGCCGTGTGACCAGCCGCCGCCAGAAGAACGAGGCCATGGAGATGAGCACCAGCAGTTCGATAGCGTCCACGAACAGCATCCAGCCGGGGTTGTCGTGCACAAAGGGCACGTGCAGGCCGGGGAACAGGCCTTGCGCGAACAGCGCCACAGTGGTGACCTGTATCACCAGAAAGCCGTAGAATGTAAATACGTGGGCCAGCCCCGCCCACGTGTAGGCACGGCGGTTCCACATGCGAAGCTGGCCGAACACGTACACCGCCAGCAGTTTGAACCGCTCGCCCCAATGGTTGAAGCGCTTGCTGTCCCGCCCCATGCTGGTGAACTGCACGAGTTGGTTCACCCGGAACAGGAACCAGCCCACGGACACCACCATGCCCGCTACTAGAAGCGCGTACCAGTACCACTCCGTCGTAGGTACCATGTTGTGCTCCTTCAGTGGTCAGCCGCCGGCGTCGGTCGCGGCTATTGCGTAGGGCCCCCGCCCAGCCTTGCGGGGCATATCCACAGCCTGCCCCTACACGGGCGTCATGCTTGCCTTGCGCGTTCCGAGCGAAAGTGCCAGTTATGCCTTGCGCCTCTTTATCTCTTCTATGAGCGCGGGCACGATCTGGTGCAGGTCGCCCACCACACCCAGATCACAGAACTGGAAAATAGGAGCGTTGGGGTCTTTATTGATCGCCACGATGGTGCCCGACGTTTGCATGCCCACCTTGTGCTGGATCTCGCCGGATATGCCCAAGCCTATGTACAGTTTGGGGCGCACGGTCTTGCCTGTTTGGCCGATCTGGTAGGCATAGGGTATCCAGCCCATGTCCACAACGGCTCTGGTTGCGCCCACCGCGCCCCCCAGCACCTCGGCCAGCTCGTGTACCAAGCGGAAGTTATCGGCACTGCCCAGCCCACGCCCACCGGCCACAATCGCCTGAGCACCCGCCAAGTCGGGCACTCCGCCTTTCTCGACAACGCTCTCTACCACACTCATGCCCGGCTTGACGTCGGCTGGCACGGGCACTTCCTGCACACTGGGGGCGGCCCCATCAACGCGCTGTGCGGTAATGGCCCCCGGGCGCATAATTATCAGACCGGTCTGCTGTCCCTCGTCCGCGAATTGACTGCTCACCCTGAGCGCGCCGTTGAAGGCGGGCGTGACTGTGGTGGCTTTGCCTGTCTCCACCTTCACCTCGATGATGTCGGCCTCGATGCCCATGCCCAACTTGCCGGCCACCCTCCCGGCCCAGTCTCGACCGGTAGAAGTAGAAGGGAACAGCGCCAGACGCGGGCTGTGCTGGCTGATCAACCCGGCGATGACCGCCGACGCCGGTCCGACCAGATCGCTCTTGCAGGCAGGATCGGCGCAATAGAATACCATCGCCACGCCATACCCACCCACAACCTCGGCGGCCTCACGTGGACCGATGACCACAGCCCCACCCTGACCACCGTATTGTGCGGCAAGCTGTACGGCAAGTGTGGCAAGCTCCAGACCTAGCTTTTTGGGTTTGCCCTCGGCGGTAGTCTCTACGATAGCCCACACATCATTGCTGGTTGTCATGCATCCTCCTCGATAAGCAGTGCTGAGTATTTGATGATTTACGCGTTGCGCGTTGCTCGGCCTTCAGGGCTTAGATCAGCTTTCTGCTCTCCAGAAAATCGGCGATGAGCTTGGCGGTGGTGGCCGGGTCTTCGGCTCGGACAATCTGCTTGGCGCGTGCGGTCTGAGGCCGCTCCCAGCCGGTCACCACAGTTCTGGCCCCGGCCAATCCCACTTGCGAGGGGTCCACCCCCACATCGCTCAGGCTCCACGTGGCTATCTCTTTCTTCTTGGCTTTCATGATGCCGGGCAGGGTGGGGTAGCGAGGCTCATGCTCGGTCTGCGCCAGCGCGGCGATGGCGGGCAACGGCGCTTCCACTATGTCGTAACCGGTGTCGCTCCCACGTCTGCCGCGCACCCTGCCATCTTTCACCTCGATGGTGCTGATCCACGTGACCGCAGGCAGGCCCAGCATCTCGGCTACCATGGCGTGTACTACGCCGCCCCCCGCATCCGAGCTCTGTGAACCAAACAAAATCAAGTCATACTGCATCTTCTTGAGGGCCTGTGCCAGCACCATGGCCGTAGCCCATGCGTCCGAGCCGTGAAGCGCCGGGTCGCTCACCAGCACGGCGCGGTCCGCGCCCATAGCCAGCGCGCGGCGCACAGGCTCAACGCTGTTATCCGGCCCCATGCACAGTATCACGATCTCACCGGTTGCCACGCCTGCTTCGCGCAGGCGCAGGGCTTCTTCGATGGCGAACTCGTCCCACGGGTTGATCACGGGGGGCACCGCCTGTCGGTCCAGCGTACCGTCCTGTTGGAGGCGCTTCTCCGCCGTGGTATCCGGCACCGATTTCATGCAGATCACTATATTCAACGCAGTCTCTCCTTTGAGCTGGTGACTTGTGAGTTCAGGATAGAATTAGGGTGAGTGCAACACCAATTATCGGAGCAAAGGCGATAAATGGCGGGGGTGCGGAGTGTCCCCCGGTTCCCCAATTCACAGCCTTCCTATGGATAATTGGTATAAGACATAGTGAATGGTATCACAAAGCGGGCAGGGCAGGCAAGTGGAATCTAGCGTCCGGCAAAGTTCCGGCAACAAGGTTCCGCCAACAACCGGGGGTCAATCTCCGCTTGTGTGCAACATGCAATAAAGGAGGGAGGGGCTTGGGGAGGGCAGGCACAAAGTAGGCCCTGCCCATGCGGAGACGTCATTCTCAAACCCTTGGTGCGCTTGGCGGGTGTTGGCGTCTTGGTGTCTTGGTGTCTTGGTGGTTATCTCTAACTACTGGCGGCTGATGACCCCGATTGTTGGTGGGCCTCACCTTCCCCCGGCTTCTCGCTCGCTCAGGTATACCACGAGATCGGTCGGAGATACGGGTACGCCCAGTTGATCGAGGATAGAAGCTATCTGAGCGCGGTGCTCGGTCTGGTGGTTGACCACATGCAGCAACATATGCCAGACCCTACGGGTGCGCTGCTTGCCGTCGGGAGCCATGTAGGTGACCTCTTCGTTCAACTGCTCTTCTGTGACCACCGACAGAAAATGCACGGCCTGTGCATGCACCTCGTTCCACCAATCTATGATTGCCCGCAGGTCGGCGAAGTCCTCGCCCTTGGGCACTCTGAGGGGCGAGTCGCCCATGCATCGCTGGAGCCACATCCATTCGGATGCCGCCATGTGCACCAGCGTATCGTGGATGGAGCCATATACCCCTTTGAAATCGGACCGGCGCAGTTGTGCCTCGTCCAGTTTTTCGATAGCAGTAAGCAGTGTGTCTCTGGCCCAAATGGAATAGTCGTAGAGGGTGTGCAGCATATCCAGCGGGCCAAAGGTGGTTTGAAGTTGCGCCCGCACGGGTTCCTCAGCACCCGAGAGGGCATAAGCTTCCGGGCTACCTTTACCTGAGACCTTCGCAATGCCATCGCGTACCTGCTCGGCTGACAGGCCGAAGTTCTGCAAAACGCGTGCAGCCACACTGCTCTCATCGCGCAAGATGCCGAGCAACAGATGCTCCGTGCCTATGCGATGGTGGTTGAGTTGGTGGGCCTCATTGACAGCCAGCTCGATAACCCGCTTGCTGTGCTGAGTGAGACCGAGCTCGTCCCCAGCCGAAGCGGTTCCCCAGCCGATGGACGCTTCCAGTTCAGCTCGCGCCCTTTGCGGGTCCACGCCCAGAGCGCGGAGTATACGAACGGCAGAGCTGTCGCTCTCACGGATTATGCCGAGGAGTATGTGCTCAGGGCCGATGTAGTTGTGGTTGAAGTGTCGCGCCTCTTCCTGAGCAAAGGCCAGCACTCTGCGTGCCCTCTCAGTGAACCTATCAAACCGCTCTGACATAGCCACCCCCTATCTATACGTTGGATAGGTCGCGACTCGAACCCATCGGCGAGCAAACCCCTGCACCTTCATTATACGGCATACGTTATGCTACTTCATAGCACTTTATGCACAACAGAAGGAGAGGAGAACCGGGTAGTTGCCGGGTGGATGCCGCGAAGGTCCCCTCTCCTATGAAGGGGCCGAGGGCTAGGTGTGAGGGTCGCCATCAGCGAGATATGGGTAATCACCGGGGCCTCCTTCCTTCTCCCAAATATCTTGGATCGCATGATGCTGACCTGACATGGTGCCGGTATGCATTGGCATTGTAGTTGCTCTATTGGGTATACCGAGGTCCTCATAGTCAAGGGAGGGGTTTCGATTACGGTGCGTGGAGCCAAGGAAACAAGTGAGGCTGTGGGCCGGCGGGGGGTCCGCGTGCCAGAGCCGGTGGCCGATCCAGTTGAGTCGGCGCGGGCCGCCGGATTGCGCTACATCACCGACGACAGGCCGGGCATCAGGCGCAGGCGCGCGGGCAAGGGCTTTATGTACATCGGCCCGGACGGCAGGCCCGTGAAGGACCCTGAAACGCTGAGGCGCATCAAGTCGTTGGCCATCCCACCCGCGTGGACCGACGTGTGGATCAGCCCCGACCCTCGTGGGCACGTTCAGGCTACCGGACGCGACGATAAGGGGCGCAAGCAGTACCGCTACCACCCAACATGGCATCAGGTGCGTGATGAGACCAAATACGGGCGCATGATCGCGTTCGCTCAGGCCCTGCCCACGCTCAGAGCACAGATCGAAGCCGACCTGAAGCGCAGAGGGCTTGACCGGCGCAGGGTGCTGGCCGCCGTAGTGCGCCTGCTGGAGACCACCTACATACGCGTGGGCAATGAAGAGTACGCTCGCCTCAACCGCTCCTTCGGGTTGACCACCCTGCGCACTCGCCACCTCAGGATAGAAGGCACTACTCTGCGCTTCAAGTTCCGTGGTAAGGGCGGCAAGCAGCATGTGGTCCGGCTCAGGGACCGGCGGCTGGCGCAGGTTATGAAGCGCATATCCGAACTGCCCGGGCAGGAGCTGTTCCATTATGTTGACGAAGAAGGCAAAGCCCGCACGATCAGTTCGGAGGACGTGAATGAATACCTGCGTGAAGTGTGCGGGCAAGACTTCACTGCCAAAGATTTCAGGACGTGGGCGGGCACAGTGCTGTGTCTGAGCGCACTGCGCGAGCTTGGCCCATGCGAAGGCAAGACCAAGCTCAAGAGGAACATCGTACAAGCCATCAAGCAGGTGGCCGAGCGGCTGGGCAATACCCCGGCCATCTGTCGCAAGAGCTATGTGCACCCCGCCATACTGGAATGCTATACCAACGGCACGATGCTTGAAGCTCTGGAGCGATGGCAGTCGGCACGTCGTAAGGGCGATCCTGACCCCGACCGACAGAGTGGCCTAAGCGAAGATGAGGAGGCCACGCTGTTTCTCTTGCGCAGTTGCATAGAGCAAAGTTCGACCCCCGTGCAAGGGCAAGGGAGTGGTTGATACCCACCGGTGTCGGTCTGAGGTGCTGGTCTGGCAGAAAACATGGGGTTCCGCAAAGCTGTTAGCCGCAATTCATAGCCTTTCACGGAAATTGGTCTAACACAACCGATATCAGAGCAAAAAGTGACGGGGCCGGCCTGACGACCGCCCCGTCTTCGCGCTAAACCGCCTGCTTTGCCTGCTGCTCTACGGCGAGACCACCGGGCAGTTGGCACCGCTACCGGGGTTGGGGTCGAAGCACACGATCCGCCCCTGAATGGCCGGGCTAATGGGCGAGTTGGCCGCAACGTAGTCGGCCACCACCTGATCCATGATGTCACGTGTGGTGATGCGCGACAAAACGTTGGGATAGCCATCGCCTCCGCTTGCCATGAAGTCGTTGATGGCGAGCGAGTAGTTGGAGGCCGAAGTGAGGTCAACCGCAGGGCCGGTGCAGGTGCCGTCGGTGGCCTGCCGCACCGCGCTCAACACGCGGTTGCCCGATGGGGCTTCGATGTTATAGGTGAAGCACAACCCCGACACCTGTGGGAACCGCCCGGATACGGAAGGCATGGTGGACACACCGTTCTCCAGCATAGCCTTGAGCTCGGCCCCGTTCACTGTGAGGGTAGCCACCACATTGCCGAAGGGCAGTACTGTGAGCACCTGTCCCCTCGTGATATTGTAGGGTGGTGGGGTGCCCGGCGCGTATGGTGGGCAGAAGTCGCTGGGGTCGTCCACAGCCGGGCAGGTGAGGTCAGCCCGCAGACCGCCCGAGTTGGTGATAGCGAAGTCGGTGTTGTAGGTGCGGCGCATGGCATCGGTCACCACATTGCCTTCTTTGGACTCACATGTTCGCCCGGCGGAATTGCCACAGGCATCGGTGCGCGGTACGGCCACGGTGGAGATGCCGATCACCGTGCTCAGGATGGGGCCGAGTTGCGCGTTCAGGTCGTCTATGCGTGCCTGAATCGCCGGGTCGGGTGTCACACCGATATTCCACGGCCTGTGGAAGTCGGCGGTCTTGTACACCACAGCCTTGGTGTTGGTGTCCACCGTCAGCCGTATTCGGGTGAAGCGGATTCCCTTGCTGCGATTCTCGGTGACAAGCACGCCGTTGGAGCGCACAGACAGCACCTGAAAGTCGGTATGATCGCCGATCACCACGTCTACGTTCTGCACGTTGTCGGCGAGGTTGATAAGCGGGCCGCTGGGGTTGGTGAGGCTGCCGGCAGTCGCCCCCAGATGGCCGATTGCCACGATGGTGTCAATGTTGTTGGGCCTGCCCTTGAGCCTTGCCGCTTCCGCATTGACCCGTGCGAGTGCGCTCTCCACATGGAAAGGTCCAAGCGCATCGGGGCGCACAAGCTCGGGTATGTCCTCGTTGGAGAAGCCTATCAGGCCCAGTTTGAAGCCGTTGAAGTGGAACACTGTGGAGGGCGACCACTCCGCCGGGGTTCTGCCGTTCGCATCCACGATATTGGCCGACACATAGGGGAACCGCGCCAGCGGGATGAGCACGTTGCGCAGGTAGTCCTGCCCGCGGTCGAAGTTGTGGTTGCCCAGACCGTCGGCGCTGAAGCCCATCATATTCATCACCTCGATGGTGGGCCGGTCGCCGAAGAAATTGGATATAGGTGGTGTAGCGCCCACTGAGTCGCCACCAGCCACGGTGATGGAGCCGTCCTTTGCCTCGGCGCGGTACACATCGAACCACGGCTTGAGGAAGGCCGCCCCGCCTATGGCGAAGGCCGGGTTGCTGGCCCCACTGCCGCTGACGTTGTCCGCTGTCTCGGACAGCGGTATCAACTGACTGTGGTAGTCGCTGATGTTGAGGATGGTGACCTCTTTGTACTGGCCGGGCGAGGGCAGAAGGTTGTACAGTATCTTACCCCGCGCGTTTTGTGGACCGGGCATGCCCATCAGGAAGGCAATGGTGGGGGCGAGGTCAATAGCGCGCACGCCCGGCACCGGCCCCTGCCTGCGGATGCCCGGCCCCGCCGCCACGAACGCGCCGCGCATATTGACGTTGTGCGCCAGATCAACCAAATCGGGCAAGTAGCCATGCTGGCCGAAGAACTGCGAGAAGGCTATGGTCTGGCCGGGCGTGGCCGCATCGAACTGGTACGGCGGCCTGAGCACCACCACCACATCGCCGCTTCGGCTGGGGTGCAAGGAGTCGCTGCCGTCAACGTTGCGCAGTTGCTCCTTTCGGAATATACGGTCCACCACCTGCTTGCCGGGGTTGGCCGGGTCGGTGAGGTTCTGGAAAGCCGCGATGATCTGGTTGCGCACGTTCTCATACTCGGCGGCGGGCACTATTCCACCCGGGTCGCGACCTGCAAGGCTGATATATATTTGCGCGGTGCCGCCCGCCCAGCAGGCCTTGGCCTTGGTGGGTGCTCCACCCACGCGGCAGTTGGAAGATTGCTCGGTGGCCTGCAATCCGGCGTCTTTGAGCACCTTGCCTGCGTTCACGGCGTACCACTGGGGCGCGAAACCGTGGTCAGACGAGGCGAACACCGTGGTACCCGCGCCCATCAGTGTTCTGGCAAGGCCCAGAGTCTGGTCGGCTTCCTCATAGGCCGCGCGGATGTAGCCCTCGCGGACCGCCACACGCCCATCGGGCACGTCGTCGTTGTCGACATCGTCATAGTAGGGGTTGGGATCGCCGTCCATGTCGGTGGGGGTTATCAGTGCGAGGAACTGATGCTGGAACTCATCGGTTACGGGGTTGCCCACCAACAGCAGGTCGGGGCGAACGTGCAGCGTATTGAAGATGTAGTTGAGGTAAGCCCAGTGGGCATCCTTCCACTTGAGGCCCTGCTCAACGTAGGTGTCCTCGTCCACGATGCCGGCCTCTAGGGGCGCGAAATCGGCAGCGGTGGAGCTTGGGAACATCCGGTTGAGCTCGTCCTCGAAGCCCATAGGGCTGGCGCAGTTGGGCGCGTAAGTACAACCGTTGTAAGTGGCATTGGCCCGAGCGATAGAGGTGTAGTAGATGCGGAAGCGCGACAGGTCGGGGGCGATGTCGATCGCTTTCATGTAGAAGCCCGCGGTCTGCCCGCTCCGCGCCCCGGCCAATATCACCTTCACATCAGCCCATTCGCCCTGTGCCAGATCGGCCACTGCCGCAGAGCCGTTCTTGCCCGCAGTAGAGGGCACCACGAGCACGTTATCATAGTTGGTGGTGGAGTCGTTGGTCGAGTCGTAGATGTACAGGTCATAGAAGCGGTCGAAGTTATCAGACGAGGGGAAGGCAGTGTTGGTGACCTTGAGCCGCTCCTGCATCGCCGGGCTGTAGGAGGGTGGCACGTTGGTCCATCCGGAGGCCGGGTCGAGGTCTACGCGCTGGTACGACACACCGAAGGTGTTAGCACCCTGCGGCTGGCCGGGGATGTCGTAGTTCAGCAGGATGCCCCGGTCCGAGAAGAAGGTGCGGAAGTCTACCACCGGCCCACGCAACGCAGGCACCAGTGTGCGGGAACCCACCCACTCCACGGAGACCACCGTCTTGCCAGCGCGCTCGGCGGCTTGCTGGATGGTATCGGCCTGCAAAATGCCTGTGGTGGCGAAGCTGGTGCGGTTGTTGAAATTGCCTTCGCCGATGCGGTGGAAAGTGTTGTTGGTCGAGCCATGCTCCCCGGGCCATGTGCCAGTGGCCAATGTGTACCAGCCGACACCGGTGTTGGGCGGGAAGCCCTGTAGCAAACCGTTCTGGCCCTTCACACCGCTGCGCATTAGATCGGCCATAGTGGGCATGGCCCCTTGTAAGGCGTAGCGGTCCACCATGTCGGGGCGCATACCATCCGCCGCGAACAGTATTGCCTTGGAGGTCAGCGGGGCGCCTTGGGCCGCCTGCTGGTATGGGCCACCGGGCGCTACAGGTATGAGCAATCCGATCAACAGGATCAGGGCTAATAGTTTCCTTCTCATTCTTGGCTCCTCCTAGCTTCTTGCGACTCACTGTCTTTATCTTCTGCTTTTGCCCATAGCTATCTCGAATGTGTTCCGGCAAGCATTGCATCACCGGCGGTGATCGAACTCCGTTGTGCTCTCACCCTTCTGCTTCTGCTAGAACCTCCTTTCCAATTATCGTTTCGGCTGTGCCGGTTCGTTTACGCATGCCCCGATGTTTAAAAGCAACTTAAAAGAGAGACGCCCTGTGCCCATATATCCCCGCGCGCCACATATGCCTGTACGCACAGGCACACGGGTGACCTGCGCCCAATGCGCCACTGCCACTGTGCATGGGTGCCATACCCCACAGGCAGTGAGCGACCAGCATCCGGTGTGGTGCGCAACCGATATATGCCGACACAGGGTGTACTTCCCGATCGCCAAACAGGTGTGGTGAAGCCGGTTGCATCGCTTCAACGCCGATTCATGGACAGCAGAGCAAGTGTACTACAAATGTTGCAGGGGAGTCAATGATGGTTTTCCTATAGTGCAGGGCGTTCGCAGCCGACTTAGATGCGTTGGCTCCTATGAATACAGCCATCATAGCGGTCCGGGACGCGGTGACCACGCTGATGACTTGACTGCCACTCAATTCTGGACGACCCAGCACCCAATCCCGCACCCCTCACCCGCCAACTCCCCCTCTCTTCATAGGAGGGAGGCGGCACAGCACCTGACCTGCACAGCCCCACTGCCATACTCATAAAGTCGTAGCCCTTCTTTGCTCCAATCGGCGGTTCAAATGGAACTTCTGCAATGCGATAATCGTCATGATTACAGCGATTACATGATATTAGGACACCAACCCCACTAAAACAAACACAAAGGAGGCAGTTGAAGTGAAAGCTAACAACCGATTGCTCGCAGTTACCAGCATCGCCCTGTCCGTAGCGCTTTTGCTCGGCGCATTCGCAGTTGTCTGGCTGGCCGTGCCCCGGCAGGCATCGCCCGCGGCCGCGCAGGAGCAGCCGGAAAAAACCCCTCAGATCACCGTGCGAGGCAGCGGCTCGATCGTTGCTAAGCCCGACATCATGGTAGTCAACATAGGGGTGAGCATTCAGGAGCCGAGCATCAAGGCAGCGCAGGATAAAGTGTCGTCGGCGATCAGTGCAATGGAGGCCAAGCTCAAGGCCGCCGGGCTGACAGAGAAGGACTATCGCACGGTGCAGTATAACGTTGGGCCGGTGACCACATACGAAGGTGCCGACAAGGGCGTGCCCGGCACACCCAAGGTGGTGGGCTTCCTCGTGACCAACATACTGGAGGTCACCATCCGCGACATAGACAACGTGCCCACCTTGCTCCAGCAGTTGGTGGACGCAGGCGCCAACACCGTGTACAACATGTACTACGGCTTCTCGGACCCGCAGGCGCTGGCAAATCAGGCTTATGACAAGGCCCTGCAAGATGCACAGGCCAAGGCCACGCGCGTAGCTACCCTGTCCAACCTCCAACTCGGCAAGATACTCAACGTGACCGAGGCATCGGCCAATCCACCCGTGCCTTACGGCAAGGACATGGGTGCAGGTGGTGCCGGCCCCTTCTACCCCGGCCAGCAGACTATACAGGTTGATGTGATAGTGACTTACGAGGCCACGTCCAAGTAAAATCGAGGTTGAGGACCAACGAAAGAGGGCTGAGCAGGTGCGCTCAGTCCTCTTTCGTTTTGGCCCGGCGGATAGGCTGGCAGGCCGGCAGGCTTGGGCTTGCTGCCGGGGCTGGCACGCACCTTGTATACTGTTTGTAGAGACGTGTGCGGCCCACGACCCATCCCACATAGCGCTCGGATACACTGCACCCAAACTCCAACACAACCCGGATAAACGGAATAGATATGAAGCACCGAACGTCACACCCCCTGAGCACATGCACCCTCTCAATCTTACTGTTGATGCCAATCCTAGCGGCCTGTGATCTCAATCCGGGAGGCAGATCTGCCACCACACCCACACCCACATACACACCCACACCCACAGTCGTCGAACCCGCACCCACATCCACGTCCACGCCTGCACCCGCGCTCACAACGCCTACGGGCACACCTACGGTGGCGATCACGCCTACAGGCCTGCCCACCCTCACCACCGCGCCCGCAACCACGTCTGGGGTCATACCGACGGTCACACCTGCTCCGAGCACACTCTATTCGGGGGTGAGGGGTTGCCTACCACCGATGCAGGAGCGGGCAGGCGCGGACAGCATAGGCGATCCGTTCTACCGCCAGCTCGGCAACAGCGGGTACGACACATTCCACTACACCATAAACTTGCAAGCCGATCTAGCCGCCCGCGCCATCTCCGCCACCACCATCATACAGGCGAGGGCAGTGCAGGACCTGAGGGAGTTCAATCTGGACTTTCAGGGACTGGAGATAACCGGCCTCACCGTGAACGACGTACCCGCCAGATACACGAGGCATGGTAGCGAGCTAAAGATAACCCCCGCCACCCCACTGAGGGCGGGCCAAGCCTTTGTGGTGAGAGTCGGCTACAGAGGCGTGCCGTCGGCAGTCAGGATGGAAGGCGACCCGATATCCATGGGCTGGAACCATTACGAGGGTGGGGTGTACGTTGCCAGCGAACCAGCGGGGGCACACAACTGGTTCCCGGCCAACGACCACCCGTGCGACAAAGCTACGTACACGTTCGTGATCACCGCGCCCAAGCCTTACGTGGTAGCGGCCAACGGCCTTTTGCGGACGACCACGGACAACGGCCCGACCACCACCTATGTGTGGGAAGTCCGTGCCCCCATGGCCAGCTATCTGGCATCGGTGAACATCTCCGATTTTGCGAGAGTAGAGCAACAAGGTCCCAATGGCCTGCTCATCCGCAATTACTTCCCTCGCGAAAGGGCATCTGAATTGAGGGATGAGTTCGAACCGACAGCGGAGATGATCGAGTTTTTCAACGGAATCTTCGGGCCGTACCCGTTCGAGGCATATGGCGTGGTAGTAGCCAACACCGAACTGGGGTACGCGCTGGAGAACCAGACTTTGTCGCTGTTCGGGTTAGGCATCGAGCAGGCGGGTGAGCACGCGCACAGGATAGTGGCTCATGAACTGGCCCACCAGTGGTTCGGTAATAGCGTGAGCCTCAAGACGTGGAAGGATATGTGGCTGAACGAGGGCTTCGCCTCGTATGCCGAGATATTGTGGCAGGAGCACAAAGAGGGTAAGCAGGCGGTGGAGGGCCAGATGAAGTTGATGTACGACTATATAGCCGAGGGCAACTACCCGCCGCCCGCCGAACCACCGCCCAATGACCTGTTCAACCCGAGCGTCTATTTGCGTGGGGCGCTGACCCTGCACGCTTTGCGTCTGGAGGTAGGCGACGATACCTTCTTCCGCATCCTGCGCACCTACGCCGACAGGTTTAAGTACGGCAACGCCGGCACCGATGATTTCATCGCGGTGGCAGAAGAGATTAGCGGCAGGGACCTCAAAGCCCTATTCGACGCGTGGTTGTACAGCCGACAGATGCCCGATTTTCCGGAGCAGGGTCCCTGAAGGCGGCATCGGCAGCGCACCTGCTTGCCGGTCAGGGCTTTGGCCCATATCTCTCTTTATAGCGGAAGGTGCCCAACTGCGACAGCAACACCTCATACTGGGTGCCAGTATTTTCGGGGTGGTGCTCGAACACCGCCCGCTCGAAGTACTGCACACGGTATACCCTGCCGTCGAGGTCGCTTTGCTCCAAAAATTCGTCGGAGATGGGGTAGCCGAACTGCGCCAACCCGCCCTGCTGTTGCCAGTAGCGCAGGAACGCCCCGCCCAGCCACTTACCCGTCTGTGAGAACAGCATCGAGCCGGGTTCGGTGTTAGGCATCTGGCCGGGTGCGCCGTTGGGGTACTTCTGTCTGTAGCGGAAGGTGCCCAACTGCGACAGCAGTACGTTATGTGGCGGCTTGTTCTCCGGGTGGTACTCGAACACCGCCCGCTCGAAGTACTGCACGGTGTAGGTTTTGCCATCGAGGTCTGAGGTCTCCCTCATGACCTCAGAGATAGGGTAGCCCTGCCGGGCGAGGCCGCCGTTTTTGGCCCAGTAATCGAAGAATATGCCGTACACGGCCTTGCCGGTCTCCGGGAAGGCTTGCGCGCCACTGCCGGGCAGTGGGGGCGGGGGCGCGGGCGGTGGAGCGATGGCGATGCCGCCGATCGTGGCCCCCATGATGTCGAGGTCGCTGTTGCCTCTGGAGTTGTCCTCCCACGCCACCATGTTGCCGCTCACAGCAGGCCGGCTCTGTGTGCCGGGGCCTGTGTACACCGGGAACTCCTGCTTTGTGCGAAGGTCATAGCCGTAGATATCGGCGTTGGTGCCGCCGGGGTCGGGTTCGTTGCGGAAGTCGGCCCACACCACCAAGTTGCCCGATATGGCGGGCTGAATCTGGCTTCCCTTTGCAGTGGTGATCGGAAACTCCTGTTTTGTATCGAGGTTGTAAGCGTATATGTCAGAGGTGCCGTCACCCCTGCGCCAGTCGGCCCACACCACCACGTTGCCCGATATGGCCGGGTCGGTCTGGGTGTCGGGGGCGGTGGTGATGGGGAACTCCTGCCCGGTAAGCAGGTCGTAGGCATATATGTCCGAGTCAGGACCATCGGGGTCCGGCTCGTTACGGAAGTCGGCCCACACCACGTACCTGCCGTTGGTCACCGGGCGCACCTGAGCGCTTGGGGCCGCCGAAATCACACTCTCCTTGCCGGCGGCCAGATTGTACATGTAAATGTCGCCCGCTTCCTGATCAAGCGCGCCGTTGGTGTTGCGGAAATCGGCCCACACCACCACGTTGCCCCACACGGCGGGCCGGCTCTGCATATAGCGTGCCCTGCTCACGGGGAAGGGCTGGCCCCTATCCAGATACAGGCCATAGATGTAGAAATTGCTGTAGCGATTGTCGGGGTCCTGAGAGGAGGCGTTGCGCCCGTCGCGCCACACCACGCGATAGCCGTCGGTGTCAGGCTGGTCTTCATCGGCCCGGCCCGTGGCGATGGGGAAGGACCGGCGGCTTGAAAGGTCGAGGCCCATCACGTCGCAATTGCCCGCGCGGCAACTGCTGTACACCATAATATCACCTGCTATGCGGGGCCACATCTGACTGCCCGGCCCACCGGCCAGCAAGAACGGGGCCGAGGCGCGCGGCGTGGCTACCTGTGCGGTGGCGCGGGCCGGGCCGCCGGAGCTG
>DAOTTC010000015.1:0-39578 GCA_034437815.1 Chloroflexia bacterium | reverse complement strand
GCGTCGGCCTGCTGGCGGTCTATGATGTCGGTGAACAGCACCACCAGACTGCGCCTGCTCCTCTTTGCCGACAGGAACAGGCCGGCTTTCATATAATCGGCTTCCACTTGCTGGGGCTGTACCCTGTACAGGGCTTCCAGCAGGGTCAGGAACTGCCTGCGGCCCCTGTCCGGCGGCCAGTAACCGGTGACTGTGTCGGCGAAGGTCAGCAGGCCCACGCGGTCGCCCCGGATAATAGCCACGTATGCCAGCAACAGCGTGGTGTTTATGGCGTAGTCCAGCTTGGATAGAGGTCCGATCGGTGCGGTCATCAGCCGGCCCGCGTCCAGCATGACGACCACGCTCTGACTGCGCTCTGGCTGGTAGTCGGCGGTGATGGGGCGGTGCAGGCGGGCGGTGGCGGGCCAGTTGATGCGCCGGTAGTCATCGTCGGGCTGGTAGTCGCGCAGGCGCTCGAATTCGGTGCCCTCGCCCACCCGCCGGGCGTTCTTCAGCCCTATCTCGAACAATTGGTCGCGCCGCGCCAGCAATTCGTACTTACGCACCTCCAGCAGGTTGGGGTATACCTTTACGGGCGCATCCAGCGGGTAGCGATGCTGGCGCATCACCAGTCCCAGCACGCCGCTGTAGCGCAGGTGACACCCCCCGAACCTGTAATCGCCCCTGCGCAGGGGCCTGACCGTGTATGCAAGGCTGACCGTCTCGCCCGGCCCCACCCTGCCTGCCATGAACAGCGTGCTGATTACGTATTCAGGGGGCGCTTCGTCTCGCACCACGAAGGCCACCGGTCTGGCCGCCGGCCCCCGTGCGTCGGGCGACCCTAGCCGCCTCACCACGATGCGTATGGTATTGTCCGCGCCCAGCGACAATCTGGGTTCGTTTTCTCGCGCCAGCCTGAAGTGGCCGGGTGTGGGCGACAGGGCGAAGTCGGCCATCAGCAGGGCGGCGACCACGGCCAGATATGCCACCGCGGCCCATATAGCCACAGGGGTTATGGTAGCCAGCGCAATGATGGGCGCGGCCAGCAACAGCAGGTAGAGCGCACGTCTGGTTATCACAGCAACCCTCGCACCCCGGCCCCTCTCCAAGGAGAAAGGGGCGCGCATGGCTCGCCTAGCGCGGCACTTCCACCCGCGCCAGCACCCTTTCCAGAGCGCGGTCGGCGTTCAACCCCTCTATCTCAGCTTCGGGCCTGAGGATGATGCGGTGCCGCATTACCGGCGGCACCAGCACTTTGATGTCGTCGGGCACCACATAGTCCCGCCCCTGCAAGGCCGCCAGCGTCTTGCCGCTTTGCAGCAGGGCGATGGCGGCGCGGGGCGACCCGCCCAGCACCAGATCAGGCGAGCGCCTGCTTTCCTCCACGATGCGCTGTATATAATCCATCACCTGCTCGGCCACCTTCACGGCGGCTATCTCCTGCCGCGCCGCCAGAATAGCCTGCTCATCGGCCACGGGCTGTATGCCCGCCGCATCCAGCCGCCGGGCGTCGAACCCCGCCTGATAGTTCCTGAGCACCTGCACACTCTCTTCGTACGACGGGTAGTCCACGTTCACCTTGAACAGGAACCTGTCCAGTTGGGCCTCGGGCAGTGGGTAGGTGCCCTCGTACTCGATGGGGTTCTGGGTAGCCACCACCATGAACAGCGCGGGCAGGCGATGGCCTACCCCGTCAATGGTCACCTGCCGCTCTTCCATGGCCTCCAACAGGGCCGACTGGGTTTTGGCGGGCGCGCGGTTGATCTCGTCGCCCAGCAATATGTTGGTGAACACCGGCCCCTTCTTCAGCTTGAAAGTGCCGGTGGGCAGGTCGAATACATTGGTGCCTATCACGTCCGACGGCATCAGGTCGGGGGTGAACTGCACGCGCTTGAAGTCGGCCCGCAGGAGTGCGGCCAGTGTGCGGGCCATGAGCGTCTTGGCTACGCCCGGCACGCCCTCCACGAGCACGTGCCCATCGGTCAACAGCGCGATCAACAGCAGGTCGAAAGGCCAGCGCTGGCCCACTATGACTTTACGGCGCTCGGCGTCCAAGGTGCGGTACAGGTCTATGAGTGCCATGTGTATGCTTTCCACTCCTCAAGGGAAGAAATGGGATCAAGGGCTTGGGCCCAGACAAGGGCGTAGCGTTGCGGTAGTCGTTATAGTTACCGCATCGCCAGTCAGTATATCACAATCCAATCATCAGACCCCTATATCCGAACGCGACGATGATGAGAGGGACGCCCCCCACCCAGAGGATAACCCACGGCCAAGGAGCGCCCTTGCACCCCCTCACCGTCTGGCATGCGGTTTGCAACGATGTGTTTCAGGAAGGTCGCAACACCCGGCACGCATAGAGCCGGGAAGTTCATCAAAGGAGAACAAGCACTATGAAAGACTTTGGACTGCTGATACTGCGCCTGACCCTTGGCGGATTGCTGGCCGGGCACGGTGCGCAGAAGTTGTTCGGCTGGTTTGGCGGGCATGGCCTTGAAGGCACATCGGGCTGGATGGAATCCATGGGCCTGCGCCCCGGTCGCCCGTGGGCCTTCCTCGCCGGCCTGACAGAGTTCGGCGGTGGCCTGCTCACCCTGCTGGGCCTGCTCAACCCGCTCGGTCCGCTTGGCATCATCAGCTCTATGGGCATGGCAACCGCCAAGGTGCACTGGGGCAAGCCGATCTGGGTGACCAGCGGCGGGGCCGAACTGCCCATCACCAACACAGCCGCCGCTCTCGCCGTGGCTCTGGCCGGGCCGGGCAGGCTGTCGCTCGACCACGCTCTGGGCCTGCGCCTGCCCCGCCGCCTCGTACTGGTCCCCGGCCTGCTGATGGCCGCGGCAGGCATAGCCGCAGGCCTGTACATCAGCACCCACCCGCAGCTTCAAGAGCAGCTCGAGCAGCAGGTGCAGGAGAAAGTCGAGCAGGCCCGGCAGGTCGTGCGTGAACAGCTTGAACAGCCGGAAGAGCAGAGGGAGCCTGCGGTGCGCGTGGCCGCCGAAGCCACTCCTGCCGAACGCCCTGAAGAGCAGGCTCGGCTCGAACAGGCTGCCGGCACGTACACTCAGCCCGAAGCACAGCCCGGACGAGATACCGCTCAGCCCGCGTAGGCTCGGCATGCACGGCCCCCGCGCAACCCCGGTGATGCTCGCGAGGCTTTCGCTTGGCTCTGCATTACGTGTATTGTGGGGCAGGCACAAGGCCTAACCCCTACGATAGGGTTGGCCAGTGTTCCGCCGGATAACCTCGATGGCTGGCATTAAGCCCCTGCTGTGGGCGTGGACAAGAGCTGCTGGTACAGGTGCACCAATTTCGCCATCTCCACGTCCGCATTGATGTGGCGGGCGGCTTGGTGGGCCGCCTGCTGCATCCGAAGCAGGTCTGGGGGCGTCACTCTATTGAGGGCGGCGGCCACGTCCTGAGGATCGAAGCTTGGGGTTACCACACCGAAGCCGTACTCCTCCACCAACTGGGCCATGCCTGTGCCGGGTCCCACGCACACGGCCAACCCCGCCGCCACGAAATCGAAGAACTTGTTGGGCAGGGCTACTCGGTTGTTGAAACTGGAAGGCCTGAGCAGGTAGAAGCCCATGTCGTAAGCGGCTATGCGCCGCACTATATCGGCGGGCGGCACCGGCTCATGAAAGGCGATGCGCTCCGGAGCCAACCTGCGGGCCAGCGCCTCCAATCTCCGCACATAAGGCGAAGCGGGGTCAACCAGTATGAGGTGCAGGCTGAATCGGTTATCGGCCAGAGCCACCGCCTCCAGCATGGTCTCTATCCTGCGGTCCGGGCTGACCCCTCCATGATACACGAGGTGTATGCGATCGGGGTCCGGCCGGGGGCGGCGCGGGGGCAGAGGCACCAACCGGGGTGCGTTCAGCACGGTGACCGGTTCGAATCCGAATTCTAATTTGTAGCGAGCCGCTATGGCGGGCGCTACCGTAGTGGCTGCACTCAGGTGCCGAGTGTACCGACGCAGCACGTATGTAACCAATGGCCTGTACAGCAGTCGCCAATGCCACCGATCCTCGAACTCGAGCGGGGCGTATTCATGGGCGTCCAGTATGAGCCGGGCTTGGTGGTGCAGGGCCGCGTGCGCGCCCACCGGCAGGGCGTTCCAGTCGTTGGCGTGATAGGCGTGCGCCCCGCTTTCGAGAGCGTACCTGAGCGCCTGTCTGTGGTGGGGCTTCTGCCAGTACCACACATCGTACAGCGCAGGCAGTGCCCGCCCCATCACAAGCAGTGCCCCGCCGGTCAGTCGGGTTAGTGGGCTGGAGTGCACCTGCACGCTCTTCCAATCGAGGTGCGCCCATTCAGGGTGGGGCGGCCCATATCCTATGACGGTCAGGTCGTAATGAGGCGACAGGTACTCGATCTGCCTCAGTACGCGTGCGTCCCGGTATACAGGCGAAAAGGATATGATGCAGATGCGCTTTCTCATGTGCTTTGCGCTGTACGTTCACGTAGCATGTATCATGGTCATGGTCTTGTGCCGGTGCGACCGAGCACGCCTCTCATCAACCGCGCGGCCTCCCGCAAATGTGCCGACCGGACCACCCCGAGGGACGCCAGCGCCAGCGCAAATCCGGCCAGCACGCACACCCGCAACAGCAGGTCTACGATCAGGTCGCCGGTATGCACCAGCGTAGCGAGGCCCATGCAGGCCGCGCCGGCAGCCGCAAGCAGGCTCACTTGCGGCAGGTTGTAGGGCAAAGGGTAGACGCGTTGGGCCACCGTGTACAGCAACGCCACAGCCGTCAGGTTGGCGGCCAGCCCGGCGGTGGCCGCACCCGCAAAACCCAGCACCGGTATCAACAACAAGTTCAGGGTGATGCTCACAATGGCGGCTACCACAGTGGTCCAGCCTATGTGCGCGGTCTGCCCCGCCAGATTCACACCTGTAGCCACGATGTAATAAGCCCCATAGGCGATAATACTCGACCCCACAATGGCCAACACCTGCCCCGCTGGCAGGTAGGCGGGCGTGGAAAAAAGCAGGATCAGCGGCTCGCGCAGCACCACCAGCAACAGGAGCACACCGAGCGTGGCCGCCAGAAAGTACGACAGCGTGCGTGCGTACACATGCCCTGCGGCGCTCTGGCGCGCGATGGACAGCGAAAACGGCACCCACGCTATCTGAAATGCGGTCACTACCAGCACCACAGGCGCGGCCAGCCTCGTGGCCAGAGCCAGCAGGGCCACCTGATCAGGCGACTGCATATGATACAGAAACCACCGGTTGGAGAAGCTGATGACCCAGTAGGCTACCGTGGCGGGCACTACAGGTAACCCCAGTGCCAGCATATCGCTCAGCACCCCGAAGGAGAACGTCCCCGCATAGTATTCACGGGTGAGCAGCCAGCCTACCGCAACGAACGCCATGTTGCCCGCAAGGGTGGCCGCCAGCACGCCTTCCAGACCAAGGCCCAGAGCTACGGCAACGACGATGAGCGCCGCGGTCAGCACGAGGTTGCCCACGGAGATGGTCAGATAGCGCCACGGCCGGCGCACGAGGCGGGATACGTCAAGGAACAAGGTTACCAGTGTTGAGAAAGGCACCACAGCCGCCGCAAGCCGCACGTATACGGAGTAAGCCTCATCGGCGAAGAGCCAAGCGGCGATGTGCGGGGCCAACACAAAGAGCACGGCGCACACCGCCGAAGTCAGGGCCGCCTCGAAGTACAGGAAGGCAGAGGCGATCATCTTCCGCTGCCGCGCATCCTCGGTGGCGTAGAACCTCAGGGCGGTGGCGTTGTCCAGTCCCAAGATGAGCAACGAGCTCAGGATGCCCATGCCGGTGGTGAGCAATTCCAGAACCCCGAAGTCGGCCTGAGTCAGCGCACGGGTATACACCGGCACCAGCACCAGACCCACCAGCCGGGATGCGGCGGCGCTCAGCCCGTAAATAAACGACTCGCGGGAGAGTTGGGCAAACAGGTGGCGGCTCATGCGCTACAGCGACCCTTCGTGCGTGCGCACCTCGCTGATGCCGGGTGCCCCGTTGTGCTCATGGGTCAACAGCCTGCGCATCTCGGCCACCAGTGCGCGCTCGCGCCGGTCGAGGGTGAAATGGCGCACGATGCGCTCGTGGGCGGCCAAGGACAGCCGCCCGTCGTCCCGCAACGCCATGCGCACAGCTTCCGCAAAAGCCTGCGCGTTGCCCACCGGTGCGTAAAACCCCGCCTCGCCTACCACTTCGGGCATGGCCGTGACGTTGGCCGCAACCGGCACGCAACCCGCCGCCATGGCCTCGGCCAGCGACAGGCCGAAACCCTCGTGTGCCGAGGCCTGCACGTACACTCTGGCGCTTTGCAGATATCGCACATACTCTTCGTCCGCAAGGAAGCGCCCGGTGAACTCCACGTTGGCAGGGGCCTCGGCCCTCAGCATGTCAATGGCATCGTCCACGAACTTGCCTATTAGCACAAAGCGAGCTTCAGGCACGTAAGCGGCGGCACGCACGAAGGTGTCCAACCCCTTCTGCCTGATAAAGGCGTGGCCGACCGAGCTGGCGGTGATCACCATGCACTCCCGTTGCTCCCATGACACGCCTTCAGCAGGCCGGAACCTGTTCACGTCCACCCCGGGGTATACGGTGAGCATCCTGCGCGGGCGCGCATAGCGAAGCACCTCGGTTTGCGAGTAGTCCGAGAAGGTAAGCACTACATCGGCCATATTCAGCATAGCCACCACGAGCCTGCGGAGCTTTGGGCGTATCATCGAACCGAAGCCTATCTCTGGCATGCAGGCTACGTCGTAACCGCCTGTGATCAGGGCGATAGGGCAGCGCAGTGCCTTTGCGATGACCGACACGCCGAAGCCGAAGCTTGGCACCGCGAACCACAACACCACAGCCCCCACCCTGCCGGCTAATATGCGGGCCAGCACGCGCAGAGCCATGTGCAGCCGCCTGCCCTCGTAGGTCAGCACCTCCACCGGGAAGTGCTTGCCCAGCAGGTCGATGTCGGTTTTCATGAATGGTGACGCGGGCCACGGTAACAGGATGAGCAGTGATTTGCGCCTTAGACCACGCAAGTCGGACCTCACCTGCTCACCTCGCATCAGTATCAGCGGCCAATGCCCAGATAGAGCATGCCCGCGCCTTCGACGGCCCGCCGGTCCAGCGCGTTGCGCCCGTCCAGCACCACCTTGCACCCCGCCCCGGCCAATTGTGACCAGTCCAACGTCCGATATGCGTCGTGGTAAGCCTGCAAGATGACCGCGTCACAGCGTGGGGTGGGTTGCAGCGCAACAGGTTCGGCCCCATGGCGAGCCAGCTCTCCAGTCGAGTAGAGGGGGTCGTTGATGAGCGGCACTGCTCCCCTGTGCCTGAGCAGGGCGATCAACCTCGGCCCGCCCGAGAAGGCGGCCTCTCTGACGTTCTCGCGATAGGACAGGCCCAGCACCAGCACGCGTTTACCCCCCAGACCGCCCAGCGCGTCTGCCAGCCGGTCGAGCGCCCACTCGGCCATGCTGTCGTTGATGCGCCGCGCCTCGATGAGCAGGCTCACCTCTTCTGCATCTGAGTGGTTTATCAGGAAATATGGGTAAACGGGGATGCAGTGCCCACCCACCGCTATGCCCGGACGATGGATGTGCGAGTAGGGTTGGGTGTTGGCGGCCCGTATGGCCTCGTCCACAGGCAGGCCGCGTTCCGCGGCGAGGCGTGCGAACAAGTTGGCAAGGGCGATGTTCACGTCGCGATAGGTGGCTTCCATCAGCTTGACCAACTCGGCGGTGTCGGCATCGCGCACGGGCAGGACCTCGGCCCCTTCCAGCACGGCCCGGTAGAAGGCTGTGGCCCTCTCGGTGGACTCAGGGGTAACGCCACCCACCACCTTGGGGTACTGCTTGAGGTCGCGGAAGATACGCCCGCTGTACACGCGCTCAGGGCTGAAGGCCAGCCACAAGTCCCGACCCACCTTCAGGCCCGACCCGCTCTCCAGTGCCGGGCCAAAGCGGGTGCGGGTGGTGCCCACGGGCAGAGTAGTTTCATATACCACCAGCGTGCCCGGTTGCAGACCCGCCGCGATGGCCGAGGTGGCCGCATCTATACTGCGGTAGTCAATGTTGTGGTGCTCGTCCACCACGAGGGGCACTATCACCACCACCACATCGCTGTGGCGCACGGCCCGCGCCGTGTCGGTAGTGGCCGACAGCCTGCCCTCGGCCACGGCATGGGCCACGCGCTCCTCTAGCCCCGGTTCGCCTGCTATGTGCGAGCGCCCCGCGTTGACCGAGTGCACTACTTCCTCGGAGATGTCGCAACCCGTGACCACGGCACCGGCATGCGCGAACTGCGCGGCCAGCGGCAAGCCTATCTTGCCCAGACCTACCACCGCCACACGATACGTGGATGCGGAGCTTGTGCCTCGCACAGCGGTTTCATCGCTCATAGCGCCCTCGACCCAATGCATCTACTTCCAGCACCCTGCCTTCTAAACCGGCCCGCACCAACATGTGCGCGATGTACAGAGCGGCCAGACCATCCTCACCGGACACCAGCGTCACCGGCTCGCCCAGTATGGCTCGCACGAAGTTGTCCAACTCTACCTTGAGTGGCTCGGCTTTCTCGATATGCGGGCGTATCATGTCCCCTTCGCTCACACCTTCGATGGTGGACAGGGCGTCCCAGTCGGTCTTTGCGTAGTTGTTCTCATAGAAATACAGGTCCTGCGTCAGATAGTTGACGAGGAACATGCCCTTCTCGCCGGTGACCATCAGTTCGCGCACCTTGGTGGGAGTAAGCCAGTTGATATCCAGCACGCCTATTGAGCCGTCGGCGAAGCGCAACAGGCCCGACAGCAGGTCTTCGTGCTCAGTGTGGATGCGGCGGGCGGTCTCGGCGTGCACGCGCACCACTTCCGAGCCAGTGAGCAGGCGCATGATATCAATATCATGAGTGGCAAGGTCTATCACCACGCCCACGTCGCGCACGCGAGGCGGGAAGGGGCCGAGCCTTCGGGCGTGCATCTGGAACACACGCCCCAGTTCGGCCTGCCGGAGTCGCCGGGCCAGTTCCACGATGGCCGGGTTGTAACGCTCGACGTGACCAACGGTGAACACCACCCCCGCTGTGCGTGCCGCCTCGATCATGTCGTGCCCCTCTTCCACAGTGGAAGCGATAGGCTTTTCAACCAGCACGTGTACACCCCGCGAGATGGCTTCAAGGGCCACGTCGTGGTGCAGGGCGGTGGGCACGGCTACCACAACGGCGTCGGGCCGTTGGCGGTCCAGCAACTGCCGGTAGTCGGTGAAAGCAGGGATGCCGAAGCGGCGGGCGGCCAACCGGGCGGCGGCCTCGTCCACTTCGGCCACGCCCACCGTCACACACGTCTCGAGGTCGTTGAGCACGCGCAGGTGGTTGCGCCCCATGGCTCCAGCCCCGATCACGGCCACGCGCACTCGCCCGTCGCCTGCGGACCCGCCGGCCTGTTCGCGCCTCTGTTTCACGAACCCCTCTACCATAAATCGTCGGTGGCAACCGCCACTATATCCCTCTGGGAAACCATAAAACCATGAAAAGAGAAACTAGCATTGAGGGACACGCATGCCCTCGCACAGGGATATCACGCCACACCCACCATTTTACCGCTGGGCTTGGTGTCGTATCACGCCTGCACTTGCACCTGCACCACGCTTACGCTTTGCGTTTGGGCTTTTCGGGCACCGTGGATGCCGGTTCGGCGGGCGGGCCGCCATCGAGTCGCTCCACCCTTATCTGCCCCCTCTCCCGCAGGTCGTTCAACTCAAGCTCCATCCTCTTCACCCGGTAGAGGGTGTCCTCTATCAGGCGCCTGCTGGATGCGATCAGGTCGGCCACCAGCCCGATCAACCATATTTGCAGGCCAACGACCAACGCCAGCACCGAGAATATCACCGTTGGCATGTGCCCCGTGAAGGTATCAATCCACACCATGTTCTCTTCGAACGCCCAGAAGTACAGCAAGCGCACCCAGCCGAATACCCCTATGAGCATGAGCACGCCGCCGATATAGAAGAACACCTTGAGCGGCTCGTACAGGGCGTATATGCGCACGATGGTGGCCGTGGACTTCTTGATGTAATCGAATATCCCCCTGATCAACCGTGATGGGCGCGTTACCTTATTGGTCTGGATGGGTATGCTGACCACCTTGATGTTCTTCTTGCCGGCCTGCACTATGGTCTCCAGCGTGTATGTATATTTGGTGATGACGTTTAGGCGGAGCGCCGCCTCTCTCGACAGGGCGCGGAACCCACTGGGTGCATCGGGCACCGGTGTGCCTGAGGCCTGACGCACCACCCAACTACCCAGCACCTGCAACAACTTCTTCAGCGGGGAAAAATGCTCTATGCGGGTGACCTGACGGTCGCCTATCACCATGTCGGCCTCGCCCCTCAAGATAGGCGCGACCAATTCGGGTATCATCTGCCCGGGATACTGGTTGTCCCCGTCCGTATTGACTATGATGTCCGCGCCAAGGCGCAGGCAGGCGTCCAACCCGGTCTGGAAGGCCGCTGCCAGCCCCTTGTTGCCGTTGTGCCGCACAATGTGGTTGGCCCCCAACTGCTTGGCGACCTCCACCGTCCGGTCGGTGGACCCATCGTCAACGACAAGAGTTTCGATCACGTCCACGCCGGGGATGCGCTTCGGTATGTCCCGCAGCACCAAGGGCAGGGTCTTCTCTTCGTTATAGCACGGTATCTGTATAATTAATTTCACCATGCCCCACACTTGCCTCCGGCTGGCATTTTACTCCCTACAATACACGACGGTCAAGCGGCGGCGACCGCCCTCCCATCGAACTCTGGTCGCCATCGGAACGGAACTTGCACATCCCCGGATGGGGTCGGTCCCATCTCCCGGTTCTAGACCATAAGACGCTCAGGAGACCAACAGGTGAAACACATAAACAGCTTACGGTTCGTGGTCTTGCTTGCCCTTTCGGTGGCGCTCGCCACAGGCGGGTGCGACCAGTTCACACAACAGGCGCAACCCACATCCACCCCGGCCACTATGCAGCCCCAACCCACATCTATGCCTTCCACGCCACAGTCTGCTCATACTCCCACCTCGCAGGGCGCCATGACCACGCCTACTCACACCGCACAGGCACCCATCAACGTGCTCACTCCGCAGGTCCCCTCATCTACACCTACACCCACGCAGGCTTCCACCCAGAAAACTGCCCTGACCCTCAGGCCTGTGCCGGTGGAAACCACCAACGCCACCCGCGTGGGCGTATTCGAACAGGTGCGCACCATAAACCTGCCGCCGGGCTTCTACATCAAAGTGTACGCGGCCGGCCTGCCGTCGGTGCGCTGGCTGGGGCTTTCCCCGGACGGCGTGGTATATGCCACCCTGCGAAGAGAGGGTAGAGTGGTGACCCTGCCCGACGCGGATAAAGACGGCGTGGCCGACGAGGTGAAGACCTTCGCCGACGGCCTGCCCGGTGTGCATGGCATAGCCTTCAGAGACAATCTGGTGTATGTGGCTACCGAAACCCAGATAGTGGCCCTCGAAGACACCGATAAGGATGGCGCAGCGGACAGGCGGGAGGTGCTCTCAGACGACTTGCCTTCGGGCGGCGGCCATTCCACGCGCACCATAGCTTTCGGGCCGGACGGCAAGTTGTACGTGTCTGCCGGTTCGTCCTGCAACGTATGCGTGGAAGAAGACCCCAAACGGGCGGCCATCTCGCGCTACACAGCCGACGGCAAGTTTGAGAAGGTGTATGCCAAAGGCTTGCGCAACGCCGTAGGCATTGTCTTCCACCCCATCACCGGCGAGTTGTGGGCCACCAACAACGGGCGCGACAATCTGGGCGACGACCTGCCTCCCGAAACCATCTATAAGATAAAAGAGGATGCAGATTACGGCTGGCCCTATTGCTATGGCGACCGCGTGCCTGATAGGGAGATGGACCCGCCCCCCGGTTACTGCGACCGCACCGAACTGCCCGCCGTCAAGCTTCAGGCGCACATGGCCCCTCTGGGGCTGGCCTTCTACTTCGGAGACCTCTTCCCAGCAGAGTTCAGGGGCGATATGTTCGTGGCCTTGCACGGTAGTTGGAATCGTACGGTGCCGGTGGGCTACAAGGTGATGCGCATCAGGTTTGTAGACAACCAACCCGATACATCAGCGGGCGACCTGCTGGCCGAGGACTTCGCCACGGGCTGGCTGGTGGGGGGCCAGTCGTGGGGCAGACCGGTTGACCCTATGGTGGGGCCGGACGGCTCGCTACTGCTCACCGACGACAAGGCAGGAGCCATCTATACCATTTACTACCGACCTGACGCCGAGCCATAAGAGGGCAGAAGGGCCAAGCCCCCAGCTCTTGGGGGTGCAGGGGCACTCCCCTGATGGGTGTTCCCCACTTGTCCACTCCCCACAAATGAGGATGCAGGGTGGACCTTCTCCCTGCCCCTGCGCTGGGCATGGGCGCCCCCACTTGTCCACTCCCCACA
This sequence comes from Chloroflexia bacterium, assembly GCA_034437815.1. Classification (GTDB taxonomy): domain Bacteria; phylum Chloroflexota; class Chloroflexia; order QHBQ01; family JADMIH01; genus JADMIH01. The sequence continues at coordinate 27,146 of DAOTTC010000015.1, read as the reverse complement.
ATGGGGGTGCAGGGGAGCGCCCCTGCCGGGGGTTGTGGGGGTGTCCCCCAGGCCCCCAGTCCCCCACTTGTCCACTCCCCATAATTTATAGCCCTCCTATGGAGAATTGGTATTGGGCGCATTTTACGGTAATATAACATCAGGATAGCCAATGGTGCCGGTTTTCGGGAGCGTGGGTCCCCGGCCATTACTCTTACCCTATAGGGCAGGGTGCCGACCAGTTCCGGTTGGTGGCGGAACCACATGCAGGAGGCATAGGAAATGGGAGTCGTCAGAGGGTCCCTGAGCACGATCGCCACCGGGCACGAAGTGCGCTTAAGCGCCACCGATGCCTCGGTGGCCGACGAGCGGGAGAGCCGCCTCCGCGTAATGGCGGGCGCGGCCATCGCATTCATGCTGTTCGTGGCGGGGTTCGGGCTGGCGTGGGATATACGCTGGCACATTGTAGTGGGGCGCGATACGTTCTTCACACCTCCTCACCTCCTCCTCTATACAGGCATCGCCGTGGCGGGGCTGGTGTGCCTTGGTATGGTGCTGGCCGAGACTTGGCGCTACCGGCAAGGCTCGCCAGCAGTAACCTCTCATACCACCACACCATTTCTGGGCCTGTTCCACGCCCCCGTGGGCTTTGTGGTGGCCGGCTTCGGCCTGCTCACCCTGTTGCTGGCCGCCCCTCTTGACAACTATTGGCATGAGCTGTATGGCATTGACGTGGCCCTGTGGACGCCCTTCCACATGATGGGCATGATCGGTGGGTTCATCGCTGGTCTGGGCACCGTCCACATATTTGCGTCGGAGGCCGCGCGGGCGCGACGGCGGGGCCGGTGGCGCGTCAGATTCATGGGGTTCACGGGCACTGAATGGGCCGTGCTCTTCACCATCTCCATGCTGGTAGCTCACCTGATGGTGGCCGCCATGCCCTCCACCAACCAGTTCCCCACGACCATCATCGGGCCGCTGGAGTTCCTGACCTATCCGGTGTTGCTCGGCATGTTCTTGCCCGCCGCGGGCGTGGCCGCCATAGTTGCCACCCGGCGGGCAGGGGCAGCCAGCTTGGTGTTCGCCCTGTTCTTCCTGCGCCAGTTCGTGTTCGGTGTGGTGGTGCCATGGGCCGTCTGGTGGCTCATCAACGGGGACCCCTCCCAGTTGCGTGTGGTGGGTTGGCGACCGGGCATCAACTGGGTGGACCTCATGTATACCGCACTGCTGCTCCTGCCCATGGTGGTTATAGACCTCGCGGCCATAGCCGCCCGCCGGCCGGACAAGCCCCGCACTCTGCTTCCCGCCGTGGCCGGCATGGCAGCCGCCGTGCCGTTATTGCTGGTCGCTCCTATCGCGGTGCGCACCGCCATAACCGGTGCGAGACAGATGCAACTGCCCGCCTCGATAATCGTCGGTGGTATCCCACCTCTGGGTGCCCTGTGGCAGGCAGTGCCTATAACGCTGGTCGTGAGTGCGCTCTCGGCCCTCATCGGCTTTGGTTGGGGCAGTTTCCTCAGAGCGTATGATAAGTAATAGTGGTGCCCAATGCCGCTTGTTAGCCATTCTTCTGGCAGAGGAGTGCCCCTGCACCCCCAGTATGGCAGGCAGGTTCGGAAGGGCTAGATCCTCTCCGGCCCTGCCCATTCGCGCAATTGGCCCTATATGTGATGTGGACGCCGTCCGACCGGATGAGAGAGGTGTGTGATGCTTATCCTCAAATCGCTGTCAATACTGCTTATGACCCTTATGTGTCTTGCTCTGGCCTTTACGCCCTCCACCGCGCTGGGCCACGGCGAACAACCCCGGCAGACTTGGGAGGTGCAGGCAGGGCCATACACGTTGGAGGTAGAGCTGTATGCCGATCCCGTGGTGGGGCAGCCCCTGCCCATCCGCATAATCCCGCTGTTCACCCCCGGCGAATCCCTGCCTAGTGACCTGAATATCGGGGTGGAGCTTGTGCCGGGCCTCGGCACTAATGCCACCCCCATTCGGGCCGAGGTGCGCCCCGACCCCGACAACCCCGCCGCCTTTGTGACCGAGCCTGTGCCCCCTGTGGTGGGCGCTTGGGTCATACAGATCACAGCGTCCGGGCCACAAGGCGAAGGGGCCGGTTCGGTGCCGGTAACTGTGGCCGGGCCTAATGCCATGCCCGCGTGGGTGGCTTGGCTGATCGGCCTCGTACCCTTGCTGGGTGTGGCCCTGTTCGCGTGGTGGCAGTGGAGGTGGATGAAAGGACGCCCGACCCCCGATCAGGTCTGATGCCGCCCGTCACCGTCATAGTGCCTTCTTCAAGCCCCATATCTGGGGGAAAGAGGAGAGCCGGAGAGGGCTGTGCTCTGCTCTCCCTAAGCACCATCCGCCTGCTGTCGCACACAAAGTGCCATAAAGTGCCATGAAGTAGCACTGGGGGACACCCCTGTACCCATTGTTTTTGCCACTCTTTCACAGAGATTTGGTATCAAGGGTCGGACCCTTGGCCGTCGGTGGAATCCACGGTCACCTCAGCTGTGATTCCTGATATACTTCTTGTATGCCGGAAACGAGTGACCATTTGGATGGGGAAGAGGAGGCCCGTCAGCTACAGGCCGCCCGGCAAGGTGATTTGGCGGCCTTCAACTGGCTGGTGCTCCGCTATCAAACACGGGTCTATAACCTGTGCTACCGGATGCTGTCCGACGCCGATGTAGCCGCCGATGCCACGCAGGAAACCTTCCTGTCGGCCTATAAGGCCATAGGCCGCTTCAAGGGCCACCACTTCCACACATGGCTGTTCAAGATTGCCACCAACGCCTGCCTCGACATCCTGCGCAGCCGCAAGCGGCGGCCCGTGCAGTCACTGCACCCCCAGACGGTGAACGCCGACGAAGACGCCTTCGAGCCGTTGGCGGTGGCCGATACGAACCCCTTCGTGGACCCGGAGGCCCGCGTGTTGAAAACAGAAGTGGTCGAGGCCATCCAGCGCGGGCTGGACGACCTGCCCGAAGATCAGCGCATCGCGCTTATTCTGGTGGACGTGCAGGGCCTGAGCTATGAAGAAGCGGCGGCCATAACCGGCGCTAATCTGGGCACCATGAAATCCCGCATCAACCGGGCGCGCACCAGAATGCGCGACTTCCTGCGCCGGCACGGCTTCGTGCCCTCCACCGGGGAACTATCTGTGCCGGGCGAGCGTTCTATTGAGTAGACGTCCCGTGCCGGCCGCTCGTACCGGCTGATTGCACCGCTGAGATGAGAATGAACCCATGAGCAGACGCGCACAAAACAGCATAAGAAACCACCGAGACCACGGCGGGCATGTGACCGAACTGCTGTCCGCTTACATAGACCATGCCCTCGATGTTCGTGAGATGCGCAGGGTGGATTCGCATCTCGATGGATGTGACGTGTGCCGCGCTGAGTACCACCAACTGCTCGCCACAAAGCAGTTGCTTGCCGGCCTGCCTGCTGTAGCCCCACCGCGGAGCTTTACCCTGACGCCCCAGATGGTAGCACCAGAGCGCCAGCCATCATTCCTCAAGCAACTGCTCTCAGGGCGGCTGTACCCAACGCTGGCCACCGGATCGGTGGTGGCGTTTGTCCTGTTGCTGTTGATGCTGGTGGGCGATATAAGCGGCAGTTTGGCAGGTCATCAGGCCGCACCGCTCTCCTCAGACTTCGAGCGTACCGGCGGACCACCCGTGGTGAGGAATTTTGACGCAACCCCTGTGCCTGATAAACAGTCCGCCCCCACAGGCGGTGACAGTGGCGCCCCCACCTCCGGGCAAAGGACGTCGGGCGATGCACAAACGGAGACTGAGACCGCACAAAGCGCACAGCCCCAATTGCCGTCCGAAGCGACTTCTGGATCAACCCCCTTGGCCGGCCCTTGGGCTGGCATCACTGCAAACGAGCCTGTTGAGACCCCGGCCATATCCTTGTCCGCGCCGATGACCGAAGACGAGTTCCTGCGCACGGTGCCTCCAGAGCCGCCCGCCGACGATGCGGCAGCTCGCAACGTGCTCAAGGTAATGCTTGCGCTCGCAGGCATCATACTGGGCATGAGCGCGCTCGCCGCCCGGCGACGCGGTTTGTGAGCTTTTGCTCCCTCTCCAGTTGTCCCCTCAACCCTGACCCCACAAGGGGAGAAGGGAGGTATGTAGTCGCTATGCGGTATGTAGTCGCTATGCGGTTGCTGTACAACGTTGGTCGCGGCCCTTGCAGTGCAGGTTTGCTCACATGGGGGTTGCTGACTGCTCTGGAATGACCGAATGATCGGGTAGGTTGTGCACAGGCAAACGCCTTGTCGCTGTGAGCAGGCCGATTACCGCCGCAAGCAGTATCCAGCCGCTCCAGCCCAGCAGGGTGGCTTGCAAAGTGTCCACCGTGGCTCCTGCCTTCATCAGCAGGATGGCTACCCCACCCGATGCGTTCAGGTTGGCGTGCATGATGGTGGCGGGCCAGACGCTGCCGGTAGCCAGCCGCGTCCAGCCGAAGATGATGCCCGTCAGAGTGGTGAACACCATCATGGCAAACACGCCGGCTATGGGGTGCTGTGGATAGTTGAAGCCCATGAGTATCACGGGTGTGTGCCACAGGCCCCAGATCAGCCCGTGCAATATCAAGGCAGGCCACTGGCCTAGGGGAAGCAGTGCGGGCAGCAGATAGCCCCGCCATCCATACTCTTCGCCAAAAGTGAATGGCAGATTGATCAACCCGATCACTGGCACGCTGGCTATCTGCAGCCACACCAGCGCGGCGAGTGATATCTGTTGTTGAAGCACCAGCCTGCCCTGTGGTGTGTTCTCGATCAGTTCACGAAAGGCTGAGTAGCCAGTCAGGTCCATCTGATACACACCAAGCGCGGCCCCCAAGAACAGTGCGCCCACGAAGAGCAAGGGCATCGCCAACAGCGCGAACAGGTAGTACCAGCCCCATCGTGTGCCGTGTGCGCCGAGGCGCAGGCCCGTGGCAGCCACTATATGTGGTATAGGGCTGAGCCAACGCGTTACCGCGAAAGCAGCAACGGCCGGGCCAAACATGGAGAGTGCAACAACAGGCAGGGACCACTGCCCCTGCAGGCCCTGACCGCTCAGCCACAACGCGATATCGAGTGCCCACGTCCAACCGAATGCGATGGCGAGGAACCAGCCCAACCCACGAACATCGGGCCTGACTTTCTCGGCTTGGCCCATTTGGTACGCTCTCCGGCCCATCCACGCGGGGGGGCTTAGTTAGTGTTACATCTCCCTGCGCCCCTCGAGCGCCCGGCTCAGGGTCACTTCGTCGGCGTATTCGAGGTCGCCGCCCATCGGCAGGCCCCGTGCAATGCGGGTGGTGCGCACGCCCAACTTGGCAAGCTGCCGGTTGATGAACATGGCGGTGGCATCCCCCTCAGTGGTAGCGTTGGTCGCTAGGATCACTTCCTCCACCTGCTCGTCTGCGGCGCGCTTGAGCAACTCTTCGATCCTAAGCTGTTGCGGGGTGATGCCCTCCATGTAGTTGAGCGCACCGTGCAGCACATGATAAAGGCCCTTATAATCGTTGGTGCGCTCGATAGCCAGCACGTCCAATGGCTCTTCGACCACGCAGATTTTGGTGCGGTCACGCGTCGGGTCCTGACATACGGTGCAGGGGTCTTCTTCGGTGATGTTGAAACAGATCGAGCAGAAGACGATACGCTCCTTCATGTCGAGGATGGACTCGGCCAGCGCTTGCACCTGCTCTCTGGGGCTTTTCAGCAGATAAAAGGCCAGCCGGGCTGCACTCTTAGGGCCTATGCCGGGGAGTTTGTTCAGCTCATCAATCAGTCTGGCAACAGGTTCAACGATCAATTGTACACTCACGCTAATCCCTCGATCCAACTAACCTCAGCAACACGGCAAATCCACCCCACCTCCGGGCTGAAGACAAAAGATAACAGCCTCTGGCATACTCAATTATACCATTTTTACGCACGAGCGGGCCAAAGTGGATAGGGTGCCGGGTTCAACCAACAATCGGAGTTGACAGGGTGCGGGGAGTACCCCTGCCGAGGGTGTGGGGGTGTATACCACCCCTTCCTCCATCACATAGGTGGAACGGGCGCATTGTCTAAGTCGGCTCGTAGCTGGCTTAATGCGAGACGAAGCAGGCGGTCGTGAGGCATGACGAGCACAGCGTGCAGGAGCGTGCGGCGGGCCTCCTCGGCATCTCCGTGGGCTAATTGAGCGCGCGCCATGGCCAGAAAAGCGGTCGGAGTGAGCTGGTAGCGCTCGGCCAGATCGCAGACGCGCAGGTCAGCGCCCAGATCCAGCGCGAGCAGAAACTCAGACATACTGGCCCCCTGACGGCCCTCATATGCAAAGGCAATGGCCCGCTCGACGTGAGCCGTGCGGCGGTGTTCGGCGGTCAGCAGCAAATTAGGCTCGCGGCGTCTCATCAGGGGTGGCTGGCCCAGTGTTCGTGCCACAGGCGCGACCGGGAGACCCTCCTGAAGCATCTGAAGCGCTGTGGCATGTTGAGGGTGGGCCTGTGGCCGTTGCCTGCCGGGCAAAAAGGCCGGCACACCTACAAAGGGCAGGGTACGCACCCGTCTGGCGGCCACAAAACACACGGCCCCACCCGCAACTGCTAACACAGCCAGAGGCCATAACACCTGCGAGGACCCCCTTCCGGCAACGATCACGGGTGACGACCGGAGCACATCTTCGCCCCGCGCCTGCCGGTTCGAAGCCTCGGCTATCGGCACCGGCTCCAACGCTTCAGGGGTGGGTGCTGTGCCACCCCCTTGCGCGTCGGGCATCGTGCCGGTAAGCGACGGGGTGCTCTGACTCTGCAACGACCACAAGGCAATGCCTCGCTGGCTGATTGCGAGGGTCTCGGCTGTTTCATCGTGTGGGGTGGCGGCCAGTTTGGCGAAGCCGTAGTCCAGCAGTGCCGCGCTGTCGTCATACCAGCGCGTTGACTTGAGCACCACGGATATGAGCCTGTGCTCACCTCGCGTCGCCGACGTAATCAGGCACAGACCGCACCCATCCGTCCACCCGGTCTTGATGCCGTCCGCACCGGCATAGCGGGTGAGCATCTCATTTGTGTTCAGCAGTGGGTGCCCCGGTGCCTCGTAGTATATCTGGCGCACGATCTCGTTGAAGGTGGACAGATGGAGCGCGTACCACGATAGACTTGCCAGATCGTATGCTGTCGAATAGTGTCCTTCTGCATCAAGGCCGTGCGGGTTGGCGAAATGGCTGTTGGTGAGACCAAGCTGGCGCACCCGCACGTTCATCATCTCCACAAAGCGGGCTACGGGGTCGGTCTGCGTAAGCTGCTCTGCGGTCATTCTGGGGCCAAGCGACCGCGCAATAGCCATGGCCGCGTCATTGCCTGAGGGCAACATCAGACCGTACAGCAGGTCCCTCAATTTCTGTCTCTCTCCAGCCTGCAAGCCCATGCTGGCCTCGCCCACCATGTCCTCAGCCGTTATGTCCACTTCATCATCCAGATTGCCGTATTCAATCGCCATGATCGCGGTGAGCACCTTGGTCAGGCTGGCGGGGGCGATGCGCTCATGTGCGGCTCTGGCATACAGGATTCGCCCGGAAGGGTACTCCACAACGATGGCCGCTCCGGCAGTGATCTCCGGCTCGGCAGGCTCCTGTTGAAGGGGGGATGCCTGCGAATCGAAAGGTGTCAGGCCCAGCCCTAAAGTGGGCAGGGTCGCCAAGATGGCAATAAGCGTGCGAAGCAGCATCGAGCGGCGTGAAGACATGCAAAGCCCTCCGGCATTCAAGCAAGGTCGGTGCACATGCATATGAGGTGCCCGTAGAGTATAACAGGCCACGGGTATGCTGGGTAGGTGTTATCCACCGAATGTGGAAATGTATTTGCGGTGCCCACTGCCGGGCATGGGGTAAGCACAAGACCCCTACAAGCCCTATAACCCACTGTCCATGGGAAGGCTATGAATCGGGGAGGGGAGAGGTGGGGGACACGACACCCCGCCCACCTGCACCCCCGACATTTATTGCTCCGCGCTCACTGCGGCGTGAAGAACTGCGAATATGTATCGTACAGGCCGTATGTGCGCAGCCTGTCCGCGTAACGGGAGAGCACCGACTGGCGGTGCAGGCCGGTGTGGCCTTTGCACTGATCGGGAGAGCAAACCACCTCTGTGGCCGAGCCAATGACAGGGCGCAGCTTCTGTTGAAGCCGGCGCAGTTCCCACATCTCCCAGCCATCGAACAACGGTCTGCTCAAGGTGGATTCAAAGACGCGTCTGGCGATTGAGGGCGCATCGTCTTGGGCCATGTGACCTGACGTGGGTTGGGCGAAAGCCATAGGCAGGTAGACCTCGGCCCATTTGTTCTCGGCGATCATGCGGCGATAAACAGAAGAGCCGTAGCAGGGAACCATTTGAGCCAATTCGTGTGCGGTAAACAGGTCTTGCTGGTCCAGACCCAGCCTTGCTTCGGACAGCACATAGTTGGGGCAAAGCTCGTCGCCAAACAGGCGGGCCAGCCGCACCTGCAATATGAGCGCCCGCCTGCACAACCACACGCGCCCGGCACGCGCCACCACAAGCAGGTCAATATCGGGGCGCGCCCCGAGGTTGTTCATGGACAACGCCCCCGTGACCGCCACCATGCGCACAAAAGGCAGTCGGGCAGTCCATCTGATATATTTGCGGGCACGCCGCCACACACGCCGCGATCGGCGCCATCGCACATCCCTCAGCACGCACACCTGCTCCCTGCCCCGAAGGTAGTAAAACCGACCATCATGACCCGTGATGGGGGCCACGCCGGGGTCTTCGGCCACACACTGCGCGATCTCTTGCCGGCTGTAGGTCGTGCCAATCTGATACCTGACTATCTCGTCGAGCGTGAGAGGAAAGTCGAACAGGTCAGCATAGATCAGCGTCGCGAGGACTGAGGCCTGCGTTGGGATGGGGGCCGCAACGCCTGCTCGCTGCGCATGGGTAATATCTATCGGGCGATAAGTGGCCGGAGTAACGCGCAAAACAAAGACCCCGCACAACACAAAGATTGCATCTATTGTACTGTACGCTACGCGGTTACTGCCAGCTATTTCCCCACCCGGGTCCGAGTTCCGAATGGTTGACGGCCCCTATCTGCTACCTTCGGCGCATCTCCAGTGCCTGCTTGCCCACTAGCCCGAGTTGCACCTGTCCGGGGGTGCCCGCCTCCGTAGGGTGCCATTCGAAGCGCGCCCGCTCGAAATACTGCACGGTGTATACTTTGCCGTCGGCAGGGTTGATCTCGGGCAACTCCTCGGAGATGGGATAGCCGAACAGGGCCAACCCGCCCTCGCGTTGCCAGAATTTGAGGAACTCTTCTTTGAGGCTGTGTCCGGTCTGTGGGAAATACACACGGTCGGGGGTATTCTCGAATGGTGCGACCCGCGGAAAGTCTTTGCCCCGGGTCACCCAGCGCCCCACCGGGGCAAGCATCACCGCATGTGGTGTGCCGGCATATTCCGGGTGGTATTCCAACACCGCCCGTTCGAAATACTGCACCGTGCGCGTCTGGCCGTCATCGGGGCTGACTTCCTGCAATTCCTCCGATATTGGGTACCCAAGTTTCCTTACCCCACCATGCGTCTCCCAGAACCGCCTGAACTCCCCACCGAGGGTGTGGCCCGTCTCGAGGAAGTACAGCCGGTCGTTGGAGGCCGGTCGGGTGTTCAGGTCAAACAGGATGTAATTGTGTGATAGCTTCTTGACGCTGTAATTTGTCAGCAGGCCTATGTAGTCCGGGTGACGGCCCAGCCATTCTTGGTCCACGGTGAGCAGGTAAGCAGCGCCTTCTTGGCGCAGTGCCTGCACAGTGCTAATATCGAACTGCTCGCTTGGCAGTGCCCGGCCCGTGCGCCCGGAGGCGTAAAACAGCTCGGCGGCGTGTGGGCCGGCCACGATCAGGTGCGCACCCTGCGGCATAATGGAGGACACTTCCCTGCCCGCATGATAGAGTTGCGCGGCGGCCGGGTCGAGTTGAAGCCGTACATAGACGGCCTGCCAATTGGACAGCGCAACCATAACCAGCACGCTGACCACGCTGAGGTGGCCCAGCGTGAGCAACCACGTGCGCCTCAGCGCGGCAAACGTGCTGCGCGAGCGGGCCGCTATACTTTTGCCGAGGCTCGGCCGCGCCTGCGGGCGGGTTGAGATCCTGCGCTCGATGGGAGCCTCAGGCAGGTCCAACAACCATGCGGTATGTGGGGACACCATATACTCATTATCGCTCTCATGCCTTTGCTCCACCACCGCAAGCCAAATGCGCGTCGGCAACGACCCCGCCCAACTCGCCCCGATGCCCACCAGCGCGCACACAGGCAGCACCAGAGGCAGTAGCGCATCCTCGTATCTGCCGATGCGTCCCGCATCCGCGAGCACGTGCAAGAGCGCACCTGCCAACCATGCATGGAGGAACAGTCGAGCCGTGCCTCTGGCCCCGTGCAACAGCCCGGCCAGCAACAACACCAGCCCGGCCACACCCACCAGTTTCTCTACAGTCAGGCCTATCAACTGCACATAGGTGCTACCGCCGAGCAGTGCGGCAAGGCCCGCGAAGCCGCCGTTCGCCTGTAACGCCCCTGAAGCATTCCCTGAGCGTGCGGCAAACAGCGACCACAGGAGCACCGTGCCCGCCATCACAGCGGCATAAGCTACCAACTTACCTTTGTGGGGCGAGCGTTCCCATGCAGTGCGCCAGTTGTAGAACGTGTGATGGGACGCATTAAGTCGGCGCTCGATGCTCATGGCAGGCTTGGATGACGGGGGTTGCACGACCAGATAAGCCACCGGTAATGTCAGGAAGATGCTGCCGGGGTCTATAAGGCTCGCCACAACGCCCGATAGGACGGCATACAAGAAGGCCCACCACGAGCCTTGAGGCCGTGTATCGCTGATACTACGATGCCAGCGCACCATGCCCAAGACTGCTATGGCCTGCGCCACCAGCACCAAAGATGCGGGTGAGTACTGCTGGCCGAGTATTACGCTCAATGGCGCGAACGAATACAGGAGCAGGCTGTACAGCCCGGCCCGTGCCCCCGCCAGCTCGCGTACCAGCGCGAACAACAATAGGCCTGCCATGGCGCTGAAGGCTATAGCAATAGCTCGCCCCACCCAGTCGCCCCAGCCCGAGATCACAAGCACAGAAGAGGTCAGCCACGTGAACACAGGTATGCCGGCGCCGGGGTCGGCGGGCAAAGGCCCCTGCCATGGCGGCGGAACGGGCAGCCAGCCGGTTGCCCCCACCCCCTGCACACGCCCTGCCAGCAGGTTGGCAAGCGCGGCGTGCATGGCTTCTACCCCGTCGGTGGAGTTCAGCGGCGGGGTGGCTATGCCCAGCAGCCGCCATGCCACGCCCAGCGCGGTCACCGTGGACACAACCAGCACCAGCTTGAGCGACCATGGCAAAGCACGCGCACGGCTGGAGGCGGATTGGCGCTTCCCATCCACACCCTCAACATGTGCCGCCGGAAAAGGCATACCCGCAAGCGCTCCGGCGCGAGCGGAAGTGGGTGGTAGGGACGCAGATGCCGGCATTGCAGTCAACCGGCGAGGGTTCGATCGAGACGACGACCGCCCCACATACCGGCGTGGGGGAGTGCTCTGGCTACGGGCGTGGCTTTCCCACTGCCCGCTAAAAATGTGTGAAGAACCCAACCCCCCATCCCCCGGCGCTTTGGATCGGTCGCCCCCACCCGCGTCTGCCAGCCATGAATGTATGGCTGACGAGTGCCCACCAAGGATGCGCGACCCGCCGCGCGCATGGTCGTGAAAGCCATCAAACTTGCGCATATTCCTGTGCTCGCTCCCGACGGCTCACTCCGAGCCGCCAATCCACCGGCTGTGCTGCTACTGTTGGAACTTTATACCAAGCCTCCATAGGAAGGCTGTAAATTGTGGGTAGGGGAAGAAGACAAGCGGGGGACACCCCCACACCCCCGGCAGGGGCACTCCCCTGCACCCCCGGTATCTGTTGCGCTCGTTCCCCTCTCACCCTCTCCAATCTGGCGTCGAGTACGGCGAAGCTGAGCTGGCGCGGGTCATCGCCGATGCCCAGTTGGGCGGGGCTGACGGTGCCGTCGGGGCTGACGAAGCTCAGCACGCTCACACCCGCCGGTAAACCGAGCGGCCCCGCCGTCCGGTACTCTCTAAGAGCAGAAACTGTATCGTCGAACACCAAATGGTCTCCGTGGTAAATTTGCAGGCGGCGTGCAGGGCCAACGGTGGTGGCCCGAAACACCAGATAGGCTTCTTGCGGCTCCGGAGAGTCGATTCGCAGGGTGGCACGCCGACCCATCCACCGAAAAGCTCCATTAGGGCCTACCTCACGAGGCTGCCAGCCTTCGCCCACGCTCAAGAAGGGCATGCGCTCCGCCGGAGCCGGCACTGTGTACACTGCCACATGGGCATCCTCGTAAGACGGTGCAACCCCGCCCAGCACTACCTCGATGGCCTGCCGGTAGCGGTCAAGCGATGGGGCAGGCCCGGGCAGGTCGGGTTTTGGCTTCTTCTGAAGTACCACATACTTCGTGCTGTAGAGCGCAAAGGCTGAAAGGCGTTGGACCTCGGACGAGGCCAGCATATCGCCATGCCCGTCGGCGTATACAAGTTCCTGATATCCCGGTGTGCTGGTGGTGAAGGGGTGCGGGTATTCGCGCGAGATGTAGCCCCAGAATATTCGCTTACCGTGCGCCGTCTGATTGTACATTCGAAACGCCCCATGCCAATAGTCGTCTTGGGGTGGCAGTTCGAATATGGAGAAGTCGCCTGTTTCCCTGCCGAGCAGGCGATACCACTGTGGTATGTCGGCGGTGCGCTGGGGGTAGGGCATCGGAGCCAATTCCAACACCATGAGCGCCACCGCCCCAAGCGCCACCACCGGAGCGCTCGAACCGGCACCGAGCGGCTTGCATGTCTGGGCTAACACGTTTGTGCCGTAGCCCGCCAGCACCCCCAAGCATAAGGTCAGAGGCATGCTGAACCGGTCAGGACTGCGGCTGATATTCAGTACCGGCACCTGAGACACGAGCAAATAGGGCATGGGCAGGCCGCGAACCTGATGACCGTTGACCTGAAGCACCGGGCCCAGCGCCAACAGAAAGAAGGTCAACGCACACGCCGCCCAGAACCACTTGCCCGGTGGGTGCGCCCCAGCGTGCAAGCCGGCCCGAATGGGCGACGGCGGTTCGACTGACGGCCCGGTATGGGTTTCGGGTGAGGACAGCATAGGCCGCGCCGACCGCACCGCGAACAGGGCCACCCCGGCAAGGAACAGCACGGTATAGGTCAGATACACTTCGTAGGTGTTGTTGGCGAACGGCCACGCGTCGCGGTTGGTGAAGGCCCCTCCCCAAAGCTTGTGAAACCTCGGTGGCTGGAAAAACGCCAGCAGGTCCGCCGAAAAGCGAAGCGGCTCATCCGGTTGGGGCACCGCATAAGACGCCGTCCGCAGCTCTCGGATAGTGGGCACCAGAATAGGGCTTACCAGCACCAGATAAAGGACCAGCACCACGCCTATCCTGCCCAATGGCCTGCCAAGTTGTGCCCACACGCTGCCGTCAGCAGGCCGGGTGCCCGCCGCCCGTGCGGCCCACAGATAGCGCACCGGCAGGTACAGGGCCAACAGACCTGCGAACAACAGGCAGTACATAGTGTAATACCAGTCCACGAGCGAAACCAGCAGTAAGGCCAGACCGGCGGGCAGAGCACCGCGCACCAACCAGCGCGCCGACATCAGACCGGTGTGTCGTGGCACATCGTACACCGCTTTGAGCAGGAAAAGCACGAAAAATGGCACCCATTCCAGCGAGATGAGCTGCAGCAGACCGCGCATGGTGGCAATGTGGTAAGCTGAATAGGCGAATACCACGCTGCCGGTCAGGGCCGCCCACCGATTGCCGCACAGATAGTGCACCAGCAGAAAAGCGCCGTAACCCCCGACCACGAAAGAGAACAACACTATGATGTTGTAAGTTGTGGTCAGCGAAAACACCGACAGCAAAGGCACCGCCAGCATGCCATTGAACACGTTGAGCGTATGGAAGTACAGGTTGACCCCCGTGGGATACCAGATGAAATCGGTCACGAACGGATTGCGGCCTGCCAACAGAGCATGCCGCGTCCACCACAGGTTCCACAGGTTCTGATCGCGATCTACGATCAGCGTGCCCGGGACCTGCGTGCCCGCCCCCGGCAGGAGATTGAGCACGAGCGGCCATGTGAAAAGCCCCGAAAGGACCACATGCGCCACCAGAGCACCTACATGCCACTGGTGCCACAAGCCTGATAGCACGGTGCTGGCCCGTGCTCTACCGTTGGCAGACTGTACGACAGGCTTCATGCTCATGGTGGCGTGGCACAAGGGCTGACCGGCAGGGACCCGGCCTCGAACGAGTACATGGTGACGGCCCTCCCACGCGTGGGAGGTTCTCCGCCCATTCTAGCAGAGAGCAATTTCCACCGTAAAGGAAATCCACAGAACAGGTTGGGTTCGACACTAACGGAGGGGGTTTGCCGGGCTACGTTGCATGACGCATCCGTCTCCGGTGAGAGGCGGAGCGTGTAATCGTTCTCGTATATGATATAATGAAGCCATCCGGCTTCCCCGTGTAAAGAGGTGGAGGGTTTCGGGGTGGGCTTGCATCCTGCACCGCCCTTGTTCACAAAAATCCAGAAGTCCGAAATCCAGAATCTCCCATGATCCTCCTGTACAACCCACGCGCCACAGAATTCAAGTACCGCCTGCCTATTTCGGTGCTGTCTCTGGCGGCGGTCTTCGAGGGCAGATACCCTTGGCGGCTGGTGGACGGCAACCTCGACCGCAACGCAGGCCAGACCATACTCGATATAATCGAGCGGGACCCGAGCATCAAGTACCTGCTGGTGACGGTGATGCCCGGCCCCCAGCTCTGTAATGCGGTGCCCCACACGCGGGCGGTCAAGGCGCGGTTCCCTCACATCACCGTGGTGTGGGGTGGCTACTTCCCATCTTCACACCCCGATGTGGTGCTGGCCGACCCTGCCATTGACTACGTGGTGCGCTCACAGGGCGAGGTGACCATTCTAGAGTTGCTGGAGACGCTTGAAAACGGCGGCTCGCCGGCGGGCATTGACGGCCTGTCGTATCGGCAGGACGGAGTGATCAGGCACAACAGGGCGCGCAAGCTCACAGACCCCAACGCCTTTCCCGTGCTACCATATGAAAAGATAGACGTGCCCCGCTACTTCAAGAATACCATACTGGGCACGCGCACGCTGTCCTACCACTCAAGCATTGGTTGCCCCTTCACCTGCTCCTTCTGTTCGGTCACCAAAAACTACTTCGGACGCTGGATGGCTGAGACCCCGGAGCGCACGATCAACACCGTGCGCTGGCTGCACAACCGCTACGGCATGAACGGCATCGAGTTCCACGACAGTAACTTCTTCACCTCTGAAAAGCGCGTGGCCGCCTTCGCCGAGGGCATCAAGGCTCTGGGCATAGGCTGGTGGGGCGAGGGCACCATTGATACTATAATGCGCTATGATGACCGTACATGGGAGTTGATGCGCGATTCGGGTTGCAAGATGATCTTCATGGGTGCCGAGAACGCCTCGGCCACCACCCTCAAGTTCATGAGCAAAGGCCCGCTCACACCCGAGACGACGCTGGCCATGGCCGAAAAATCTGCCCATTATGGCATCATCCCTGAGTTCTCTTTCGTGCTCGGTAATCCCCCCGATCCTGAAACCGACATAGATGAGAACATCGAGTTCATCTACAAGATCAAGCGGATCAACCCCGCAAGTGAGATAATCCTGTACCTGTACACTCCCACGCCCGGGGGGGCGATGTATGAAGAGGCGGTGCGTCAGGGCTTTCGCTACCCCGAAACCCTCGATGAGTGGATCAGCCCGGAATGGGCCAGCTTCTCACGACGCCGCAACCCTCACACCCCTTGGGTCAAAAGGCAGCACATCGAGAAGTTGAACAACTTCGAGACGGTGCTCAACGCTGCGTACCCCACCATATCAGACATGAAGATCAAGCGCTGGCACAGGGCTGTGCTCAAGGTGCTCGGCAGCTGGCGTTACCGCTTTCGGGTGTACGCCAACCCATTGGAATTGCGGGCTATGCTCAAATTCATCTCCTACACCCAGCCTGAGCAGGCAGGCCTATAGCAGATTAAAGAACCCTACGTTTTCATCAAACCGGCACCACACCATTGGTTACCGACAAGCCCACACCCAAACTGGCGATTGTGATACCGGGTTTTCAGGCCGATGAGCGCGACTGGTGCATCCCTGCGTTTACCAACCTCGCCGCGCAACTCGCCCAGACGGCTCAGGTGCATGTATTCGCTCTGCGCTACCCTCACGCACGCCGCCGGTACAGTGTGGGCAAGGTGCATGTGCATGCCACGGGGGGCGGGGCGCTGGCGGGCCGGCGCGTGTGGGCGCTCAGCCTGTTAGGGCTGTGGCGGCAGGCACTCGCCGATATATGGCACGAGCACTTGCGCTCACCCTTCTCCATTGTGATGGGCATATGGGCGACCGAGTCCGGCTGGCTGGCGACGCGGGCCGCCCGCAGGCTGGGGGTGCCATCGCTGGTGCACATAGCGGGTGGCGAGTTGGTCTGGCTGCCCCAGATCCGGTATGGCAATATGAGACGAAGCTTGGCCGGCCTTCTGGTCAGGTCAACCTTGAAGCAGGCCGACTGCTTGACGGTGCCATCGCGGTTCATCAAGCACGCTCTGCTGCACGGGCCGGCCGCCCACAGCCTACGAGCCAGCGTGGAAGAGTGGGCGCCGGGTGTGGACACAGCCCTGTTCACACCGGCAGATGGCCCCCACGGGGGCGCGGATAGCCATCAAACCTTCACCTTCGTAACGGCGGGTTCTCTCATCCCCGTGAAGCAGCATAGCTGGCTGCTCGAAGCCATGGCTGTGATAAAACAGGCGGCCCCCGAATGCCCGGTCAGGTTGCAGATCGCAGGCGCAGGCCCACTCATGAGCGTGCTGCTGTCGCAGGTAGTGGCACTTCAGCTCCAGCGACACGTGGATTTCTTGGGGGAGGTACCTCACCATGCCCTGCCCGACCTGTATCGGCAGGCCCACTGCTTTGTGCTTGGCTCACTGCATGAAGCCCAGTGCATGGCGGTGCTGGAAGCGATGGCGTGTGGGTTGCCATGGGTCGGGCCTGCGGTAGGTGCGCTGGCCGACATAGCGGCAACAGGCCCATCATCGGCCCCTACAGGCATTGCCGTGCAAGAAAGAACTCCCGAAGCGCTGGCCCGCGCTATGCTGGAGATGATGCACCTGCCAGATGCAACCCGCCGGCAGTGGGGCATGCAGGCCCGCCGGCGCATCGTCGCCAACTACCAGCTCGGCACCCAGACATCTAGGTTGCTCAGCATCATGCTCCGATTGAGTAGAGGGGGTTTGATAGGCGAAAGTGCGCCTCCTGACCCGGGCGTGAAGACAGCCCCTCTTTTGTGAGATAAAGGGATAGACCCAGATTGTTGGTGGAACCCGGCATCAGTAAATCCCTCTAACCAGCCAGTACGTAATATACAGCAGAATTCAATTCCGGCATAATGCATAACACAACCAATCCCGGCAGAAAGGCCTTTTCATGCCCACGCCCCGCTTCGTCAGTTCTGTGCTGTGGTTCATATCTGTTGTGGCCCTGCTTTCCCTGCCCTCGACCCCATCCACAACCGCGCACGCCCGGCTCCAAGGCCATTTCGTCACCGTGCAGGGCAACCGGCTGGTGTTTCAGGGCAGGCCCATCAAGCTCAAGGGCATAAACTATTACCCGGCACATCGCCCTTGGGCCGACATGTGGAAGCAATGGGACGGCCCGGCGGTTCAGCGGGACTTGGCCCGCGCCCGCGAACTGGGCATCAACACCGTGCGTGTGCTGGTGCCCTACCGCTATCCCACCGGCTGGACAGATAAGAATACCGGGCGCGTCAACCCCGAATACCTCAACGAACTGCAACAATTCGTGCAGATAGCGGGCCATTTGGACATGAAGGTCATCATCACCCTGTTCGACTTCTACGACCCGTCCGACGAGCCGCCAGAGGTGGTCCGTGCCCGCAACCGGCTGTATCTGGAGGCCATTGTCCCCGCCTTCGCCTATGACGACCGGGTGCTGGCTTGGGACCTGCACAACGAACCCGAACACTACGAGACGTGGCAGGACCGGCGCGACCCTGCGGCCTTCATAAGCTGGCTGGACTGGGTGGCCTCGGAAATACGGCGCATGGACCCCAACCACCCAATAACCGTGGGCATGGGCCGGTTCGACAACCTGTTCGTGGCCGATGCGTCGGGTGCACCGCCCCTTGGTGAGAAGCCGCGGGGGCGCACCGTGGCCGATATCAGCGACTTCCTGAGCTTCCACAGCTACAACGCGGGTAACATGGACTGGCAGATCGCCTACATCAAAGGCCAATCAGGCGACAGCAAGCCCATCGTGTTGCAGGAGACCGGCTGGCCCACCGGCCCACCATGCACCCTGCCCGAATACACCGAACAGCACCAGACCCTGCTGTACGACCTGATGATCAAGGCCGCAGTCAAAAGCAATCTGGCCGGGCTGTTGCAGTGGCAGTTGTGGGACTTTCAGCCGGGGGCCTCGTACGGCGGTGGCAAAGAGACCCATGAGGACTTCTTTGGCCTATTAAGGCGCGACGGCACGTGGAAGCCCGCCATGCCCCTGTTCCGCGACGGTTGGCCCGGCCCACAGTCCACGGTACCTGCCCCGCCCCTAACCAGCCTCACTACAACCTACCTGCCCATCACCGTGTACAGCAGGCCCACGCCTACACCCCCGCCCGACTACCAGCCGCCCCTCTACTTCCCGCAGACCGGCCACTACATCTACGGGGTGTTTCGCGACTACTGGCGGCGCTTCGGCGGCATCGAAGTGTTCGGCTACCCACTAACCGAGCAGCGCCGGGAAGGCGACTACTGGGTGCAGTACTTCGAGCGCGCCCGCTTCGAGTACCACCCCGAATACGAGCAGAAGGTGCCCGGTTGGCAGGCGCTGGACAAGAGCCACAAGATCAGGCTGTGGGTGCAGTTATCGTTGCTGGGCGTGGACCTCGTGAACAGCAAGACCGGCGGCAGGGGCTTCCCGCGTGTTGACCCGTCGCGGGTGCCACCCGATGCCACCTACTTCCCCGAGACAGGCCACACCATATCGGGCAAGATAGCCGAGTACTGGTGGTCGCACAGCGGCATCACTAACTTCGGCTACCCTATATCCGAGCCGCTGATGGAGGTCAATCAGGCCGATGGCAAGAGCTATCTGGTACAGTACTTCCAGCGCAACCGACTGGAACTGCACCCTGAGCACGCGGGCACGCCGTTCGAGATACAGCTTGGCCTGTTAGGCCGTGAGGTGCTGGCCAGCAGAGGGTGTAGGTGATTTGAGCAGGGGGTTTATGCTGGTGGTCTATCACGCATGGTTTACAAATCTACCAGTGGTGCCGGAGGCGGGATTCGAACCCGCACGGGTGTCACCCGAGCGATTTTAAGTCGCTTGCGTCTGCCGTTCCGCCACTCCGGCATGATGGGGTAGAATGGCCCGACAACCAACAAGCCCTATCAAGTAAAAAGGGGAAGCATCAATCGCTTCCCCGGGAGCGGAAGACGAGATTCGAACTCGCGACCTTCTCCTTGGCAAGGAGACGCGCTACCGCTGCGCCACTTCCGCATTGCTTCGACCTTCGACCGCTGTTAAATATAACAAAATGGCTGCGGCATGTCAAGGGAATCGACCTGACATCCGGGCATAACTGATGCGCGTTCATGCGCGATGTTAGGGGAAATAGGAGGGGCTTGGGGAGGGCTGTGCCTTCCCCGGCTCTCCCTTGAACATCCGCCACTTAGTGAGCCGCAGCGGATTGCGAAGCGATGCTTATGGCCTTGTGTAGTGCCCGGTGCTGTAAGACCTTGGCGTTACCTTCGGTTATGCCCATGGCCTCGGCGGTCTCCTTCAACGAGCAGCCTTGTAAGAAGCGCAGCTCCAGCACGCGGCGGTATTTTTCGGGCAATGAATTGAGGATGGCCCGCACTTTCTCGGCGGCGGGGTTGACCGGGTCCTGATCGGGAGCGTCTTGTATGCTCGCAGGAGCGGTCAAGTTGAGCGAGGCGACCTCCTCCAGCTCATCCAGACTCACCATCGGCCCCTTGTAGTAAGCACGCCAGTGGTCGGTGATGGTGGTGCGAGCCACCTGATACAGCCACGCCAGTCTGGCACTCTCTTCCTGCTGCACGTCCAGCGAGTTGGCGGCTTTCATGAATACCTGCGCGGTGATATCCTCGGCGTCCTCGCGGTTGCCCACCTTGAAATAAACGAACCTGTAAATCTGTTCTACGTGCCTGTCATACAATTCTTGCAGGGCCTGCTTGCGCTCTTCCGCCGATATTGCCGGGCGGGCAAGGGCCGAAGCCTGCGGGGCTTCGATTGTTGTCCGAGATGTGGTGTAGATTGTGGCTGTCATGGGGTACGGTCTCCCTTTCAGAATATGCTGTCAGCCGATGTTCTAGTAGCTCGCACTGGCATTTGCCCCTATGATAGCCTCACCTGCCTGAGAAACACCTGAAAGCCTGAGAGCTCGCCCTTAAAAGGGCCTTAAAAATCGTTGGCTGAGGTAAAGATCGGGGGTTGTTGCCATGGTTGTTGGCGGTGCGTTCCACCAACAATCGGGGGTAGACAGGGGCTTGGCCCCCGATGCTTTGTGGGGCCTTGTCGGTGCTAGGGTTGGCACTGCTGTTACCGTCGCAGTATTATTTAGTAGGAGGTTTTGTGCGCAAGGATGGGGGGCATGCAGACCAAATCCACCATATTGGTTGTGGACGACGACCCTCGCCTGCTCAGGCTGGTGCGGGTGAATCTGGAGAAGGCAGGCTTCGCCGTGAGCACGGCCACCAGCGGCTCGGCGGCGCTCGATCAGCTCGATTCGCAGCCACCCGATCTGATCGTGCTCGATATAACCATGCCGGGCCTAGATGGTTTTACCCTCACCCAGCGCATCCGCGAAATATCTAACGTGCCTATAATCATCCTCACCGCGATGGGCGAACAAACCCATAAGGTCCGCGGGCTGGAAATCGGTGCGGATGATTACATGACCAAGCCTTTCGATCCTGACGAACTGGTGGCGCGCGTGCGAGCTTTGCTCAGACGCGCTCAAGCCGCCGGCGGAGCCGAGACCCTGCACACATTGCAGGCAGGAGACCTCAAGATTGACTTCGTGCGCCACAGGGTAGAGCGCAGTGGTGAACCCGTGAAACTTACTCCCACCGAATACAAACTGCTCCAGCAACTCGCAGGGCAGGCAGGCAAGGTGATATCTCACGGGGAACTGCTGTCTAAAGTCTGGGGGCCTGAATACCGCGATGAGACTGGCTATCTGTGGGTGTATATACGGGCCTTGCGCCAGAAATTGGAGGACGACCCTTCTAATCCGCGCTATATCATCTCGGAACCGGGATTCGGTTACAGGTTCAATGTGCCTCAAGACCAATCGTGATGCGTAGACTGACATTGTTGCAGCAATTCTCATTGGTAAGCCTCGCGCTGTTTATAGTGATCGGGGCTGTTCTGGGTTGGAACCTGACCCGGTATTTCGAGCGGCAAGTCATCGAACAGCAGAAGTTGATAGTGAGCAGTCTGGTGACCCCGGCAGTGGCCGACCATATCACAGATGAGGTATTGCAGAGGGGAGCCGCACCCGGTAGTGAAGATTACAGACAGATAGAAAATGCCCTCTCGCTGTTGAGCGGCTCCGGGCTGGTGCGGCTCAAGATATGGAACCGAGAGGGTATGGTCGTGTACTCCGATGAGCACGATCTGGTAGGCCGGCGCTTTCCGATGAACGAGGATCTGGTGAAGGCCTACACAGGCGAGACCAGCGCGGAATTCTCCCATCTGGGCAGGGCGGAGAATATCGAAGAGCAGGGTTTTGGGGAACTTCTGGAGATCTATACGCCCATCTGGGCATCCGGGGGCACTTACATCAAAGCGGTGTTCGAAGGTTACTATGATGTTACCGACCTCAGACAGCAGATAGATGTCACCAATGGGTTCTTATGGACCACAGTGGCTACAGGTTTCGCCTTCCTGTACATCTCGCTGTTCACCATCGTGCGCAACGCCTCTCAGCGCCTGCTCTATCAAGCGCGCGAAAATGCCACGCTGTTGGCCGACACCCGGCGCAAAGCAGCGCGTCTGCAAGTGGTCAATGAGCTTGCACGCTCCATCAACAGCTCATCCCTCGGTTTGAGCAGGGTATTTGAAGTGGCCCTGCGAGGCATAGACCGCATCGTGGACCACACAGGCGCGAGCATCACCCTCGACCCGGTTGTGTGGTCCACCCTGATGGCTTCCCTGCCTCAGAGCGCGAATGGGCGGCCTCGGGTCTACTACCACGCCCCCGGCAATCGTCAGCCCCACCGCCCACGCCCAGAGATACCCTATGAGGTGCAGGTAGACCTGCTGGGACAGGAGGATACCTTCTTGTGCCGCGATACGCGCGTGAGCGATCAAGAAGCGCTACGCGCCGTGGCCGGTCAGGGGGTGTTGTCCTTGCTGCTGGTGTTCATACGTCTGGGCGAGCGAAAGCTTGGGGTGATGTGCGTCACCGGCGATAAGGTTGATGCCTTCAATCAGGAGGACGCGGCCATACTCAAGGGAGTGGCCGACCAACTGGCCGTAGCCATCGAGAACTCCCGCCTCATCAGAGAAGCCGCCGAAACCGCGGCTCTGCGCGAGGCCAGCCGCCTCAAAGACGAATTCGTCTCTATGATATCCCACGAATTGCGCACGCCGCTCACTTCTATCAAAGGGTATTCGCGCACATTGCTCGCCGAAGATGCCACGTGGGACGAACAGACCCGGCGTGAGTTCCTCACCATCATTTCGGAGGAAAGCGATAAGTTAGCCGAGCTGGTGGAGAACCTGCTGGAGATGTCGCGTATCGAGGCAGGGCGGTTGCCCATCACCAGAGAGCCGATGCTGTTGTGGCGCTTCTGCACAGAGGTAGTGGAGCGTATAGCCAAGCACTACCCTCACATCAAGTTTGAGTGCTCGGTGAACTCCGAATTGCCTCTGGTGGAGGCCGACCCTCGTCGCGTGGAGCAGGTGCTGGTCAATCTGTTGCACAATGCCGCCAAGTACTCGAGGGCCGAGACGGTGCGCGTTGCCGCCTCATACGGTGGCGGTGCGGAAGTGATGGTGAGCGTCGAGGACAACGGCATCGGCATCCCACAGGAGCACCTTCCGCGCATATTCGACAAGTTCTATCGCGTGGAGCGCGATCAGGGAGACGCCGCTACGGGCACCGGTCTTGGGCTGGCTATCGTCAAAGCGCTGGTAGAGGCACAGGGTGGGCGCATATGGGTGCACAGCAAGGTAGGCGAGGGCACCACCTTCTATTTCACCCTGCCGGCACTCATGATGGGGGATGAAGGGGGCGAGCAGGCGTATCAGGGCCGCTACGAAAAGGAAGATAGCGTGCAGAAAAGTAATGCGTGAAACCTGAAACGCCCCCACAAGCGGGGCCTCACGCTTTGCGCAACACCTCTATGTAGGTGTTGGCGTCCACGTTGCCGCCGCTCACCACACAGCATATGCGCTTACCCTCAAACAGGTCGGGCATGGTGAGCACTGCGCCTATAGCCAGCGCACCTGTAGGCTCGGCTTTGAGGTTGGCGTAAGCGTACAGCACGCTCACCCCTTCGGCGATCTTGTCTTCGGGCACTTCTACTATCCTGCGCAGACCCCGACGTATGATTTCCCAGTTGAGGTCGCCCACCCGCAGGGTGCGCGCACCATCGGCTATGGTTTGTGGCTCGCCGTCCAGCGATACCAGACGGCCCTCGCGCAGAGAGCGAGCCGCGTCGTTGCCGAGCAGTGGCTCGGCACCGATTATCTCCACGTTGGGAGCCAGCAGGTCGCGGGCCACGATTAACCCCGATATGAGGCCCCCGCCCCCAATAGGGCATATCACGCAGTGCACAGGCGGTTGGTCTGGGGCGCACAGCTTCTCGAATATCTCTTTGCCCAGCGTGGAGTTGCCGGCTACCACGCGATAGTGGTCATAGGGCGGCGCGAAGAAGGCGTGGGGGTACTCGGCCTTCAATTCTTCGACGCGCTGCATGCGGCTGGTGATGGCCACATCTATTAGCTCGATCTCGCCACCATAGGCGCGTATGGCGTCCTGCTTGGTCTTGGACGAACTGGCGGGCATGATCACCAAACACTTTTTGCCCAGCAGCATGCAGGCGTATGCCACAGCCTGCCCGAAATTGCCCGACGAAGTGGTTATCACCATGTCATTGGGCACGGGCGCGAGCAGGTTGTAAGCCGCCCGGAATTTGAAACTGCCGGTGATTTGCAGTGTCTCCGAGGCCAGCACCACGTCGGCATTGAGGGTGCGGTTCAGTAGAAAAGTGCTGTGGAAGGTGGTGGGACGCACGTGCGGCGTGAGCTTGGCCCACACATCCCTTATGTAGGATTCGGTGAGTTGGTCCAATTGATCAGGCATTGTTCCGGTCACATCCTGTGAAAAGCTGTGATGGTATTATAATCTACATCGGCCTCTCGAACCATGCCCAACATGCCCCTTACCCAACAGGAGGTGCACGATCTGGCCGCTTATATGGATAGCCTGAAATGAACGGAACCACAGAGGTCACAGAGTATTTGTATGAGCTAAGCTAACTACCAAGACGCCAAGCAGAATTACAAGCATAACTGACGACTGACGACCCCGCTGCTTGGGAGAACCACAACCCCCATGTGCTGGTCAATATGACGCCTACCACTGTATAATGAGTGCCACAATATGCCGCAGTCACGCTTGCGGGTGCGATTGCTAACATGACCGACGATAACCCGATCAACCCTACCGGCTCAGAGCAGGAACAGCCTTTGGCCTCGGTGGTGGTGGTGAGTTACAACACCGCCGCGCACATCGAGGCTTGCCTACGCTCTCTGCTGGCGCTGGACTACCCCCGGCTGGAAATAATCGTGGTGGACAACGCATCCACCGATGGCAGTGCTGAGCTGGTGCGTTCGCGCTTCCCTCAGGTGGAACTCATAGAGTTGCCAGACAACAGGGGTTTCGCGGGCGGGGCAAGCGTGGGCCTGTTCATCGCAAGCGGCACGATTGTGGCTACCGTGAACCCAGACGTGCGGCTCGACCCCGGCTGGATGTCGGCCATGGCCCGCACGCTGCTCTCCATGGACGAGGTCGGGGTGGTGGGCAGTAAAATTCTGTATCCCGATGGCAAAACCATCCAGCACGCGGGCGGCATCGTTCATTATCCGCTGGCCACCACCGAGCATATAGGACGGGGCGAGCCCGACCATGGTCAGTATGAACGCGTGCAGACCGTGTCGTTCGTGACCGGGGCCGCTCTTGCCATGCGTGCCGACGTGGGTCGCGACCTCAAGTTCTTCGACGAGCGATTTTATCCGCTTTACTACGAGGATGTGGACCTGTGCTGGCGGGCCAGTCAGCAAGGTCTGCGCACTATCTACCAGCCCGCCGCGGTGGCCTTTCACGAGGAATCGGTCACAATGGACCGCAAGAGCACCCTGTATTACAGTTACTATCACGCCAATAGATTGCGCTTTGTGACCAAACACTACACCCCCGATCAGATGATGCTCGATTTCTTACCCGCAGAGGCCGCGCGCATAGCGGGTGATATGCCCGCCGAGGACCGCAAAGCCTCGCTGGCCCTGCTGGACCACCGGCATACCGTCAATTTGCGGGAGCGGGCCGATGCCGGGCCTTCCGATGCCGCTGCGGGCGCGGGCAGCGCTCAGGTCGGTTCTCAATCCCCGGTGCTCACCACCCAGCGGCGCTGGGATCAGATGCAGGTGTGCGTGGACGAGGTGATGCTTGGCTGGCGCGTGCGCGAACAGCCCTTCGCCTCGTCGGTGCCCGTAGTAGGTGGGCTGATAGCGTGGCTTCGGGAGCGATTGAACAACCTCTCCACCCGCTGGTACGTGCAGCCCATCCTGCAACAACAGGTGGAGTACAACGCGGCGGTGGCACGAGCGCTGAGAGAGCTTTCCCGGCAACTGGCCGAGGTGCAGGCGCGCGTGGCCCTCCAATCGTTGCTCACGGCCAATCTGGTATCCCTGCAGGCTGGTGATGCGTATGCCGAAGAGCTCTCGGCTGAGTTGGAAGCGTTGCGTGTGCGCATCGAGCAGTTGGAGCGAGAGGTTCAGCGCACAGGCGAGCAAGGAGTTGTGAGGTGAGCGGGCACGAAGACACGGCCGGGCAAGCAGTGGGCGACCGAGTGGCCGGCGGGCCTATGCCATCGAGTGCCGATGCGCCCCAGCCGCCTCAGGTAGATGTGGCGTCGGTGCTTGCCGGGTTGCGCGAGCAGGTGCGCGCACGGCGGGAAAGGTTGGCCCTGACCGACGCCAGCGACCCGCATGCGCTCAGTCTGGCCGAACTGCGCCGCAGCGCCGACGCGGTGAACGACCACTGGTTCGTGTCGGCCCACCTGCCCATCACATGGGACTTGCCGGTGGTGGGCAGGCTGGCCGCCTACACCAAGCGGCTGGTGCGCCTGCTGCTCCGCTGGTACATCAACCCAATAGTGGAACAGCAGAACCGCTTCAACTCGGCCACCGCACGCGCTATCACCGACCTGACCGCCTATCAGGAACGCATCACCCGCGAATGGCAGGTTCTGGAAGAGAGAATATCCGCACTGGAAGAAGCACTCAAACAGTACAAGGGTTAGAGGAGGTCGGGTTTCCGGAGCACGGGCGCCTCGCCCACAAACGCACAGAGATAGAGGCAGGGCATTGATGCGGACGTCTCGCCCGCGCTCTGTGTGGTTGGGTTGGAATTGAAGGCCGAACGCCTGTGCTCCCGCACACCGGCGACACCGGTTTCTTGGCCCCTGACACCTGATCCCTCCTTCAAGAGAGTATGCAAACACTCAAGATAGCGATCTGCACAGCGCAGGTGCCCTTCGTGTACGGGGGCAACGAAGTGCTGGTAGACGGGCTGAAGGACGCACTGGTGGAGCGCGGGCATCAGGTGGCGGTCATCGCCCTGCCCTACAAGTGGTATCCGCGCCCCCAGCTGATCGCCAGCGCGCTGGCATGGCGCATGGTGGACATCACCGAGGCCGACGGCAAGCGCATT
>DAOTTC010000014.1:0-8334 GCA_034437815.1 Chloroflexia bacterium | reverse complement strand
GTAGAAGTTTATGTAGGCCCACAGGGTGCGTATCACATGCATGCCGATGTCGCCCAGATAGGTGGCGCTCACCACATCGAAGCCCGCGCACTTGAGGATGTTGACCACGGCGGCGCCCAGCACCACGTTGCGCAGGTGGCCGATGTGCATGGCCTTGTGGGTGTTCAGGTTGGCGTACTCCACCATCACGCGTTCACCCCGCCCCGGCCAGCACCCGTAATCTGAAGTGCGGGCCAGCACCTGCTGTACGATGCGGTTGGAGTACCAGTTCACGTCCACGTAGAAGTTGATGTAGCTGTTGACCACTTCCACGCGCTCGATCTGGGGCAGTGGGGGCAGGGCACTGACCACCTTCTGAGCCAGCTCGGCGGGCGTACCATCAGCGCCCACCCTGCGAAGCTGAAAGGCCAGCGTCGAGCCAAAGCCCCACGCCCTGTCCATGGGGATAGGGCGCAGGGTGAGGTCCAGCCCTTCGGTGCTGTAGCCCAGCGACTGGACGGCCTCGACCAGAGCGCGGGTTATCTCGGCCTGTATCTCCCCCGATGGGGAGGCTTGTGTTGCGGGACTTTCTATCATATCAGTGTGGTACCTTTGACTGTGCTGAGTTGTTTACAGGCGGTTTAGACGATTGTAATAGGATTATAAACGCCGAGCACCGCCTACCGCAAACCGTGGCTGTCGCCGGTTTACGAAGGTCCTGCTTGCCGTCACTTCGTGCGGTAGATGAGGTCGTACAGCGCTTGCTGGCGCTGCATGGCGCGGCGGTAGATGGCGTGCCGGTGCATATCGGGTTTGTAGGTCCCCCTCATCGGTGTTGGGAGGGCCGAAAAATCAGGGATAAGGCCGAGGACGCGCAGGGCCAGCAAGGCCACACCTCTGGAGCTGGCCTCCGGCTCGGTGGGGATGGATACCGGTCGGCCCAGCACGTCGGCCAGCATTTGCAGCCAACCCCGCACTTTGAGCAGGGCACCTCCGCTCGCCGCGATCGTGCTGGGCGGCGCCAGTTCCCCAGCCAGCAGGTCATATACGATGCCGAGCCGATATGATATGGATTCCTGCGCGGCCCGCAACAACTCGGCCTGCCCGGTGCTCAGCGACAGGCCGGTAATAGTAGCGCGGGCCGAGGTGTGCCAGCCGGGGCTGCGCTCACCTGCCACGAGCGGCAGTACGGTAAGCCCGTGCGAGTCGGGCGGCAATCGGAACGCGGCTTCTTCCAGAGATGCCATATCATCTGTGTTGAGTAGGTGTCGCAGCCAATTGAACACGTTGCCCCCCTCGGACAGCGCACCACCGAGCACGGAAGCGTGGCGGTCGAGCCGGTAGCACCACAGACCATGCGGTACTTGCGCGGGGGTGAGGGGCACGATGGCACGCAAGGCGGCGCTGGTGCCTATCTGCACGGCGAACTTATCGGGTGTGTAACAGCCGCTCCCCACGTTGCTCGCCGCGCCATCGCCTACACAGGGCAGCCATGGCACGTGCCGGAGCATGGGCCAACGTTCCGCGTACTCTGGCCTGAGGCCGCTGAAGGTGTCGTCTACGTCCACGAGCGGGGGCAATTTCTCTCGATCGAGATTCAGCGTCGAAAGGAGCCAGCCGTCCCAATCGAGCGTATGGCGGTTGAGCAGACCACCCCAAGAGGCCACCGACAAGCTCTGCCCCACGTGTCCGAACAATCTCAGGGTTATCAGGTCGCCCAGCGACACCCAGTTAGCAGTGCGCTCGTACACATCGGGCATCGTGCGCTGGAGCCACAGCAGTCGGGCAGGCAAGTAGGTAGGGTGGAGGTAGCAGCCGGTGCGTTCACGGACCAGCGCCTCGTCCATGGAGTCGCGCAACTGCTCGGCCTCGGCGGCACATCGGGTGTCGGCCCATGTGTAGATAGGCGTGACCGGATCGCCGCGGCTATCCAAGCCCAGCACATTGGAGACCAGCGAGCAGACGCCCACGCCGGCTATGCGCCGCGCCATGTCGCCGGCTCTGCTCAGCGTGCGGTCTATAGCGGCGAATATCCGGTCCAACATCAACTCTGGATCGAGTTCGGCGCCGCCATCAGGGGTGGTGCGCAGCGCATATGAAGTGCGGCTGCCCACACCTTCCAACCGTCTACCCTCGCTGGTGAACAGTTTGACCCGTACCGAGGATGAGCCTATGTCAATGGTGAGCACCAGCGAACTGTCGTCCTGCATGCAAGGATTATATCACTATGCTGGACAAGCCGACACGGGTGCTCCTATACTGGATTGGAAACCGATGCAAGCGGTTGTCTGCCTCGGTTTCCATCGGAACTTTCGCCCGGTTTTGTTTTGCGGTGCAGGCGAAAGGTGGCAAGGCCTACCCAGCACCCACGCTATTCACATGGTCTGGTCTGACCGTCTTACCGTTGTGAATGGCGCTTCATTTGGTTTTTATGCGAGGTCGCGACATGGTGCGAGAATTTCGGTGGCGCCTGAAGGTGCGAAGCTATGAAGGGGATGCATGGGGGCTGGTGCCTGCCGGGGTGATGCTACGCTATATGGAACAATCGGCGGTCATGGCGGCGGCTGATGCCGGATATGGCAGGCAATTCCACGAAGCGCACGGCTCCGCATGGGTAATACGGCGCATGACCCTGCTCATGCAGACCCCCGCCCGGCCCGGCGACGAATTGGAGGTGGTCACATGGGCTTCTCACTTCACCAGAGTGCGCGGCATACGCGAATACCGCGTGACACGCTTGGCCGATGAACACACGCAGGACTATGGAGCGGGGACAGTGGCGCTCGGCATAGCGGAATGGGTGTATGTGGACAGGCGCACGCTTACGCCTCTGCCCATACCGGCTACGGTGGCACGAGACTTGGACGTGCCCGGCTCACCTGTGGGGTCGTACGAGCCACCCCCCGTCCCACCTACCGGCAAGCCACGAACCTTCACAATGCAGCGCGTGGCCGAGTGGCACGAAGCCGATTCGATGGGACACGTGAATAATTCGGTATACGCCGATTGGCTGGACGATGCTGTCAGGGCAGTGCTGAACGAAATAGGGCCGACCGTGCGGGAGCTGAAGGAGCTTGGGCTCCAATTGCGCGGCGAGTATTACAATCTGGATTATAAGCGGGCGGCCTTGCCTGAGGACCGGGTCACCATCACCACTCATCTGGAGGGGGCATCGAGCGAGTGGTGCGCCTTCCGCCAGACGGTTGAGGGGGCCGATGGCACACCTCTGCTGTTGGCCCACAGCGTGTACGGCTGGCGCACCGCTGAGGGCCACCCGGCCTCACCACCTCCAGAGTGGGCCAATGCGGTGCGGCACTCCTTGGAGTGATAACCAAAGGCGCTAGTTTGACGAAAACGTAACGTTAATAATGCAGAAACTCCGAACGGACCTGACGGTCTATCCGGAGTTCCTGCCCTTCAAGGACCGATACGAAGCTCAAATCCTTGAAGTGCCCTCAGTATACCCACGAAATGCCGCGCTGTCAAGTGGGGAATCGCAGGCGATTTCCACATCCACACAGAGTTAGGAAGGGCAGAGAGCGCACCAGAGGGCATGTGCTCAGGTACGCGCTGGCACACGCAAGCGCACGAGCACCCGCTAGTATGTGGGTGAAGCTTGCGAATAGTCGGACCGGCCCGTGGGCGGCCGGTCGCCCATGGCCCGGCGGAGCAATTGGGGTTCTGCCTGCTCGATGAGCCGGGCTGTGCTCTCCTCCTGTTCAAGGTTCTGCTGGAGCAGGCTGACTACCTCGCGCTGACCCATGATCTCTGCGCCTGTGATCAGCCCTCGGTATGTGGCTATTTCGTAGTGCTCGACCTTGGCTGCCGCGGCCGCGATGGCGGCATCGCACAGTTCAGGCCGATCGGCCACTTCCCTGACCAGCTTCTGCCCTTCGCTGACTATGCCTTTGGCGCCGTCGCACATGACCCGCTTCGGCTCCTGTCCGAGCGCACGGAATGCCTGCTCCACATTGTGGATTTGCCGTCTGGTCTGCTCTATATGGTTGCTTATCAGCTCTCTCAGAGCGGGGTCGCCGGCTTGAGAGAGCATATCTTGCTGGGCCTTGAGAAACTGGTGCTCCGCGTCATATATATCACCCAGCTCATGCAGGAACTTGCCCTGTAGGTCGTTGATTGCCACGATGAGCCTCCTTTCCACTGTCTGAGCCGATACAACCGTCAGCATGCTGCTGCGGGCTCGACCGGTTGGGTGCCGGGCCGGCCCATCATCACCCTGCAAGGCGCATGCCAGATGAAGCATACAGCGTGGGCCAGAACCCGTTTTGCGTTTTTACGACCAAGAGGAGTCTTCCTCGAAGGCGCCGGTACCGCTTGTGCCTTGCCCGTAATGTTCTTGCCTGCGACCGCCTGTGATGGCCTGTGTTTCCAGAGATGAAACGCCGTAATTGCGCAGGGCCTGCCGCACCAGCTCCAACCCGGCTTCGAATTCGGGTTGCACCACTTCGTGGGCTCCGGCCTCCTTGAGGTGTCGTATGGAGCGTGGGTCGCTGGCGCGGGCCAGAATGCGGATTCGTGGGTTTATGTTGCGAGCTATGCGTATGATCTGCTCGTTGCTGGGCAGGTCGGGCAGGGTGATGATCAGCATTCTGGCGTTAGCCAGCCCCGCCCGTTCCAGCACGCCGGGGTTGGTGGCGTCGCCCTGAATGCACAGATAACCGTGCTTGCGGCCTTCCTCCACTTTGGCGGCGCTGTAGTCAATAGCCACGAAAGGAAACCCACGGCGATTGAGGGCGCGGGCCACCTCGCGGCCCACCCTGCCGAACCCCACAATGACGACATGCCTCTTCAGGCTGTCCAGCCGCTGCTCAGGGCTTGGCACCGATGTTTGGGCGGGCGCTGCCGACGCGGGCGCGAACTTGGTATATGCAGGCAAGGCCCTGACCACCGATCCCATAAACACCGCGGCCACACTGCCTACGCGCTCGATATTGCTCACCAGCAGGGGGTTGAGCACCAATGTGACCAGCGCACTCGACAGCACTATGCTGTAAAGCTCCAAAGATATGGCATTGCGCGACAGGCCCACGCTGGCCAGCACGAACGAGAACTCACCTATCTGTGACAGGAACAGGGCGGCACGGGCGGCGTTCGCCGTGGAATAGCCGAAGAGCCTGATGGTCAGCATACATACGAGGAACTTGCCGACGAGGATGGCCACTACCAGCAGGCTGATTTCCACCATATGTGATATAAGGAAAACAGGATTGAGCAACATACCTATGGACACGAAAAACAGCGCCGAAAACACATCGCGCAAAGGGATGATCTCGTCCAGCACCTGACTGCTGAACTCCGATTCGGACACCACCAGCCCGGCTACAAACGCTCCCAGCGCGAATGACACCCCCACCAACTGCCCCAGCACGGCAGTGCCTGCGGCAATAGCTACTATGGTGAGCAAGAACAACTCGCGCGAGCCTGCTCTGGCGACCATGGCCAGCAGTGGGGGCACCAGCCGCGTGCCCAGCAGGTAGGCCACCGCCAGAAAAGTGCCGCCCCTCAGCACCGCCAGCCCGGCGGCCCCGGCCAGCTCCAGCCCGCGTCCCTCTCCCAGCACGGGGAGGATGATGATCAGCCCCACCATAGAGATGTCCTGCACGATGGTGATTCCAAGGGCTATCCGACCGGCGATGGACTCCAGCTCGTCGCGCTCCATGAGCAGTTTGAGAATCAGCACCGAACTGGACACGGCAATGATGCCGCCCAGAAAGATGGAAGATGACAGGGAGTAGCCCAGAGCGAGGCCCAGCGCCGTCCCCAGCGCGATGGTGAGCGCGATCTGGATGGTGCCGCCCGACACGGCCACGCGCCGCACCCGGTTCAGGGCGTCTAGCGAGAACTCGGTGCCCAGCGCGAACATGAGCAGGGTCACGCCAAAGTTGGCGAGTGTCTGCACGCGCTCCACGCTGGTGACCGGGCCGGGCGTGTAGGGGCCGATGAGGATACCGGCGAACAGGTAGCCCAGTATGACCGGTTGGCGCAGCAAATGGGCCACGAAGCCGCCCAGCAGGGCAGCCCCCATCGCGAAGGCCAGATCAACTAGAATCTCGACGTTTTCCATGGTCGTTCGCCGGGCATGGGTAGTAGTGTGGGCACCGGGGCATTTGCCGTGCACCCACCTGTGTCCGTCTGGTCAACCTAATTGTACATGACCCTCAAAATGGGCGCATGAGCAATCGGGGGTCTCATGCGCAACTACGCATAGCTGGTGTCACTAAGGATCGGGGGCCAAGCCCCTCCAATATGGGAAAGTAAAGAGCCGGGGACATTTATACCACGCACCCAGAGGGTACCCGCTGGACAGGGGCTGATCTAAGCCCCCTGCCAACCCCCGGTTGTTGGTGGAAGCGCATAACCCTAAGGTTTTGCTATCCGGCCACCCGCTGTGTTATAATCGGCATAACGCCCGGCCACGAAGGAACGGGCGAGGTGTTCCCTTATGCCCTAAAAATACCCATGCGTGGTAAGTGGGAAGCTGCACAAGACCCTGTAAACCAATACAAATAACCTGTTCAGGAGGCGGTTTTGGAGTTCATCCATCACATCGAAGACGCTTACATCTGGCCTTTCATTGAGGGGGTGTACCACACATTTGGCTGGCTGGGCGTGGTCATCATGATGGCTATAGAAAGCGCCTGCATACCACTGCCCAGCGAGGTTATCATGCCTCTTGCCGGACAGTACCTCATTCAGAGGGGCGATAACTGGTGGGGCATAATCCTTGCCGGTTTCTATGGGGCACTGGGTTGCACCATAGGCTCCATAATAGCATATTGGGTGGGGGCGATGGGGGGCAGGCCGCTCGTAGAAAAATATGGTAAGTACCTGTTGATCAACAAGCATCACTTGCACACGGCGGACAGGTGGTTCGAGAAGTATGGGGAAGCAACGGCCTTCTTCTCGCGCCTTATGCCGGTGATCCGCACCTTCATCTCGTTCCCGGCGGGCGTTGCCCGGATGAATTTCGCCAAATTCATCATCTATACCTTCATCGGGTCGTTCCCATGGTCTGCCGGACTGGCATGGGCGGGGGCAGTATGGCAACCGCGCGACATCCGAGAGGCCTTGCGCCCGTTCGATATACCCATCATCCTTGCCATACTGGTGCTGGTGGCGTGGTTCTTCATCCGCAACTGGCGCAATCGCAGACAGATGGCCGTGGCCGGCGAAGCCATCAGCGAAAGAAACGTCGTGACCGATGCATGAGACGTGAACCACAGAGGCACAGAGAACACAGAATAATCGCACGAATTAACCTCTAAGGCACCAAGGGCACCAAGGAAGGACAAGGTAATGAAACTTTACCCTGCCTGCTCACTCTATAGTATGCCTTTATGTTCCTCTGTGCTCTCTGCGTCTCTGTGGTTGACTACCAACAGGGGGTTTAGCGCGTGCTGGAGACGGTAGAACAGCGTAACGCCCTGTTGGCTTCCGTAGAGCGGGCGCGCGGTTCGTCGGTCATCGCGTACATTTTGCACGATAACGCGGTGATAGCCGACGATGCCATCCCCCACCTTCACGACAAGCTACAGGCCATCGGCAGGAGGGAGCGCATAGACCTTCTGCTGTATGCGCGCGGGGGTGCGCCGGAGGTGTGCTGGCGGGTGCTCAACCTGCTTCGCCAGCACTGCGACCATCTGGGCCTGATTGTGGGGCACAGGGTGCAGGGGGCGGCCTCCATACTGGCGCTGGGTGCAGACGAGATAGTCATGGGGCCGCTGTCCGAGCTCGGGGGCATTGAGGCCGCCCGCCGCCACCCCCTCATGCCGCGAGACGAACTGGGCCAGCCGGTGCCCCTGTCCCTCGGCGAGCTGAAGGCCGCGCTTGAGTTCCTCGCACAGCACGCGGGCGACGGGCAAGCGCAGGATGGCAGGCACGAGGGCCTGTTGGGTGCGTTCCTGCAACAGGTGCACCCTGTGGTTATAGGCCACCTGCATCAGGCCGACAGGCTGGCGCGCGAGGTGACGCGCAAAGCCTTGCTGATGCACATGCACCCTGAAGACAAAGACAGGGTAGAGCGCATCGTGGAGCTGTTCAACGGCGGGTTCCACTCGCCCCTGTACACGACGACGGTCACAGAGCTTGCCGACATGGGGCTGCGCGTGGCCGAAGCCGACCGCGACATGTGGGCGCACATCTGGAACCTCGTACAGCTCTATCAGTCGGCCATCTACACCGACCGGCCCGACCAGACCCAGCCGGGAGCTTTCTTCAGATACCTGTGTCTGATAGAGTCGGTGGGCAGGCTGACCGGCCTGCGCCAGAGCTTCACGCAGGTGGAAGGGCAGGAGCGGGTGCTCAACATACGCTGGGAGACGGCCATACGCGCCGGCG
>DAOTTC010000013.1:0-4703 GCA_034437815.1 Chloroflexia bacterium | reverse complement strand
ACCTGCGCGCTGAACGACTCTTCCTGCCGCGAAGCGAAGCGCATCATCAGCGACAGGGTGATCACCGGCGCGGGCACCGAGTTGGCGATGGCCTCCAGCACGGTCCAGCGGCCCTCGCCCGAATCTTCCACGTAGCCGCGTATGCGTTCGAGGTCGTTGCCCTCCTGAGCGAAGGCCCGCTCGGCCAACTCCAACAGCCACGAGCGCACCACACTGCCGTTGTTCCACACCCTGCACAGCCGGGCGAGGTCCACGTTGAAGTCGCTGGACCTGATCAGTTCGAACCCTTCACCGTAGGCCTGCATGATGCCGTACTCGATGCCGTTGTGCACCATCTTGGTGAAGTGCCCCGCGCCGTGCGAGCCAAAGTAGTCGTAACCGTCTTCGTTGGGGGCCAGCGTGGAGAAGATGGGCCGCAGGTGCTCGAACACCTCGCGCTCGCCGCCGATCATCATGCAGTAGCCGTTCTCCAGCCCCCAGATGCCGCCCGACGTGCCCACGTCCACGAAGTGGATGCCGTGCTCGGCCAGCATGCGCGCACGGGCTATGGAGTCGCGGAAGTTGGAATTGCCCCCGTCAATGATGATGTCGCCCGGCTCAAGCAGGGGCACGAGGCGGTTGATCATCTGGGTGGTAGCATCGCCCGCCGGCACCATGATCCACACCGCCTGAGGCTTGGCCTCCAGCTTTTCCATCAGCTCTTCGAGCGAGAAGGCGGGGATGGCCCCATGCTCGGCCACCTCGCGCGTTTTGTCGGGCGAGCGGTTGTAGGCCACTATGCGGTGCCCACCCCGAAGCAGTCGGAGCACCATGTTGGCGCCCATGCGCCCCAGACCCACGAATCCCAGTTCCATAGCACACTCCTTAGCCTGTCGTAATTTTCGGCCCGGCGTTGAAGATGCATATGCGCGGGCCTTTATATCCCAAGCGGGGCGATGGCCTCCTTGATGGCCTCGCGGATGTGCTCCACGCCCGCCGACTGGTCGCCCCGGATGTGGATGCGCACGGCGCGGCGGCCATGCTCCCACAGGCTCTGCAAGTCGCCCAGCGCCTGCGCGCGTATGAGCGTGCCGAAAGTGTACGGCTCGCCGGGGATGGGCAGGTCGCGACGCGGGTCAGCGGTTATCTGCAAGAACACACCTTTGTTGGGGCCGCCCTTGTGCAGCTGGCCGGTGGAGTGCAGGAAGCGCGGGCCGTAGCCGAAGGTGGTTGCCACCCGCAGGGTGTTGCGGATGCTCACACGCGCATCCTGCAACAGCTCTTCGTGCTCCCCCGTGCTGGGCAAGTAGGCCAGAATGCCCACGTAGTCGCCGGGGCGCACAGTGCGGAAGAAGGCGCGCAGGGCGGTCTCCAGCGTGCCCTCCGAGCCGTTGCGCGACAGCATCTCCTCGTCTCCGTACAGGGCGAGGTGGTCGGTCTCCAGCACCGGCTGGCCTTCGGGCAGTTTGCCCTCGCGCTGATACACCTCCAGCAGGCGCTTTGTGTTGTCCTTGCTCTCCTGCACGTTGGGTTCGTCGAAGGCGTCAATGCCGAGGATGTGCCCGGCCACGGCTGTGGCGAACTCCCACCTGAAGAACTCGGCTCCGAGGTCGTAGCGGTTTTTCATATGCAGGCGCACCACCGGCTGGCCCGCGCTCTCCAGCTTGGCAAGCGCCCGCTCCTGCTCTTGGTCAATCACCCCGTCGTCCAGCCGCAGATAGATGAACAGCCGGTCGCGCCCGTAGAAGGAAGGCCTGCCGAGCGGCTCGCCGGTCACCGGTATCAGCCCCTTACCCTCCTTGCCGGTGCTCTCGGCCAGCAGTTGCTCCACCCACAGGCCGAAGCTGTCGAGGTCGGGCGAGGTGGTCACGGTGATTTTGTCGCGTCCGGCCCGCCACGCCTCGCCCATCACCACACCCAGCCATGCGCCGGGGTTATCCTCGACCTTCACCGATGGGGCGCACGCCTCCACCATGTTGTCGGCGCAGTCCAGCAGTTTCTTTATGTCCACGCCCATGAGCGCGGCGGGCACCAGCCCGAAATAGGACAGCGCCGAGTAGCGCCCACCTATGTCGGGCATGTTGAGGAATGTGTGCCGGAAGCCCTCCTGCCCGGCCAGCTCTTCCAGCGAGGTGCCGGGGTCGGTGATCGCTACGAAGTTTTCGCCTGCGCGCGGCCCTTTGGCGGCGTTCACCTTCTCGCGGAAGTACCTGTAGAAGCTCATGGTTTCGGTGGTGCCGCCCGACTTGGTGGACACGATGAACAGCGTGTTGTCCGGCTGGATGCGCCGCTCGATGGCGGTGATGGTGCCCGGCTCGGTGGAGTCGAGCATGAAGAAGCGAGGCCAGCCCTGACGAGGGCCGAACACGCGGTTGATCACTTCGGGCGCGAGCGACGACCCTCCCATGCCCAGCAGTACCACGCTGTTGAAACCGGCCTGCCGCACCTGTTCGGCGAAGGCCTGTATCTCATCTGCGCGGTCCTGCATGATTTCGGTCACGCCCAGCCAGCCCAGCCGGTTTTTGATCTTTTTGCGGGCCTCCTCGTCCTGCTTCCACAGGGTGGGGTCTTTCTCCCAGATGCGAGATACCACGTTGTTCGCGCTGATTCGCCGCAGGCCATCACTGACCTGCGGCTCCAACCCCCCCAGGCTGGCACCGTACCTTTCGGTCGCACCGGCAAGGATGCGCTCGCGCTTCTCGCGGATGCTCTCGGCCAGAGTGTCGAAGCTCTTGGCGAACGCCTGCACGCCCTCCACGGTCAGTTCGTCGGTCACCTGCTTCATGGAGATGCCCAGCTCTTCCAGCATCTGAAGCTGTTGGCGGGCCTTATCGAGGTCCTTATCAATGGTGCGCTCCACGGTGCCGTGGTCGAGGAAGGCCATGATGGTCTGCGGGGGCAGGGTGTTCACCGTGTCCGGCCCGATCAGGCTATCCACGTACAGCACATCGCTGTAGTTGGGGTTCTTGGTAGAGGTAGAGGCCCACAGCGGCCTCTGCACCCTCGCGCCCTTCTCTTTCAGGCGCTGGAACCGCTCGGTGCCAAACACCCGCAGGAACTCCTGATAGGCCATCTTGCTGTTGTTGATGGCCGCGGTGCCCATCAGGCTTTTGATGGTCTGCCGGCGGTCGGGGTCCTGCTCTTTGTTGAGCAGTTCCTCCAGCAGTTTATCCACCTTGGTGTCCACGCGGCTCACGAAGAACGAGGCCACCGAGGCAATGCGGTCTATGGGTTTGCCCTCCTGCACGCGGCGCTCAAGGGCGCGCAGGTAGGCCTCCATCACCTGCTTGTGCACCTCCACCGAGAAGATCAGGGTGATGTTGATGTTCAGCCCTCTGTACAGCAGTTCCTCGATGGCGGGGATGCCTTCGGCGGTGGCGGGCACCTTTACCATGATGTTGGGCCGGTTGATGATGCGCCAGAACTCCTCGGCCTCGCGCATGGTGCCTTCGGTGTCGTGGGCCAGCGAGGGGGCCACTTCGATGGACACGAAGCCATCGCGTCCCTCGGTGCGGTCGTAGATAGGCCTCAGCAGGTCAGCGGCCATGCCAATGTCTTCTGTGATCAATATCTTGTATATCTCGTCCTCGGTCTTGCCCTGCCGGACCAGTTCCTCGATGGCCGAGTCGTAATCGGTGGAGCCGGTGATGGCCTTTTCGAAGATGGTGGGGTTGGCCGTCACGCCCAGCACGCCCAGATCGAGCATGCGTTGAAGCTCGCCCGACTCGATCTCGCTCCTGCGGATGTAGTCCTGCCACACGCTCTGGCCCAGTTCGGCAAGCTGGTGCAGTTTGGTCTTGGTTTCGGTTTCCATCTCAATCCCTCCTGTAGTCGCCAGTCGCCAGTCGTCAGTCGATGCAAGATGTTGGCGAAGGGGGAGGGCCGGGGAGGGCACAGCCCTTCCCGAACCCCTTCCTTTGACGACCGACTCATGTCTGTTTCTCCGCCGGGGTCTCCATTGCCGTCTGGGTAGCCATGACCTTCTCAAGCTCGCGTTCGTGCAGGGTCTGGTCGTACTTATCCCAATCGGGTTCGCGGCGGCGGGCGGTCCACGCTTCGCCTCCGGGCCTGCCCATGATAGCCAGCGCGGCGTTGACCACGTTGTCCACCGTGAAGCCGAACTTCTGGAAGATCACCTCGGCGGGAGCCGATGCGCCGAAGGTCTCCACGCCGATGATGTCGCCTTCGTCGGTGACCCACCTGTACCAGCCCATGGGCGAGGCGGCTTCTACAGCCAGCCGCTTCCTGATGGAAGGGGGCAGCACCTCTTCCTGATACGACTTATCCTGCTCAAGGAACAGTTCGCGGCAGGGCATAGACACCACGCGCGCCCGGATGCCGTGCTCGTCTTGCAGTTTGCGCCGGGCTTCCAGCGCTAGATGCACTTCCGAGCCAGTAGCCATGATTATCATTTCGGGCTGACCGCCTTCGGCCTCCGCAAGTATGTACGCTCCGCGCAACACCCCTTCGGCGGGGGCCACCTCCTGCCGGTCGAACACCGGTATCTTCTGGCGGGTGAGCACCAGACAGGTAGGCCCCTCGCGCCTCTGCAGGGCTATCTGCCATGCATAGGTGGTCTCGTTGGCGTCGGCGGGGCGCACCACCCACATGTTGGGTATGGCCCGCAGGCCCACCAACTGCTCCACCGGCTGGTGGGTAGGCCCGTCCTCGCCCAGACCGATGCTGTCGTGGGTGTACACCATGATGGTGGGTATCTTCATGAG
>DAOTTC010000012.1:0-7908 GCA_034437815.1 Chloroflexia bacterium | reverse complement strand
CTTATCGGGGTCGAAGGCCGCCACCCCGCCCACCGGGAAGCCATAGCCCCAGTGGGCGTCGGGCATGGCGAAGGCCGCCCTCTCGATGCCCGGCAGGCCGGCCACGTTGGATATCTGCTCGGCCACCTTCTGGTCCATGGCCTCAATCAGCTCTTCGGTGGCGAAGATGATGGCGGGCACGCGCATCTTGCCGGTGGGTTCGATCCACCATTCGTACTCGCCCTTCCTCTTGAGCAGTTTCTTGTCCATGATTCCCCGAATCCTCCCTTCTCCATCCATCATATGACACCGGTGGTATGTCACATATCACTAACTTGCGATCTGTCAGGCAGAAAAGGAACGGAGGGACAGGAGGTGTCCCTTGTAACCCTGACCTATGGTTCCTGTTCACGAAGGTTACACGTCAACCACGCACTGGGCCACCCATGTGCCGTCGGGCTGTTGGGCTACGCGCAGTAGGTTGTAGGTAGCGGCCTTGACCTCCACAGCGGGTTGGTGGCGGGGCACGTCCACCGGCTCGCCCCATGCCCTGCCGGTCAGGCGGTGGTCCTCGATGCGTACCTCGAACCGCCCGAACAGCATCTTGCGGGTGGACATCTCGTAGATCAGAGCGTTCAGCCAGTCCACCAACAGCAGTTCGTCGTCGGGCGCTTCGCACTGCACCTGCACCATCTGCTTCGGCTCGACCAGCCGGGGGTCGGTGATGACCGCGGTCAGGGCCAGCGCGGCCTGCTCGAAGGCCTCTTCACGCGTGGCCCCCCATCCGCGCACGCCCACTTCGCCCTCGTGCGGTATAAGCTCCCAGCCTTTCAAAACCACAGCCTCCATACTGCACTGCCCGAAAGGGATATGTCATCGGGACCAAATGACACAGTTGCAACACAGCCCTGCACTTTTATCTACAGTTCTTCCAGAGCATCCTTATTCTAACCGGAAACCCCTCCTGTTTCCAGATGGCTGTGGCTCTAACCTTCTGCCCTCTGAGAGAGGGAAGATCGGGTGAATATATGACACATGATGTCAGTAATACTCATGTATATTAGCATACAGAGGGGATTGCAGGCAGACTCCGCCCTCTTCGGCCTTCCCCTTTCCCGCCATACCGGACAACCCCGACAAAAGGAGGCAAACGTGACGGAAGCAGGCAGTGTAGAGTTGAAGGTCGGTCGCCCGCTCATACCGGGCTACGGCGTGCCCGAAAGCGATGAAGGTATGCTCCCGTGGAGCCATGTGGCCGAGCGGCTGGAGCAGGCCCGCAATTACTGGATCTGCACAGCGGGGCCAGACGGACAGCCCCACGCCGTGCCTGTGTGGGGCGCGTGGCTGGACGGCGCGCTGTACTTTGGTGTGGGGCCGCGCAGTGCCCGCAACCTGAAGGCCAACCCAAAAGTGGCCGTGCATCTGGAGAGCGGCGATGACGTGGTGGTCCTCGAAGGCAGTGTGGGGCAGGTGCACGGCCCCGACCCCGCGCTTTCAAAGCGGTTGGACGATGTCATGGCCGACAAGTACGGCTGGCGGCCCAGCGAGGAAGGCGGTGAGGGGGCGGTAGGCGAGGGGTGGTATGTGCTTCGCCCGCGCACTGTGTACGCGTGGACCAGCTTCCCGCAGGATGCCACACGCTGGAAGCTTGCGCCGGCAGGCTGATAGTGGCTTTTGTTTGAGGCTCTGCCGCAAGGCATCTCTCTTCAGGGGGGAGGAGGTCAGCCTGTGCCGGTGCTCTGCCCGATAGAGGCCTGATCACCGGCAGGGCTGGCCGGGCCACGCACAGCCGCCAGCTCCTCGGCCCGCCCCTTGAGGCCCACCGACATCACGGCCAGCGCCAGCGCCATCAGGCCGAC
This sequence comes from Chloroflexia bacterium, assembly GCA_034437815.1. Classification (GTDB taxonomy): domain Bacteria; phylum Chloroflexota; class Chloroflexia; order QHBQ01; family JADMIH01; genus JADMIH01. The sequence goes on along the minus strand of DAOTTC010000012.1, from coordinate 6,070 downwards.
GACCAGATAAGCCTCTTCATAGCCGGGCACACCGCCCCCTCGTGAGGCGGCGATGGCCCCCACCAGCGTGCCCCCTACCATCTGACCGATGCTGGTGAACAGAGTGAGCGCCCCCTGCGCCGAGGCGCGTTCGGAGGCCGCTGCCTCGCCCAGCATGATGTAGCGCAGAGGTGCGCCCAGCAGTACCCCAAGCCCCACGCCCACCAGCCCCGCGGCCAAGTAGAACAGCGCCAGCCGCGTGGCGAACAGCCCGGCCACAAGCATACCGGCCCCCACCAACAGGTTGCCGGCAAACACCACCACCCGCGAGCCGTATCGGTCGAGGGCCCGCCCGGCCAACGGCGAGCCTGCCCCCATCGCCAGCACCACCGGCAACAGCATGAAGCTGGCCTGCGACTCGCTCACACCGAAGGCCGCTTTGAGCAGTTTGGGCACGAACACCACCGAAGCTTCGCCTATGCCTGCGCCCAGCGCAAAGGTGGCCGCCAGCGCCACCTGCCGTGAGGCAAACAGCGATACCCTGAGCACCGGTCGCTGAGAGCGCCGCTCTACAACCCAGAACACCGGCAGCATCGCCAGCGCCCCCAGCAGGAAAGGCCATACCTGCGCCGAGGTCAGGCTCTGCACAAAGCGGGTGGTGTCTATCTGGTTCAGGCCATAGGTCAGACAGGCCAGCAGTGTGCCCAGCACCAGCATGCCCGGCCAGTCGAAAGGGGCGCGACGGGCCGGGTGAAAGGTGGGCAACAGGCGCAGGGCGGCCACGATCACCACCGCGGCCACCGGCAGGTTTACCAGAAACAGCCAGTGCCAGCTGAAGCTGAGCAGTAGCCCGCCGAGCAGGGGACCCAGCAGGAAGGCTACGCCGAACACCGCCCCTATCATGCCCAGCGCCCGCCCCCGCCGTTCGGGCGGGAATGTATCCCCTATCACGGCGCTGGCAACCGGGAAGATGCCCCCAGCCCCCAGCCCCTGCACTGCCCGCCCGACCAGCATCACTTCGAACGCGGGCGACACAGCCACCACCAGCGACCCTATTGCGAACAGCCCCACGCACAGCACGTATGCAGAGCGTCGGCCAGAGCTGTCGGACAACCGGGCCATCAGCGGCGTGCCCACCAGATTGAACAGCACATATATGGTGAACACCCATGCTATGGCGCGTTCGCTCACACCGAACGTCGTCTGGATGGCAGGCAGGGCCGGGCCTACGATGGCGATGTCCAGCGCCCCCATCAGCACGCCGAGGAACAATACAGCGAGGATACGATTGCGGGCACGCTCGTTGCCGTACCCATGGCCGCGCTCTCGCTGGCTTTGCAAGCTCTCACGAGCCGCAGGGTTCACCGTCCTGTTGCTGGCGCGCCCCACCACCCGGGCATCCCGCATGACCGTCTCACTCCCTACGGTCGGGGGCCTGCGCCGGTCAGCAAGTCTTTGCGTCGTTTGACCAGATCACGCCCCTCCGGGGTGATGCGATAGATCGGGATGCCTGCGAGGTTGGGCACCTGTACGATCAGCGGGGGCCTGCCATCAGGGCCTTCCTTCAACAGGTTCTCCACCGCCTCGCGCAACTGCTCTTCGGTGTGCTCCACCGCCAGATAGCGCAGTTCGCTGAAGCTCAACGTCAGCTTGCGCAATTGGTTGAGCGCATCATAGAGCAGGTATAGCACTTCCCACTCGGTCTCGTTCAGATTGAGCATAGCAGTAGGTGAAGTGGTGCTGTCCATAAGTTCCGTGGCTCCCTTCGGTTTCTACCGGCCCGCTCGCATCAGGCGCAGGTCCCGGCGCTCGCGTGCCTGCCGCGTGCTTGCCACACAGGGGCACACTCATGCTCATATTCATACTCTCGCGCACACGTACCGTAGCCGGTGCTAGCGTTGGTGCCCCCTGCGGCTACGGGCGAACGCATAAGCCAGCAGGCCTGCGGCTGCCAGCAGGGCTACAGCCGACAGCGCCACGTAGGCCCATACCTGCTCGAACTCCAGCGACAGAGTGGCGTTGATGGTCAGCTGCAACAGCACAATCTGCACGCCGTTGATCAGCATCATAGTGATAATCAGCCAGCGCATGGTACGATGGGGCAATCGCGGTTCGCGACCCAGCATCAGGACTTCCCTCCCGGCTCCTTACCCACAGCATAGATATCGTTGCCGCGCACCTCCAGCCTGATTCTGTTGAGGGGCCGGGGTGGAGGCCCAGCCAGCCTCTCGCCGGTGGCCGGGTCGAACACCCCTTCGTGGCATGGGCAGTAGATGCGTCGTTTGTCGTGCTGATAGAGCACCGGGCACAGCAGGTGGGTGCAGCGCTGTTCGTAGGCCACGAAGCGGCCACCGGGCAGGTGGATCAGGATGGCCGGGTAACCATCCGGGGGGTAGTGGAAGTTAAGCGACTGCCCCTCCGGTAGGTCGGCGATTGAGGCCACGCGCATAGCAGGCAGGGCCTGCACACGCCCTTGCTCGAACAACGCCTTGAGCGCCACACCCAGCGTGCCGGTGAAGAAGGCCAGCGAAGTCAGCCCCAGAAATTTGAGGAACTGACGCCTGCTGTTGTTCAATTCCTCTTCGCGGTTGATCGGGAAGTCCTGCTGCCACAGCGGCTCGCCGTTGCCCCCGCGGGTGGTCGAACTGGCTACCTGCGTGCTTCTGTCCATGTTCGTACTTGTATTCGGTGCCATGGGTTACTTGTCCTCCTGCACGCCGAACAGGTCGCTCCAGCCTGCCCAGTCTCTCTCCTCCCAGTTGGCCCACACCTCCCGGTCGCTCTCCCCCGGTATCTCCTCCTGTCCCCCGGCCAGACCGGCATCAGGGGCATAGCCCGCCTGCGACCTGTAGTCGAACAGGTGCAGTATCTCGAACTTCTGCGTCTGCGGGGGTGCGAACACGTAGACGTTGGTCTCAACGATCTGGTCCCCGAACTGCCACACATTGACCGCCTTGCCCGGGTGCTCTTTGACGATCTCGTCGTACTCACCGTAATCGAGGGCACGCGTGGGGCAGACCTGTGCGCACCATGGCTTCTTGCCCTGACTGGTGCGGTCGTAGCACTGGTCGCATTTGATCATCAGCGCCTGTTTCGCCTGATATTTGGGTATGCCAAACGGGCAGGCATACAGGCAGTTGCGGCAGTAGATGCACCTGTCGGGCAGCGCTGACAGCACGATGCCGCGCTCATCCTGTTTGATGGCATCAGCGGGGCAGACGTTGGCGCAGGGCGGGTTGACGCAGTGCATGCACACCGTGGGGCTGGTCTGCGGTGACCACAGCGTATCCAGCACATCTATGAAGATCATGGATACGCCCCGGTGAGTATCGCACTCCTGACAGCCCGCCATGCACGCCCGACAGCCGATACAGCGCTGGGGGTCTATGAAGAACTTCTTTGCCACTACTCACCTCCAACCAGACAGACGGTCAGGAGCATGGTGCTGGCCTGCCTTGCTTCCACGCTGTGCGGCACGCCGGGTGCCAGCATCACTGCCATATCGGACCGCAGCTCGTACTCCTCACCTTCGGCTCGCACCACCAGATTCCCTTCCAGCGCGTGTATGACCACCACCCCATCGGCCCTGTGGTCCCGCAGACTGCCCCCCTCTTCGAAGGCGAACAGCACCAGCGTCACCGGCCCGTGGCGGTCGAGGGCTATCTGGCGGTGGCCGTGCCGGACGGGAGCGGCCTCGGCCCGCAGCCGGCGTATCTCGGCGGGCAAATCGAGCAATTTAATGGGCTTGCCGAACCTCTCTGCCGGGTGGGGGCGCAGTCGGGTTTCTTCGGGTGTACTGTCCATGCAGAGCCTCCATCGCTTGTTGTGATTCGGCATCCGGTCCGGTCAGCCCCGGCCACCGAATGCCTGTCGCCTTGCCATCACGCGAACTGCTCGCCCGATGCAGGCGCGTGCTCTGGCAGGGGCATCTCGCGCATAGCGTTCATGGTGATGGCCGTGCCGGGCGGGGCTTTCTCCAGCCGCACGGCGCACACCTTATACTCCGGTATGCGGCTGATCGGGTCGTAGGCGCGAATGGTCAGCTGGTTGGCGGCCTGTTTGTCGCCCCAGTGGTACGGTATGAACACGGTATCGGGGCGGATAGCACGGGTGACCTTGGCCGGCACGTACATCTCGCCCCGCCTGCTGACCACTCGTACGATGTCGCCCGCCTCGATGCCCAGCTTCTCGGCGGCCAGCGGGTGTATCTCCACGTATGGCTCCGGAGCGTTCTCCACCAGCGCACCGAGACGCCGTGTCTGGTTGCCGCTCAGGTAGTGGAAAATCACCCGCCCGGTGGTGTAGAAGAACGGGTATTCATCATCGGGCAGTTCGGCAGGTGGCTTATAGGGTATAGCGTGGAAGCGGGCTTTGCCGTCCGGGTGGTAAAACTTATCCTCAAACAGGCGGGGCGTGCCCTTGCTCTCCAGAGTGGGGCAGGGCCAGAACACCCCCTGCTGTTCTTCGATCTTCTCGTAGGTTATGCCGTAGTAGTCGGCTTTGCCCCCTCTGGAGGCAACGCGCAGTTCGTCCCAGATATCGCGAGGCGACTTGTAGGTGAACTTATCGCCCTCTCCAAAGCGAGCCGCCAGATCGCAGATGATCTGCCAGTCCACGCGTGCCTCGCCCGGCGGGTCTGCGGCTTTGTTGATCTTGACCACGCGCCCCTCTACGTTGGTGGTGGTGCCTTCGTCCTCGGCCCACACCGAACCGGGCAGTACGATATCCGCCAGCCGGGCGCTCTCGGACATGAAGAAGTCTATGACCGCGTACAGCTCCAGCCCGCGCAGTGCACGCTCTACCGCCGCCACGTCGGGCAGTGACACCATGGGGTTAGAGCATATCTGGAGCACCCCACGTATCTCACCCTTGAGCATCAATTCGATCTGGTCGGTGATCGCCACACCCTGCGGTGGGAAGTCTTCAGGGCGTATACCCCACACCTGAGCGATGTACTTGCGCGCCTCCGGGTCTTCGTATTTGCGCTGGCCGGGCAGCTGGTCGCACTTCTGGCCGTGCTCGCGCCCTCCCTGACCGTTGCCCTGACCGGTGAGCGTGCCATAACCACACCCCGGCCTGCCGATGCGCCCGCTGGCGAGCACCAGATTGATGTAGGCCAGCACGTTGTTCACACCGTTGGTGGAATGCTCTATGCCCCGTGCGTGCATGAGGAAGCTGGTCTTTGCCGTGCCCCACAGCTCGGCGGCTTCTTCGATGCGTGCGGCGGGTATGCCACACAGTCTGGATACTTTTTCGGGTGTGTAGGCGGCTACCAGAGCGGCGGTCTCCTCGAAGCCCACCGTGCGCGTGTTGATGAAGTCGTGGTCAAGCCAATCATGCTTGATCATCTGGTGCAGGATAGCGTTGGCGAGGGCGGTATCGGTGCCCGGCCTGATTTGCAGGTGGACATCGGCAGTGCGCGCGCTGGGGGTGACGCGAGGGTCCACCACTATCAGTTTGGCTCCCCGGTCGCGGGCCTCCCATATATAGGGCATGGTGAGGGGGTGGCACTCAGCAGTGTTGGTGCCTGCGGAGAAGAGCACATCGGCCAGTGCGATATCGCTCCACGGGTTAGCGGCGCGGTCCACCCCGAACGCCATGTTGTTGCCCGCCGCCGCGCTCACCATGCACAGCCGCCCGTTGTAATCTACGTGGCCGGTCTTGACGGCCACGCGGGCAAACTTGCCCATCAGATAGGTCTTCTCAGTGGTGAGGGAGCTGCCAGAGTAGACCGAGACGGCGTTCTGACCGTAACGGGCCTGAATGTCGCGGAAGGTGCGCACGATGCGGTCGAGGGCCTCATCCCAGCTGCACCGCTCCAGTGGGCTGTCCTTGCCGTTGCGCCGCATCATCGGGTACAGGAGCCGCTGAGGGTGGTTGATCTGCTGATAGGCCACCACCCCTTTGGGGCAGTAGCGCCCCTTGTTCACCGGGAAATCGCGCGGCTCTATGCCGAAAACATGCCCCTCTGCGTCCACTTTAAGGTTCATGCCGCACTGCATGCCGCAAAACGGGCAGTGCGTGGGCACCAGCTTCACCGGTTCCTCGGTGGTGGTCCACCCTTCGGTAGGCTTTTCGTAGACCGACTGCA
>DAOTTC010000011.1:0-37396 GCA_034437815.1 Chloroflexia bacterium | reverse complement strand
TGTACTGCGCCCTTCGGGTTGGACACAAATGGGGCTTAGGTTAGTCAATAGCCCCGACTGGCTGGAGTAACCGGCCAGCGGCTAGTTCGGCCCGGCTGCCGAGGTTTCCCCGGTTCCTGTCAGCCCACTGCGCCTCGAACTCAGCAGGGGTCAGGTAGCCGAGCGAGGAATGTATCCGCTTTCGCTGGTACACCTCGTCCAGGAACCGTCCGATCTGCTGATAGGCATCATTGTAGTCGATGTATTCCGATAGATCTACCTCCTCTTCCTTGATGGTTCGAATCACCCGTTCCGCGTACCCATTCTGCCATGCCTGCCCAACCTCAGCCATGCTGATGGCAACTCCCGCTCCCACCAGCATCTGCACGTATCCGCCCGCCGCATACTGCACTCCCTGGTCGGAGTGGTGGATCTGGGGTACCCGACCGGGTGGACCAGCCAGTGCTCGGCGCAGTGCCGTTTCGGTAAGATCCGCATCCAGCCATCGCGAGAGGTGCCACCCACGGATTGAGCGGGTGAACACATCCATGACCACAGCCAGGTAGACAAACTCGCTGTGTAAGCGCACGTACGTGATATCTCCGACCCAAAGCTGCTCTGGTCGCATCACCTTCAGCCCTTCCACCAGGTTGGGGTAGCGTGGGAAGGAGTGCGTGCTGTTGGTCGTGCGCTTCTTGCGGCGAGCAACTCGTCCTTGCAGGCCCATCTCTCTCATCAGCCGCCGCACTCGCTTATGGTTGGCCCGAAGCTCGTACCCACCCGCCTCCTTACTCCTACGCAGTTGAGCGGTGATGCGCCTGTACCCGTAAGTGGACCAACGGCTGGCGACCGCTTGTATGGCCTCTCTCACCTGCGCGTCGGTTGGACCGCCGGCTTGGGTGTGGACCTGGACGTAATGATAGTAGCTGCTACGAGGGTAATCGAGAAGATGGCAGACCTTCTGTACGGGATAGCCTTCCTCTTGGATGAGCTTCACGACTGCCCGCCTTTTCTGCTCAACTCCGCATTCAAGATGGCAGACCCCTTTTTTAGGATTTCCATCTCCAGCGTCATGCGTCCAACCAGCCTCTCCAACTCGGCTATCCGCTCTGCTTGCGGGTCAGCAACCCGTCCGGCAGAGCCGTTCTCGAAGAGCTTGGGGGCACTTGCCACGAAGTCAGACTTCCATCTGGACAGCAACTCAGGCTTGATGGAGTATTCGCGGGCGGCCTGCGCCACGCTCTTGACTCCTGTCAAGATCTCCAGCACCACTTGCGCTTTGAACTCGGCGCTGAAACTTCGCCGGTTTTGCATTTGAGGCATATTGTTGCGCTCCTTTCCGACCTTGGACTATCATACGACATTGATTATCCTCTGTGTCCAAGTCCGGGGGCGCACTACAGAAACCTACGTTGCGCTTCTAGACCATTGAGCCTGCGGCAATTCTTATTCCGGTTTTCTGTTCCGTTGCTCCCAAGGGCCATAATCCAGTTCCTGCTTTGCTCATGATGCCTGCTAGTCGGGCGGGTACAACATCTTCATGTTGAGGCTGAACGCCTTGCGCCTGCGGCCAAACAGCCGAAAGGAAACGAGGCGGTACTCACGTGGAAACATGGCTTTTGTGAGCAGAGGCGTTTCCTCGAGGTTGGTTATGAGCGTGATGCCATACACCCTATGCGCCATCGGGGTGCCCGTCTGATCTGGCAGGTGATAGTACTGAAGCCGAATGGACGTATCAGGCAACATCCACTGCGATATCAACATGTTGTTCTTGAAATCGCCGCCATGAACTATAAATTCGCGCGCACGGTCGAACCGCGAACTGCAGGTGTACTCGTGTCCAAAATCCATTGCAATGGCTGCCAGGCCGACCTTGAACAGGCCCCTAGCAAGCATATCTGGATCGAATCCACCAGGCAGGTCCGCATGAAATCGGAGTTCGGTTTGCCCGTCGGCTAGCGTACCCACGGAGCGAATTGCGTCGGAGCCTGGGTCTGCTATCCAGCTAACATTCAGGGGATCGTCTCTGCGGATGGTAATATTGCCCAACCGTACCTCTGGTAGGCGGCCCTTCTTGTCGAATTGTACGGCCGCCGGCAGTTGCGTAATGAACAATGGGCAGTTGCGCAGTGCCTCGTCCAGCCGGGCAAGAGGACCATTGTTGCACGGATCGCATACGTATCCGCGAGGTAGAACGTAGTCATTGTTGCCCATGCTCTCAGGCCAGATATGCTCTTCGCTCCGGAACGGCCCATCCGTTTGGAGACAGTAAATACAACACGCCACATCGGGATCACCGTAGTGCTGCTTGAATGCCTCGGTTGACTCAACCGCCTTTATCGCCTCGACAATCCACGATGCCAGAGCCAGCACATTCTCAGCGTACGAGTAGAACTGGTGCCATAACAAAGGTCCCAACATCGGCACCTGGGCGAGGTGCTGTGTGATCCAGGTATACTGCTCGGTTCGCCCGAATACGTAGCTTTCTGCAACAGCATTGTAGATGGTTTCCGCCGTGACATCCTCGCCGTTCAAGTTGATGTGGATGTCGCCCCTGCTTATCCGTTCTATCAGCTTCTCAACGGCTCCCTTCAGATCAACAGGGACGTGCCCACCGAACTCGGCCAGCAGTTGATCCCATACTGCCTTGTAGTAGATCCTATCGTTCCGATCGATGAACCGCCGGGAAACAACTACATAGCGCATGGCGAGATCCTGGTCGGGCATGTCGAGCCTAGCCTCGCTGCTGGTCGGGGTGGCGCTGAAGTGAAACACAAAGCCGCCGGTCGCGGCCATTCTCGCGTGCAAGTCCTTGCACAACAAGTAATGCTTTCGAAATGCTCGGTAGATGGAGCGCACGCTTGTACCCTTTCGAGGTGACGACGCAGGTTACAACTCAAATGTGATACATAACCATGAAGGACTCTCACAAACCGCTGCACCTACTCCTCTATGGGGATATGCAATAAATCGGCGGCTCTTGCCTTGGCAGTTTCGCCGCGCCGGTCATAGCGGGCGGTGGTAGTTACCTGAGCATGCCCTGCAAGCTTCTGAACGGTGGCAATATCGGCGCCAGCGTCCAGCAAGTCGCCTATCATGGTCCTTCTGAAGTCGTGCGGAGTGAGGTGCTTGACCCCGGCCTCTCGCGCACGCTTCTGAGCTATGTCGAGTATCGAGCGCGAGTCGAGGTGGCGCACCGGCAGGCGCAGTCTCCCTCCCTTCAGCATGGGCGTGAAAAGGGGTCCTCCTGCGGCCGAGGCGCCAGCTTCCAGTCTCGCCTTGAGCCAGGCCTGCAGAAGATGACGCTCCCCTGCGGCTGTGTAACACACTCTCTCTTTATTTCCCTTGCCCGCCTTCACTCGCAGGGAACCCGCTTCCGGGTCGTAGTCCCCTACATCCAGGGCAGCGGCCTCGGCCCTGCGCAGCCCGGAGCCGTACAGCACCGCCAGCAGGGCTGCATCTCTCGTACCAATCGGTGAGTGATCCCGTAGGCACACTCCGAACAATGCGCGAAGCTCACCCTTCGAAATGGATCGACCGCGGGGTATCGTCTGCCCGCGCACCGCCCGCACGGAGGCGGCCCGCTGATATGAATCAGTATCGATCTGCCCGAGCTCCCAGGCGGTGCGCAGCACCCCGCGCACCGCGGCCAGCATCTTGTTGGCGGTGGACGCGGCATAACGATCTGCCAGCTCCGCTCTGAGAGCCTGCGTATGCTGCACCCGGAGGAGGTGCCACGGCATTGTTTCCCATGTACAGCGCGCGCCGGTGAGGAGTTCGGCAACCACCTGCAGCGACCCTCTCATGGCGGGCCGTGAGCCGGGTGAGAGGCTCGCCAAGTAGACGCGAGCCGGGTGTCGGTCGGCTGTGGGTTGCTCGCGGGCAGTATCTGGCAGAAGCTCCGGATCAGGTCGCGGTAGCGGTTGGGCAGCTATTATGTATGTAGGCATAGATAGATCAGTCACATGCTTCCCCTAAATTCAGAGACTGCTTCCGATGGAGCCAACATGACCCGCCCATGACCCGCCTTCCAAAGCGTGGGCTCTCGGTGCCACTCGGCTTGCCGGTGCAGTTCGCGCTTGTTGTGAGACATTGACAGTGAGAATCCCTATTTTAACGGATAATCCTGTAGGGGCGGGCCTCCGTGCCTGCCCCAGGGGTAGGGCTTGTGGGGTTGTTGGGGGTGCTTATGGGATATGTACCTTGAGTTGAATCTAGCCCCTCATGGCATATGTCTTGCAGTCTACTGCGGTAATGGAAGTGAAGGTGCCAAACGAAGGAATCGGGCAAGAAAGAAGGGACACAAGGAGGCGAGCAATCATGTGGGGGTATATTCTATCCGCAGGAGTCGGAGCTGCGCTGGCCTATTTCTTAGACCCTGATAGGGGCAATCGCCGTCGTAAGATGGCTCTCGACAGGGGGGGCGCTCTGGTGCGCGCTACCGGCAGACGACTTGGAGCTAAGATGCGCTATGCCACTTCCACCATCAGGGGCATGGCTCAGAAGATGACCAACGAGGTCAGCAAAGAAGAAGTGCTGCTGGACGATGCCACTCTGGCCCATAAGGTGGAGACCGAGCTGTTCCGCGACCCTGACGTGCCCAAGGGCAAGATCAACATCAATGCCGAAGACGGCGTGGTGGTGCTGCGTGGCCAGGTGCCTCACCCCGAGGATATAGACAAGATCGAGCAGAAAGTGCGCCACATCCCCGGCGTACACGGTGTAGAGAACCTCCTCCACCTGCCCCACACCCCACCGCCCATGAGTTGAGCGGTGCACTGCGGCGTCACGGCGTAACCGGCAGGAAGGTCGCCACGGCGAACACCACTATTTGCAGCGCGAGCAACCGCACCACGATCCGCTCGAACTGCGCCCCCTTGCCACACGGGTCCTGCAACGCCGGTTAAGTGCATGGAGCCTATCATCCTGAGGGGGGGGGTTTTGCGCGCGCAATAAGAAGGCATGGCTTAGGGCCACCCCTGTCAGGTTGTAGCCTGCGGGCAGACCAGCCGCGCCCGTGACCCCGGCCACAGCGCGTATCAGCAGTGGGTAGAGCGGAAAGAACGGGTAGTTTCGATAGCTCGTGAAATCGGCGAACGTATCATGGCCGCTTAGCACAAGCCTACTCTCATTGACAGGCGGTATATACTGGCATTACACATGTCGCCAGATGAACTACCTATCCTGACCTTTTCATCGGCAAACGACCTCCACTCGTGGCTTGAACACCATCACGCCCGGTCAAGCGGCATCTGGCTTCGCATCTTCAAGAAGAGCTCTGGTATTCCATCGGTGTCCTTTGAAGAGGTGTTGGACGAGGGACTTTGCTTTGGGTGGAGCGAGAGCTTGAGGCGCTCCTACGATGACGTTTCTTACCTTCAGCGCTTCACACCCCGGAAAACTGTCGGAACACAATCCAAACGGAACGTAGAGCGAGCGCGGGCACTTATCCGGGCCGGACGAATGACGCCATCTGGTTTGAAAGCGCTTGGCTTGGACGTGCTATCTTCAATGACCAAAGACTGAAAACGCAACTCGTGAACTGGGTTCCTCGCAAGGTCTTGCCCGACGACAATGCGGCCCCGAGATCGCACCGATACGGAGTCGGACCTGTGCCCATTCGATTTTGCCTTGGGCATCTAACTGCCCGAGCAAGGTTCGCCAGATGCGCTCCCAAGTCGCATCGGCGCTCCATTCGTTGAGGTATCGCCAACACTGGGTATGAGTGGTTCGATCACTGCCCATTGTTCATCAGTTAGTTCGTGTCTGCTCATACCTTGTTAGGACAAGAGGTGACCACGCCCCCATCGCCGATGGCAGGATAACAGACGCAGGAAGGCAGAGACTTGCTAAACCCGCCTCGGTGAAGTATAATGGAGGAAACCCATCCCGGGTGGGTGGGGTTTGCGGTGGGCAACGCTACTGCCAGAATCATACAAATTATGAGCAATGGAGCAGTATATTATGGGCAAAACAGAAAGATACAAAGCGCCCACAAAGCCTCACTTTTGTAGGGCAATACTAACGGCAGCCCTCTTACTTACGTTATCAGCCTGCAACCTATCGGGTTCGACCTCGCCTGTGGATTCGAACAGGCCCGGTGAGCAAGCGCCCAATCTCACACCGACACAGCAGGGCCACAGCGCGCAGGAAGCAAGCGGCATAAGTCATAACATGGGTCAGGGCTCGCAGACAGCCTCTGCCACACCTGCTACGCCTGTGACGTCCGGCATACTGATGCCTGATAACCCACATGCTGAAGAAGCTATGCAGGCCATATCAGACCAAGGTGTGCCCATGGCCACCGAGTCGGAGGGAGGCCAGCCCCTGCCATTCAGGCTGGAAGATAATGTAAAAGTATTTGAACTGACCGCTAAGCCTATCAGGTGGCCCATCCTGAAAGCCAATGGTAGAGATGTGGCCGCCGATGTCATAGCTACCGCCTATTCATACAACGGTCAGGTACCCGGCCCACTAATCCGGGTAACCGAAGGAGACAAGGTGCGCGTGGTGTTCACCAACCAACTGCCTGAACCCACCACCATCCACTGGCATGGCATCTCCGTGCCCAATCAGATGGACGGGGTGCCCGACCTCACCCAGCAGGCCATTCAGCCGGGGCAGAGCTTTACCTATGAGTTTGTGGCCCGGCCAGCGGGCACGTTCTGGTACCACTCACACTTCAGAAGCGATGTGCAGATAGGCGTGGGCCTGCACGGAGCTATTATCATAGATCCACAAACGGAGACAGAACCGAAGCCCGATGTGGACCGCGTGCTTATGCTGAACGAGTGGCGCATAGTAGACGGCAAAACTTATGCCTCTATGCCCGCCACCGGCATGGACGCCAACTACTTTACCATCAATGGCAAGGCCTTTCCGGATACCGAAGTGATCAATGTAAAGCAGGGGCAGAGGGTGCGCCTGCGCCTGATAGGTGCAGGACAGCTAGGCCACCCCATGCACATCCATGGTCCGGCCTTCCAGATCATAGCTACCGACGGCCATCCGGTGCCCGAAGCCGCTCGCTTGACCAAGGATACCGTATGGGTGTCTCCGGGCGAGCGCTACGACATAGAATGGGTGGCGAGTCAGCCGGGCAGGTGGCTTCTACACTGCCATATATCTCACCACACCACCAACGACCATCAGGAACCCGGAGGCCTGATGCTTATCCTCAACGTACAGCCCTAACATTAAGGCTGTGAACTATGTATGACGACCGTACCACAAAAAGATTGAGTACTACAGGCAGGAGGCAGTAAAACACATGTCCGAGGGTGTTGAATTGACAACTGACAGGAATCATGGGCGCAAACGTCCCGGCCCGATCCTCCAGATTATATGCACGCTGCTTGTGCCGCTGATGGTGTGGGTGCTCGTGGGCTGTGGATCCGGGGCCGGAGGGACCGCAGGGTCCGACGCCACTGAGCAGTTACAAATCTCCCTCATTACCGAGCCGGACCCCCCGCGCACCGGACCGGTAACCCTGATAGTTGAAGTGAGGGATGGGCAGGGCGGTCCGGTGGACGGGGCACAAGTAAGCGTAGAGGTGGACCACGTGGGGATGGCGCACGGCGGCATAAAAGGTCAGTTGGCCGCGCAAGGCTCCGGGCAATATCGGGCTACAGGCTCGCTAAGCATGCCCGGTATATGGCGAGCGGTGGTGCAGGTGGACAGGCCGGGCAAACCCACGCAGACCCGCACCTTCGACCTGCAAGTGCGCTAGTTCAGTCCGAAAGGGAACCGATCGCTATTGGGGAAGTACCGGATATCGACCTGTGACATAGCGTCAAAATACAGCGTTGTTGGGTTTACCCCGCGAAGGCGCTGGCCCACACAGGATAGGATAAGAGAACACAGACAGGTATAATCTCATGAAAGACCACACACAGCATAACCAACAGGGTAGCCAACATCATCAACACCAACATCAACAGCACAGCCTAAACATGCCACGCACGCCCACGGTATCCACGCATGCACATCACGGTCACAGCATGCAGGAAGAGCACGCCGGCCATGCCGCGCACCATGCCGAGGTTGAGCGCCCCTCTCCCCACAGGCATGAGACCGGTGCTCATGCCCCCCACGGCCCTCACGCTCACGCTCATGGGGCACAGGCAGAGCACGCCGGTCATTCGGAAGAGGCGTTCAGGCGTCGCTTCTGGGTGTCGCTTGTGCTCACCATACCTGTGCTCGTCTACTCTGACCTCTTGCAGAACCTGTTGGGCTACACGGCCCCACAGTTCCCCGGCTCGCAGTACGTGAGCGTGGTGCTGGGTAGCATCATCTTCTGGTACGGGGGCTGGGTGTTCCTGAAGGGGGCCGTGGATGAACTGCGCGCGGCACTGCCGGGCATGATGACGCTGGTGTCGCTGGCCATCACCACCGCCTATCTGTACAGTCTGGCTACCACGTTCGGCCTGCTGGAGGGCATGCCCTTCTACTGGGAGCTGGCTACGCTGGTGACCATCATGCTGTTGGGCCACTGGATGGAGATGCGGGCTGTGGGCAGTGCGCGCAGTGCACTCAACGAACTGGCCCGCCTCCTGCCCGACACCGCAGAGCGCGTGGTGCGGGGCGCAGACGGCGAGGAGCGCATCGAGCGCGTGCCCGTCAGCGAGCTTGCAGTGGGAGATCTGGTGCTGGTCAGGCCGGGAGCACGGGTGCCCGCCGATGGCATGGTAGAAGAGGGCGACAGTCAGGTTGACGAGAGCATGGTCACCGGCGAGTCCCGCCCGGTGGACAAGGGGCCGGGCAGTGAAGTGATAGCGGGCACGGTGAACGGCAGTGGCTCGCTGAGGGTGCGCATCACCCGCACGGGCGAGCACACCATGCTGGCGGGCATTATGCGGCTGGTGCAGGAGGCACAGACCAGCCGCACCCGCACTCAGGCTCTGGCCGACCGTGCCGCCCGCTGGCTGACACTGGTGGCCGTGGGGGTGGCCCTGCTGGCGCTGGTGGCGTGGGCGCTGGCCAGAGGTCTGGACGACTACACCGTCGAGCGGGTTGTGACCACGCTGGTGGTGGCCTGCCCTCACGCGCTGGGGCTGGCTATCCCGCTGGTGGTAGCCATATCCACCACACTGTCGGCGCGCAGTGGCATTCTGGTGCGCGACCGGCTGGCCCTTGAGAAGGCGCGCGAAGTGAGCGTGGTGGTGTTCGACAAGACCGGCACCCTCACCGAGGGCCGCCAGCGCTTGGTGGAACTGGCGGTTGAGGAGCACACCGGGCAAGGCAGTAGCGCCCATGGCGATGCCATGGACGAAGCCGGGGCGCTGGCGGTGGCCGCGGCTGTGGAGGGCGACAGCGAGCACATCATCGCCCGCGCCATCGTGCAGGCCGCACAGGAGCGCGGCGTGCACATACCTTCGGCCTCTGACTTTCAGGCGCTTCCCGGGCGGGGTGTGCAGGCGACGGTGGAAGGCCGAACCTTCAGGGTGGGTGGCCCCCGTCTGCTGGAGCAGGAAGGGATTGCCCTGCCGCAGGGGCTTGAGCAGGCGGCTCGCCGGTGGGGCGAGCGCGGCCACACCGTGGTCTATCTGGTGGAGCACACCCCTGAGGGTGGGCGCGTGCTGGCGGCCTTCGCGCTGGCCGATGCAATCCGACCGGAGAGCTACGAGGCAGTGTCCATGCTCAAGAACATGGGCGTGCAGGTAGCCATGCTCACCGGCGACTCGGAGGACGTGGCCCGGTGGGTGGCACAGGAACTGGGCATCGAGCAGTATTTCGCGCAGGTACTGCCAGAGCACAAGAACGCCAGAATCCGCGAGCTACAGCAGAAGGGGGAGCGCGTAGCCATGGTGGGCGACGGGGTGAACGACGCGCCTGCTCTCGCACAGGCCGATGTGGGCATCGCCATCGGCGCGGGCACCGACGTGGCGCGTGCATCGGCGGGCATTGTGCTGGTGCGCAACGACCCCCGAGATGTGGTCAGGGTGATCGTGCTGAGCCGCTCCAGCTACCGCAAGATGGTGCAGAACCTCGCCTGGGCGGTGGGCTACAACGTGATCGCCCTGCCCGTGGCGGCAGGTGTGCTGGCCCCGCTGGGCATCGTGATGCCCGCGGCGGTGGGCGCTCTGCTCATGTCGCTGAGCACCATCATCGTGGCAGTCAACGCCCAGACCCTGCGCGGGCTGGACCTCAGTGGGCTGTCCGCCTACGCTTCGGCTTCTCAGCCCCGGCCCGCGGCCTCTGCTCCCTCACGCTGAGCTAACGCCAGACGCCGCCCATGCTCGCCCATGACAAATCCCGAACGGGTGACACCGAGCATCAACCATGCCGGCCAGCTTCCCTATCTTCGGCCTCCGCACCAAGCCTCCTTTGCGCAAACCCCACGTTGAGGAACCGGGCAAGGTCAGGATTGCTCAGCAACGCCCCGATCTGGCCTTTCCACAGGACCTGCTCAGACTGTGGCCGCCCGGGATCATTAGCAAGACTGTGGAGGCTGTTAGCTCTATTGCTAAGAGGCTTGACCACGGTCTGGTAGTCGGCTTTCTGCTGTACCCAGTACTGTTGAACTGCATGTACATGCTCGTAAGCCCGCCTGTACTGCCCCAGCTTTTCCATGAGTTGGTCTGCGTACAGATGCGCGTCTATGGCAGCCTCCGAGAGCGGTTCGCCACTGCTCTCAGCCACTTGCAGTGCATATTCGATGAGTATTGCGGCCATCCAGTCGTCTCTCCGCTGGAGGTACTTCGCCACCACCACGGCCATCTTTAGATACTCGGATACGGCGCCAACCAACTGATTGTAAGCGAATTCGGGCAGGCGGGCCACCAATTCCAGCGCCTGCTGACATTTCGCCAGCATATCACTCTGCCCCGTGCCCGCCCCATCCCGGAGCGTTCCGGCAGGTCCAACGCCGGATGCATAGGCCTTGATAATTTGCCGGGCCATAGCCCACGTTCCACCGGCGACGTCGGTGTTTCGCCACACTTCGCTCACCGGCAGGATATCGTTCAACCACTCGGTGTAGACCGCACAGGCACCGTCCGGGTCGCCCGTATCTAATTTCGTCTCGACCTCTCGCTGCACGCCGGCCAGCCTGCTCTTCAACTCGTCTATGAGGGTTCGGCGTATTTTGACGGCGTCCGGGTACCTTTCCCACAACTGAAGCAAATACGCCCAGCGCTCGGCAGGTTCGCAGGCGTCCAAGAGCGCAAGGTCTTCTATCATCCGTCTGCTCTGCTCCAGCCGCTCAAGCTCTTCGCCGAAATCCCCGGCCCCTTGCTCTCGCAGTAGTTCGTATAGCCCCTTCGCGGTCTCAAAGTCTTCCATGTCCTCCATGCCCATGGCCCTGCTTGCACACTCTTCAAGCAGTGGGAAGAAGATGTTTTCCCTGTGTTCCCACGACGTGCGAGCCAGTTCCGAGCGCACCTGAGCCAGCGCCCCCGCTCTGTTGCTCGTGGCCAGTTCCAGCAGATAGCCAATCAGGTTCTCCCGGGTCTGCTCGTATTTGTTGCGGTCCAGATGCTGTACACTGGCGAGCCTGCGCCACAGAGAGGCGAACATGTCGTCAACCGACTCCGCCTGTTGAGCCAGCGCCTTCAGGTCATCTTGCAGACGTCGGGCCAGCACGGCCAGCAGTTCGGCTATCTCGCGCAACTGTTCTCCGGGTTCGTAGCCATTCGAGTCGAGCCTGCCACATATGCGATGCAGTTCGCTCTTCACCTCGGAATACAAGACGAGATATGGGTCGCGGCTCCCCTGCCCCTGCACCTGAATCTGACCCTGCCCATTTCCGGACACTGCACCTTGATTAACAGGAGCCGGGTAGGCTTCAACCTCTGATGACTGCCCGTTCACAGGAGAGTCGAGGCCTGCCGGGGCCGATACACGGTCCATGCCCTCGTACGCCCCTTCCACTGAACCGAGTCCGTCCGGCAGTTCAGTCTGCTTCTGCTGAGGGTATGGGTGTAGAAGTTGATACTGTCCTCCCTCATCTTGCTCCTCTGCACTGCCCGGCATCACGGGGTCAGTGCCCTGCCGTGGCTCGAAGCGCCAACGGCTCTGACCTACTCGTACGAAACAGGGGCGCTGGGAGAGCTGGAAGTCTATGGATGCTTTGGCTACCATGCGCCTTTTCATCACGCGCTCATAGATTTCGTCGTAGGTCATCTCCTCCCCGGGCTTGCCGAACACCTCGCACATGGTCTGGAAGAGGCCCGGCTCTTCGAGAGCCTGCCTGAACAGAGCGACCGGGTCTTCCAGCCGTTTCTCAGCACGCAGGACGTATTCCGAAATCTCACATGGGTACTCCGCATCTATCTCAAACTCCGTCAGCTTACCGTCTTCGCCTATCTCCAGACAGCGCACCTTCTCTACTCGACTGTCGGCCTGCTTCCAGAACAGCCGAACCACACTGTCATGCACCCGCTCCAGATACACGATGCCGCCCGCAGGGATATTGTAGCTGTCGAAGAAGGCTGGAAGCTTCTGCTCGTTGTATATAACACCCACCTCGTAGTCAACATACAGGTCGAACTGCCATCCTTCATAATCGGTCTGGCACTTCAGTACGCGGGGACGATCCGACAGCATCTGACGTGCACGTGGGTGCAGGGGTAAGAATCCCCCATAGCGATTGAGGAAGCTGAGGACGAATTTCACCTGAGTCACCCGCTTCCCCTCGATCTGCTCTATGCCCTCGCTCCGCGCGGCATCCTCCTGTGGGGATGCCTCCTCGTAGGCCGTCTGGGCAGGGCCGTCGGGTGACTGCTTATCGGACCGCAGACCGAACTCTTTCTCAAGTTTCAGGTAATCATTTCGGCGCGCGGGCACCGCAGGCCGCCGTCGGCCGGTGAAGGGTGGTATGTGCTCGCTATCTGTCTCCTCTGCCCTGCCTGCCTGAGGCTCCCCTGCTGTCGCGCCTGCTTCCTGCCATGCAGGCACGACCTGATCGGGCTGCTGGTCCCCCGGATCCAGTATCTCCTGTGCTTGCGATACACTCGCAGGCCTTTCGGATGGATACATAGGTGTGCCAATCACGCCGCTGTGCGCTCCGTCCGGTGTCGTGAGGGCGGCTTCGCCGCTGGCGATGAGGTTGGGCACACGAACCTCGGTCCGCACCGGCCCCTCAGCTTCATCCTCTTCATCCACGTCCTCATCCTCATCGAACCGCCCTGCCGCCGTAGGCTCATCCCAGCCCGCCAGCCGCCTCGCCCCGGCCTGCTGTTCCTCCTCAGTGCCGACTTGGTCCGAATAGAGAGGGACGTATCCGTGCTTATCAAGATAGCGCATTATCTTGTTCGGCGACCGCAGTTTAAGGAGTGTCTCTATGACAGAACTCTGCTTGCTGTCCGGGAAGAAGGCTCTTTCAAGCTCCAGAGCCAATTCAGTCAATTCATCGTCTGACATACGCCCGTTGTAACCACCACATTTCACATACAGGCTGTTGTCGGATACCGAGTACAGGGCCTTTTCCGGCCGCACATGCCCGCGGACAATCCACCCAGCCCTATTATCCAGCCTGTACTCTACTCTCAAGCCGGTGCACGAGTATATGCGCAGGCTTCGCAGTCTCTCGACGTCTATGCCGGCAGGCTCCGCGCCCCCCGAACCCTGTCCGCTCTTAGCGCGTTCTCTAAGAGTGTTAGCGATCCGACGGAACGCATCCTCCAGTTCCTGTACCTGCGAAGTCAGCATCGCATCCTGATCAACACCCTGCGCTTTAGTGAGGAGGCGCTGTATCACACTGCTCAACCACTGCACACCCAGCCTCCTCAGGAATACACGTGCGTGCTCGGTCATACAGCTGTCATCAACCACAGGCACAGCACCCGGCTCAAACTGCTGGAGCACATCGGAACGATCGGCAAGCACGATGCGGTCGGGGCGGCGCAGTATGCCATCTTTACCCGGCACTATAGGCATGCTCTTCAGGCGTTCAAGGGATCGCATGTGCTCCGGGCCTGCTCCTGCCTCAATTTGCCCCCCAAGGTGATCGAAGTTGGCAAACAGCAGTTTTTTGTCATCCTCGGACACCTTCCTCCTGTCGTCCTCGTATTCTCTGGCTATCTCCTCGATCAGTGAGATGTGATCGCGCCAGTCAGGTCGCTCTTTCACCCCGATATGTCTCAGGAACTCCAGCGCAGAGCCGCCGGGCGATTCTCTGTAGCCACGTCTGCCACCAAAACACTTGCTGTAGTCGCCCAAAAACATCATGCAACCCTGCCAGTAGCGCCCCTGATCCTGACGATCCCACACCACCGCTTCCTGCTCCAACCTGCGCTGGAGCGCGGGGTTCAGTTTCTGCCAGCGGCGGCCAAGGTCTTCAAATATATCTCGCTCACGGGGCAAGGGCTCTCCCTTGGCCGCCATGGCGAGCACATGCCGGGCTACGATATCCGCCGGTGGGTGACCGGGCATTCTCAGAAACTCGCGAAGAGGTGTGCTGGACTCCGGAAGCTGAAGCAGAGGAGCCTGATCGCCTATGAAATCTTTTTGGCTGAGCTGATAGACCTCGGAAGGCAGGTGCCACTCGATCGGACCGCCCCCCTGCCGTGCGGGCAGCCAGCGCATGCGGGTCAGCTCGCCGAGGTGTTCGCTCTTGCTGAACCGGGGCTCGCTCTCAATCGCTTTGTTGAGCAGGTCGTAGATGGGCCTGAGCCTGCCGATGCGCTCATCGGTGGGCGGGCCTTCAGTCACTATCTCTCGCACAGTCCGCACTATGTCTTCGGGCGCAGGCTTTTCGTTGACGCCCATACTGCTGAATAGTTGGTACCATTTACTGCGTTTGTACGGCTCCTGATCCTCATCGTCGCGCGAGGCGGCCGGCACGCCGTAGTCGGGGTGCAGGCGCGGCGGGTGCTCCCTGCCGAATATGGAGTCTATGGAAGGCGAGGAGAAATACACCTCGCAGGCCTTCCGATACTGGCCGTCAGTACAGCGCACCAGTTTGGCCTCGCGCAGGGCCTGCCGCAGGCTGTTCTGCTCATGCTCATCCATGTCCTGCATCTGTCGCTCGATGTACTCTAGCAATTGGAGCCGTTCTTTATCATCCAGAGCCTCGTCGTGATAATGATGCAGAATCACACGCCTTATGAGGTCCACCGGAGACGCAGGCTCCAGCCCCAGCACCTCTCTGAGGAATTTATTACCCCGGCGTACGAGGTCGCTGTGGACCAGATTCTTCTGTTGCAGTTTGTCGAGGCAGGCAGGCAGAGACCTGCTCGAAGAGCCTGCCGGCGGCAGGTGCATGTCCTGAGCAGGCATCAGTTTACCCTGCTGATTCACGCACAGGGGCAGGCTCTTCAACCGCTTCCTGTGGTCCAAGGATAGCTGGTTGGCATGCCGTTCGAAGTAGGCGTACACTTTAAGCAGGTTGCTCACTAACCGGTCGTGCCCGAGCTTCTTCCATTCTGCCGGCACAGACCCCAATTCTTCCAGCAGGTTGATGACGTGCTCAGGCTTCAACCGCTCTACTCCAGCCGTCTCATACACATCCCTCACCTTCATGTCGCGGGCCCACTCCGGGTGGACGAAACGCAGGCCAAGGGCGCCCAGCCATTTACGCTCTTCCAGATCGTCCTCGTCGTGGATGTACACGGGATGGGCCGCCCTGTACATAAGCCCATCCTCTCCATACACCAAGGGCAGATCGGCAAGTTCGCCCTCATCCACACTATCAAGGTCTTGATAGATGAAGTGCAGTGCTTCGCGCAGGCGCTGAGCATCGCCCGCAAAGAAGGGGGCTGAAGAGAGCGGAAAGGGCTTTCTGGGCCAGTTGAGCCTGCCCAGCCAGTTCACAAGCTGAGCGCCCCTGAACCACTGCACCGGTCCCTCGAACAGACGAAGATACAGGTTCTGCACCTCGGCATCAAGGAAGTGTATCCTATGATTTGCCATCAGACGGCGTGCGGTTTCATCCGCCAGCCACACCTCGCAGGCGGGCCACAGCGTCTCACCATCAGCGAGGCAGAGCGCCAGTCCACTCAGTTCGCGGCGCAGGTGGTCGTTCGGCGGGGACGGCAGTTCGTCGTACAGGGTGTACAATTTTTGCCTGCTGTTGATCATGGGGTGGGATTTTTGCAGGCTCTGGCCCGCCCGCAGTCTGGGGCGCAAGCAGTCCAGCACATCTATCCATGAAAGGAATCTGCTGTTGGCTTCCTTGAGGAATTCCCGAAGCTGGTCCGGCGCGTCCGGGGGCAGTATATCCATGTAGCCTGCGGCAAGCTCAGGCAGTTTGGACTTCTTCTGCCCTATAAGCACTTCGGACGGGCGCACCCATCTGCCCCGCGTGGAATAGACGATCTGCATGGACGGAGCTTCTTGCCGGAACGCCCTGCAGAGAGGTCCAAACAGCTCGTGGGCCGGGGACGTCAGCGGGAGTAGTTGGTAGAAGTAGCTGGCGTCCTGCACCTGATTCCTGATGTCTATAAGCGCCATCATGAACAGCCGGGCAATGCCCTCGGACAGACACCGGTTCCATTTGCTCTCCCGGGGCCGGGTAACTTCGTTCAGTATGATGTCGCGCCGGTGGCTGTCGGGGAAGAAAGCCCCGTTCACGTGGAAGGCATATCCGGTCCTGATGGGCGTAGGCAGGAAGTTGTACAGATAGCCGGTGAACGGCTCTTGATCGGTGAGGGGTTTTCTGGGCAGGGCCAACGCTACGGTGTAATCCTTGATGGTCAGGCTGTCCTCACCCGGCAGGGGCGTCAGTTCCAGCAGGTAGTACAACCACTCGTCAACCTGCGCCTGCTCTTGTTCCTGCCCACGCGCACCATCCCGCCGCTCGATCCTCCACAGCTGGCGGGTGAAGCCGTCCAGCCTGCGCGTTTGCAGGTGACTGCGCTCGACCCTGCACAGCAGTACGTCTCCATCACCGTGGTTTTCGTACACCTCAATCGCCCTCACGTGCCTGAGGAACATGATCTGGTTGTACGCGGAGCGGAGTATATCCTCCTTAAGCTCATCTCTCTTGGCCTCGTCCCAGATGACTTCGGCTCCCATGCGTTGGCTCAGGTCGGTGTGTTCGCGACGCCAGCGCAGGGTTATGATGGTGCTGTCGTGCACGGGAGATTTTAGTAGAGGCAGTTCCTTTTGGGCAGGGTCGAATTCGATGCGCTTGCCCGAAGACTCCACCACCGGCTGGTCGGTGATGTGAAACACGGACAAGAAGCCGGTGCCCCACTGGCCGATCTTACCTTTCTCGTCTCTCTTGCGGCCTGAAGCGATGGCGCATATGTTCTCGAAGTCGCGCTCGGAGAAGCGGCTGTTGTTTTTGATTACCAGCGCATCCTTATTGAAGTGGAAGCTGATAATGCTGGCTTCGGCGTCGTCGGCGTTCTGGATCATCTCAGAAGCTATGGCGGCACCTCCGAGGTACCCGGCCAGCGCTTGCCTTATGGCGTCGCGAGTGTCAACGCCGTACTGCATATAGTCAATTATGTCGCCCTGTGGCGTGCTCAAATTTTGACCTTCCATTGCAGTAACCTCCCCGAAGTAAGTTGACCCATACCCTTATCGGTAAGCTCCAGATATTCGTAGGTTTCGCCGCTGTCCAGAGCCTGACGGGCTTTACGCACATATCCTTCGGCCTCCAGCCGCTCCAGCACGGCTTTCATCACCCTGTCGAAGGAGGGCAATACCGACAGCACGCCCCAGTTCGGGCAGTTTCTGAACTGGTTTATGCGCCACTGCCTGAGGTACGGATCCGGTTCGTGGCGAGTGGCGGCATACTGGTCGCCCTTCAATATGGCCAGCAGGGTGCCTGTGCCCAGCGGGGAGCCGTACTTGCGTGCTCTGTTGAGGTTCCAGTGTATGGTCTCAAGGAGCACGAAGGCCGGGTCCACATAGTCGTCTGGCGTGGCAAAATCCCGCGTCGACACCAGACTCCACGGCCACTGCCTGTCCGGCTGGCAGACGTCACAACCGGAGCACGGCCCGCTCAACTGCTGGCCGAAGTATTCGAGTATGACGGCCCGCCGACAGCGGGTGTTCCCTTCTGCATATTCCACCATCTGTTGCAATCTTCGACTCATCTCTTCACGGTGCCGTTCCGGGGCCAGCACCCCCGCCTCAGTCTCTACACCGAACTGCACCTCCTCCTCAGCGGTCAGGCGGCTCAATCGAGCACCCCTATATAACACGAAGCCGCGCCGCCACGGGCGGTAGATAACCATGCCCTTCAGGGCAAGCCGTATGAACAGCTGGTCTATCTGCTCCGGGGCGATGCCTGTCGCATCGGCGAGGGGGAGCATAGCTACGTCCAGCTTGCGGTAGGCGGGCCACTCGGCCTGCTGGACCAGCAGCTCCAGCCGCTCGGCATCAGGCTCATTGTTGGCTTGCCACACAGCTACAGCTTCCTCGGGTGGAACCTGCCACAGCAGTGAGCCGGTGAGCGTGAAATCGGTGGAGCGGGTCAGGTAGCCCTCGCTCTCCAGATAGTGCAGGGCCACCCGCAACTGCACTTCCTCCAGCCCCAGACGCTCCTGAAGCTCGTCAGGGTCTACGTACAGGGGTTTGTCATGTCCGTCCCACGCGGCGATCAGATGGTGCAGTACCCTGTGGATGATGCGCCGGTCGGGGGTGCCGTTCTCTATGAAAAACCGTTGGGTATCTATGTCGGAGCGGTGATACAGCAGGATGCAGTAGGCAGGCTTACCGTCCCGGCCCGCCCGACCAGCCTCCTGAAAATAGCTTTCGAGGTCGCCGGGCATATTGTAATGGATTACATAGCGTATGTTAGGCCTGTCAATGCCCATGCCGAACGCTCGGGTGCATACCACTATGTTGATGTGCTCGTCCATGAACATCTCCTGCACGCTGGCCCTGTCGGCAGGCTCCATTTTGCCGTGGTAAGCGCGCGCATCGAAGCCTGCCACCCTGAGCTGTCGAGCCAGTTGGTCGGCTTCCACGGTAGTAGCCACGTATATGAGGATGGGTGGCCGCTCGCGGTCGGCGGCGTGCAGTATGCGCAGAAGCTGTTTGAAGCGGTCGTTGCGACTGTGGATGGCGCCGTACTTGCTTTTGCTGTTGTACACCACAAACTGAAGCTCCGGGCGGTCCACAGGGGCCACCACCATGGCGGGCTGTGTCATCTCAAGGGCCTGCGAGATGGCCTCGCACATCTGTGGGGTGGCCGTGGCGGTGAGCGCGGCCAGAGGTGGGCGGTAACCTATCTGCTCGAACAGGCGGGGCAGGTACAGGAAGTCGGGCCGAAATGTAGGCCCCCACATGTACACGCAATGCGCCTCGTCCACCACCACCTGCACCACTCTGGTGTGCCGAAGGGCGTTCAGCAGATGCGGGTCTCGCAGGCGCTCCGGCGATACATACACCAGACGGGCGCGGCCCCGCCTCATGCGCTCGAACACGTCTTCGCGCTCGGCGGCAGACTGGCCGCTGTAAATGGCCCCCACCACTTCAATCCCCTTCTCGTTCAGGCCAGCGATCTGGTCTTTCATCAGGGCAATCAGCGGCGAAAACACCAGAGTCACACCCTTACGGAGCAGAGCAGTGAGCTGGAAAGTCAGCGACTTGCCCGACCCGGTAGGCAGTACGCCTAGCACGTCGCGTCCTTCCAGTATGTGGTGGATCACCTGCTCCTGCACAGGTGTGCCTGCTACGGTGCGAAATTCTTCGTGTCCGAACAGTTCCCTGAGCGCCCCCAGCAGTATCGGTCGCCATTGGTCGTACTCATGTGCGGATATGCGGTCGGGCAGGGTATACCTGTTCAACACGGCTTCGAGGTTCAGCAGTATATCTTCAGGCAGGCTGTCCAGCAGGTGCGCACATGCCTCTTGGTCTATGAGGTCGGGCAGGGCACGCGCCAACGCCTCATAAAAGCGCCGCCGCGAGCGCTCGGCTTCCGGGTCTCTGGGCATGAACCCCGGCAGGGATGCCAGCAGATCGGTCTTATATTCCTTGCGATGTATCCTTTTGTCGAACAGCACCACCGCCCCGCGGTCGCTCTCCTGTCTCATCAGGCGACCGAAGCCCTGCTTGAATTGCAAGAGCATCAGCGGCAGCATGTAGTCATCGAACTCGGACCTGCCCTGCTTGTTCAACTGCTCGGCCCGCGCCCTGTGCACCGGATCGTCGAGCAGGGGGAAGGGCAGTTTCTCAATGAGCACGAAGCACAGGGTGTCACCGGGCGCGTCCACGCCCTCCCAGAACCGGCGCAGGCCAAAGAGCACCGCTTCTTTGCGCTCCTTGAACTGCTCCAGCAGGCTGTGCGCCGATACGTCAGGCGACTGCACGTACAGCGGGATGCCATGGCGCGCAAGTTCCGGCCCCAGACGCTCGGCCACGGACTGCATGCGGTCACGCGCCGTGAATAGGCCCAGCGCCCGCCCACCGGTGAACCGCAGGAAAAAGCCCAGTTCTTTGGTCAGCTCTTCTTTGAAGCTGTCCATGGTGGTCTGCAATGGCGCGTATACAAAGTAATCGGCCAGACCCAGATACACGTTCCGGTCGTAGGGCAGAGCAGGAGGGAGTTTTTTCACGAAGCGGCTCTCCAATCTGTGTTCAAGCCCCAGCCGCCCTATGAAGTAGCCGAAATCACTGCCGCGCAGAGCAAGGGTGGCTGACACCAGCACCGCGCTCGACAGGCGCGAGTAGTGCTCGTGCATGGCGGTTCCCACATCCACAGGCGCAGCTTTGAACGCCCACCACTTATCAGCATAGTCGGCGTTCAGCCCACCACCGGGTGTTTCCGCCGGTCCCACCTCGATCCAGTACACCAGCGTAAGGTCGGACACCTCCACCAGCTGGTGTGCGAGCCTGATCTGATCTTCAAGCTTGTTGATCAGTTCGTACAGCTCTTCCAGCACGGCATCGCGGTGGCGTAGGTCACCATCTTCAGACACTGCGTGGTAGAGTGCATCTAGGGTCCCTTTCAGATGGGGCAGATGCAGATCGAACAACTGCTTGTGGGCATCGCCCACTCTGGCCCACCTTGGGCCGTGTATCTTCCATGGCGGGGCTTCGAGCCGCAGGCAGGTTTTGAACTGGGGGTCGAGCTGACCTTTGCAGTTACGTACGAAGCGCTCCAAGAACGAACCGAAATCCATCACCAGCAACCATACGCGGCGCACATCACCTATGGCCGCAGATGACATGCTCAGCGTTTTGTTGCCTGCACCGCTTGCACGTATGCCCGTCAATAGCCCTCTTTCTGTGCGTGGGTCGAACAGATGGGTCAGCAAGTCTGTGAGCGTTTGCGAAGAAACCTCCTTTGCCAGTGCTTCTGTGGCTACGTCCTCAAGAGTGTGTGCCTCATCCAGCACTATACGCGACACCTCAGGCAGGCGTTTGGGTTCGCGAAGCCACAGGGCGTGATTAACTACGAGGATGTCGGCCTCGCGCGCGTTAGTGCCGGAGGAGGGCAGTGGGCACCAACGGCAGTCTGCCTGCCGATGCGGGTTGCAGGCGGCAGAGGCGGTTAGCTGGTGAACCGTACTGCGTGCACCGGGGAGGGTCTCCATGAACCACACGCTCAGTTCGTCCGTGGTGCCGTGCTCACTGCCCGGAAGCCACAGGGCAACATAGGCAATGACGAAGCGCTCCAGAAGGGTCAGGGGCCGGTCTTGACGTGAGTTACCTTCCTCGAGATATCTTGCCAGTCGGCTCCAGCACAGGTAGTTACTCACTCCCTTGAGCACCTGATAGCGAAACTGCACGCCTGAATGTTGTTGGAAGTGAGCGATCTCGCTCAGCAACTGGTCCTGCAAATTTTTGTAAGCAGTGGACAGGGCTACCTGCCTGCCCGAAGTGAGAGCCTGATGCACGGCGGCGGCCAGATAGGCCAGCGTTTTGCCAGTGCCCGTGGGTGCCTCGATCATGGCGTACTGATCGCGGGCCAGTGCTTCCAACACAATATTCAGCATCTCTAACTGACCTGTGCGGGGCTGACGACCGCTCGCGGAGAGACAGCGAATCAATAATTCATCGGCCTGCGGCACCATATAGGCCGGGGAAGAATATGCCGGACGCATGCTCCAATCGCACTGGCAGCGCAGTGGAGCTAGCAATTGGACCTCTGCGCCCGTGAAAGAGGCCCCGATCTCGAAGGCTTCAGGGAGTAAAGCACGAAGCAGGTCGTTCTTCGGGCCGGGAGTGTCCAGCCTCTCCAGCAGGGCCATATACACGCAGTACAGCACACAGGCGTCTGTGACAGCGTTGTGCAGGGTACCGGGTACCAGTGATGGGTCTACAATATTAGTGTCAGGCACAGACCGGGCAAATTTCGAGATAGCCTCTTCAGCCACCGGCACGCCAAGTGCCTGTGCTACCGAAGACAGCTTATGGCTCTTGAGGTTCGGCAGGAGCAGTAGAGCAAGTTCCGCCGCATCTACAATGGGGTTGGGCACGCACTCAACATTCAGGTGCGACCGCAGAGCTTCCGAGATGAACCTGCCGTCGAAGCGGGCGTTGTAAGCTACCAGCGGCAGACCTTGAACGAACTCCATAAACTCAGGCAGTAATTCTCCCGCGGTGGGGGCTGTTGCGATAGCCTGCTCAACATTGGGGTTATCAACGATGCCCAGCTTAAGCTTCAGGGTATAGGGTATGGGCACATCGCCCGGGTTGACGTACCAGTTGCGCAGGGCTACCGGCCTGCCATCAGCAACTTTAAGCGCCGCAATCTGGATGATGCGGTCCTGTCGGGGGTTGGTGCCGGTGGTTTCGAGGTCGAAGACTACGTAGTTGTGCCGGGCAGCGGGCAGGTTGGCGATGAGCGGCCGGGACCATGGGTCTGTGCGGGAGTTATTCGCGCTTTCGGCGTGATCAACGTGGGCCGAGGAGCGGCCTGCGGAACCGCTGGCTCTAGCGCCCGTGATGGCCGTGGCTGCAGAACCGGTAAGGCCGGTGGTGAGTATGTATCGCCCACCAGAAGTCGCGGTAAAGACCTCATTGTGCCTCAACAGCGCATGGAGGTTTTCTTCACTGACATGCTGGCCCAGCCTGCGCAAGTGGCGGCGTATATCGGCAAAGGTTAGCCCCTGTGGGTACTCTAAGAGCAATTTCTGTACTGCTTGACCTAGAGGGGTTTCCGTGGTGAAATCCGCGTGCGCCATAATAATACCTACTTCATCACAAGGAGGTTACAAAATCGAGGTGCAGGAGGCTTACTTAGCAACGCGGGCGCCCCGTCCGCCTACAACCGACAGTGGGGTAGCGGGCCAATATGCGAACGGGACGCCTGTGCTCCCAGTAGGGGCACATAAAACTAACATGCAGGCGTTCACCACACCTACAGAGCGCCCGCCGGGAGCTCGGGGTACATGTACCCCAGATGTTATTCTCTCCTCCCTTTTATAGACTTTTGAGATAATCTGGTATGAGTTCCTTAATTGCGCGGTGCTTGAACCGTACCGCTGCCATAAGAGAAGGCGAGGTGCTAATACATATTCATGAAAGATAGGTGTAGGGGAACTAGTAGGGTCGAGGAGGGCATGGCCCTATTTAGGCTCCCTTTCTACACAAAGTGCCATAAATCAGCATTAGCACATATCTGTAGCTCAATGCGGACTGTAAAGCAATTATAACTCAACCATGGCATTAAGTCAATATACTTATTTGACTTTCAATGACCTCGTATACCCTATCGACAGGTGCTGGACGGCGGAGGTACGCCTACGCGTGACTGTTGAAGCATGCGTTCGGTGGAGGCGAGCAGGCGTGGTAGGAATGCCTGCCAAACCGAGAGGTGAGCGGCCTTTCTGCACCCGATCGAGAGGCAAGTGGTGAGGCTCGCGGGTCGAGGGGGCGCTATTCGCTGGGGTTTGGCCCTTCGGGTGGGCCGTCAGTGCGAGTACCAGTGCGGGCTTCGAGCTGGCGGTCCGAGCCGGTCTTTATCTCCACCATCTTACCGGTGACCAGAAAGAGCACGCGCTCGCAGATGTTGGTCACTCGGTCGGCTATGCGCTCCAGATTGTGCGCCACCCACAGAAGGTGCGTGGCCCGGTCTATGGTGCGGGGGTCGGCCATCATGAAGGTGAGCAGTTCGCGGTACACTTGATCGTACAGATGGTCCACCTCATCGTCGCGCAGGGCGACCTGCTGGGCCGCCCGCATGTCGCGCTCCATGAAAGCAGTCAGGCTGGCCCTCAGCATCTCGCGGGCCACCTGCGCCATCCGTGGGATATCAATCAGGGGCTTCAGCGGTGGCTCGTGCCCTATTATCAAGGTGATCTTGGCGATGCCCGCAGCGTGGTCGGCCATCCGCTCTAAATCGGTGATGATGTTGAGCACCGCGGCCAGAATGCGCAGGTCCGAGGCCATCGGCGCTTGTGTGGCGATCAGCGACAATGCCTGCTCTTCGATCTGGAAGCGGAGGCGGTTGACCTCCTCGTCGTCGGCGATGATCTGCCGGGCCAGAGTGAGGTCGCGGGTGCGCAGAGCCTGCACGGCTCGGTCAATCGCCTGATCTACCATGCTGCCCATCACCAGCATGGCTTCCTGAACTTCTTGCAATTTGCGATGAAACGCCTCTCTCGTCATGGTCGTTTCCCCTGTTCTGCGAGACCACGCTCTGCAACCAGAACCGGCGGGCCAAGCCAACGGCTACCCGAACCGGCCCGTGATATAGTCTTCGGTGCGCCTGTCCCGAGGGTTGGAGAAGATATCTCTGGTACGCCCGAACTCCACCAGATAGCCACGTGCTGTGTTGTCTGTCAGCATAAAGCCCGTGTAGTCAGACACGCGCGCCGCCTGCTGCATGTTGTGGGTCACTATGATGATGGTGTAGTCCCGCGCCAACTCGGCCATCAGGTCTTCGATCTTGAGGGTGGAGATGGGATCGAGGGCCGAGGCCGGCTCGTCCATGAGCAACACTTCGGGTTGCAGGGCGATGGCGCGGGCGATGCACAGCCGCTGCTGTTGACCCCCCGACAGAGCCAGACCGCTCTTGTTCAGGTTGTCCTTCACCTCGTCCCACAACGCCGCCTTCCTGAGCGCCCACTCCACTAGTTCGTCGTAGTTGCCCCGGTAGCCGTTGATCTTCGCGCCGAACACTATGTTCTCTCTGATGGAGCGCGGGAAGGGGTTGGGCTTCTGGAAGACCATGCCGATCCTGCGCCTGACTTCTACCGGGTCTACACCTTCTGCGTAGATATCTTGACCTTCGAACAGTACCTGCCCTTCTGTGCGCACACCCTTGATCAGGTCGTTCATGCGATTGATCGAGCGCAGCAGGGTGCTTTTGCCACAGCCCGAAGGCCCGATCAGCGCGGTGATCCGGTGGCGAGGGAAGTTCACCGATACGTCGGTGAGCGCGCGCACCGTACCATACCACAGACTCAGGTTCCGCACTTGAATCACCGCATCTACATCCTCGTCGGCGATGGGGTGATACGTGGTGTGTGGCGCCTCTGCGATTTGGATGCCAATTGGCTTGGTTGCGGTGTCCACTACTTGAGGTCTCTTGAGTACTATCATTCGGTCTCCTCTCATCCCAATGCATATTCATTCAAGATGTCGGAAAAGGGGAAGGCCGGGAAGGGCTGTGCCCCCAAAACCCCCTTTTCTCCTGCTGTTGCACGCAAAGTGTGTGAAGTGGGACTGAAAATGCCACGAATTGGGGGATATGTGTACCCCCGCGCCCACCAGAGAGCACCCGCCAGCAGGGGCGCACGCCTGCAACCCCTGCCCTTTGCGGTCACCGGAACCTCCTTCGCAACCTGTGGCGCAGCCATATAGCGATAGAGTTCATCGTGAGCAAGATCGCCAGCAACACGATAATGGCCGCCGCCGCCAGATCGTGGAACTCGGCCTGTGGCTTGGAGGTCCAGTTGAATATCTGGATGGGCAGCACCGTGAAACGGTCGAGCGGGTCGCGGGGCACAAAGGGCACGAACGTGAGCGCCCCTATGGTGATGAGCGGCGCGGTCTCGCCTATGGCCCGCGATGCCGCCAGAATATTGCCGGTCAGGATGCCGGGCAGGGCGTAGGGCAGCACATGGTGCCGCACGGTCTGCCAGCGAGTGGCCCCCAGCGCATATGAGGCGTGCCGTATGCTGGCGGGCACGGCCCGCAGTGCCTCGCGCGAGGCCACAATGATGATGGGCAGCACCAGCAGGGCCATGGTCAGCGAACCGGCCAGCACGCTGCGCCCCAGCTCCATGGCGCGCACGAACACTTGAAGGCCCAGCAGCCCGTAGATTATGGAGGGCACACCCGCCAAGTTAGCTATGTTGACGTGCACTAGCCTCGTGAACCGGTTGTCGGCGGCGTATTCCTCCAGATAGATGGCGGCCATCACGCCCAACGGCAGGGCGATGATTATGGTGAACAACATCATGTAAGCCGTGCCATAAATTGCCGCCCTGATGCCCGCCCTCTCCGCGAAGCGGGAATCGAAGCTGGTCAGGAACTGCCAGTCGAGCCATGGCAGGCCGTTGACCAGCACGTCGGCTATGAGGGTCACCAGCGCCCCCAACCCGATTACCATGCTCACCACGCCGCACACCGAGAAGAGCAGGCCCTTGAGCTTGCGCAGCGTCAGATTGGTCCTGAACTCCCCTGCGGGTGCATGCGCTCCACTGTAGGTTGTAGTTTCTAATTGCATGGATGTGCACCCTGTAATTATCACTCGTAAGTTTCGCGGAAGGAACGGACGAACCAGTAGCTGAAGGCGTTCATGACAAAGGTCAGCACGAACAGGATGGCGCCCACCGCGAAGATGGTCTTGTAGGCCAGCGAGCCGGCCGGGGTGTCGCCCAGACTGACCTGCACTATGTAGGCGGTCATCGTCTCCACGGGCACTCGTGGGTCGAATGTGAAGGTGGGGTTCATGCCCGCGGCGATGGCCACGATCATGGTCTCGCCCACCGCCCTAGACAGCGCAAGGATCACCGAAGCTACGATGCCCGACAGCGCTGCCGGGAAGACCACCCGAACGGCTACCTCTAACCGTGTGGCTCCCAGTGCGTAAGCGCCCTCTCGCAACGCCACGGGCACCGCCGACATGGCGTCTTCGCTCAATGAAGAGACCAAAGGAAGGATCATGATGCCCATGACGATACCGGCGCTGAGCGAATTGAAGGTGCTCAGCCCCGGCACCAAGTTTTTGAGGAGCGGAGTGACGAACAGCAGGGCGAAAAAGCCGTACACCACGGTCGGCACGCCCGCCAGCACCTCCAGCGCCGGTTTGAGCGCTTCGCGGGCGCGGGGCGAGGCGAATTCGCTCAGGTAGATGGCCGATACCAAACCCAGCGGTACCGCGATCAACAGGGCGATCAGCGAAGTGAGGGCAGTGGCCGAAACCAGCGGCCAGATGCCGAAATGCTTGTCGGCGAACAGCGGCGTCCACACCGTGCCGGTCAGGAACTCCACCACCGATACCTCTCGGAAGAACTCCCACGCTTCGGTGGCAAGGGAGGTGATGATGCCAGCGGTGGTGAGCACCGACATGGCTGCTGCCGCCAGCAGCAAGCTGTGGATGGCCCCCTCTCTGGCATCCCTCACCCGGTTTCTGGCGAGGGTGCCGCGCCTTGGATAGTTACCGGTGAACATGTCCAGCTTGTCTTGCTTCATCACACCTACAAGGACGTCTACAAAGCACCGACAGAGGCGGGCGGATGGTCCACCCACCTCTGGCACGGCAACGCGTGCAACTCTACTTGTTCTCAAGGTAGCGGTCCAACGTGGCCCCGACCTCTGCCCCGTTGGGGAACAGGGTGCCGGTGGTGCCGTTGTTGAAGCGCTCTGCTACCGCCTCATATATGTTGTCCGGCAGGGCGATGTAGCCGATCTCACGCGACTGGATCAGCGGTGTAAAGCTCTTGCTCAGGTAGAAGTTGATGAAAGCCTTGACCTCTGGTCGCGAGGCCGAGCGCTCCTTCACGTAAATGAAGAGCGGGCGGCTGAGCGGCCGGTAGGTGCCATCGCGTACCGTGTCAATGGAAGGCTTCACCCCCTGACCATCTCCGTCGTGGTCAACAGCCACGAGCTTTAGCCTGCGGCTGTTCTCCTCGTAGTAAGCAAGGCCGAAGTAGCCGAGCGCCCCCTCGTCGCCCGCCACGCCGGTCACCAGCACGTTGTCGTCCTCGCTGGCCTGATAGTCGCCCCGACTGGCCCCCGCTTTGCCCACGATCGCCTCGGTGAAGTATTCGAACGTGCCAGAGTCGGTGCCCGGCCCATACAGCTTGAGTGGCCTGTCGGGGAAGGTGGGGCGCACCTGATTCCAATTGGTGATTTTGTTCTGAGCCTGCGGCTCCCATATCTTCTTCAGCTCTTCCACGGTCAGGGTCTCGGCCCACGTATTGTTGGGGTGCACTACCACGGCCAGTCCATCGTATGCTACCGGCAGTTCAATGAACCGTGTGTTGCTCTGAGCGCAGAGCTCTACCTCGGAGGGCTTGATGGGGCGAGAAGCGTTGCTGATGTCGGTCTCGTCGGCACAGAATCTCTTGAAGCCCCCGCCGGTGCCAGAGATGCCCACGCTGATGCGCACGTTGGGCGCGTATTTGCGAAACTCTTCAGCGGCCGCCGAAGTGATGGGGTAAACGGTGCTCGACCCGTCAGCGATGATCTCTCCGCTGAGGCCGGCCAGTTGGTCAGCGTTGGCTGGCTCCTGCAACCCCTGCGGCCCGCCTGCGGCGGTGGGCGTGTGTGTGGCAACCGATCCCGCACTGGGAGCTGCTGTGCTCGCGTTACACGCGCCCAGCAGGGTCGCCGCCAAAAGGCATATGACTACATGTGTATGCAAACGAACGACTCTCATGGTTCTCATGCCTGTTGCTATGTCTCCTTTGCGCATGTGTCTATGGGTTATGTGTGACCGATGTCGAGCCAGCGCACATCTACCGAAGGCCAAGGTGTGGCGTGCGGGGAGGGCCGGAGGGGGTTAAGCCCTCCCCACACGGCGGCTGTGCAGGCATCGGGTACCTGTTTGCGATCCTCACACAGCCATTATGGAGGAGGCTTTTTAAGCGCAGATTAGCAAGGTGTTAACAGGCATGGGACGATTGTTAACGTTTTTCCTGAGAGGCAGTAGAGATGGAGGAGGACGTGGGGGTGGGGAGGGTGAAATAAAAGGTGGAGCCGATGCCCGGCGTGCTCTCGGCCCAGATGCGGCCACCATGGGCCTGCACGATGTGCCTTGCGATGGACAGGCCCAGCCCTGTGCCCCCATCGCGGTCGCGGGTGCCTGTGCGCGCTTTGTCCACCTTGTAGAAGCGCTCGAATATCCGCGGCAGGTCTTCTGGCGGAATGCCAATGCCGGTGTCCGCTACGCTGAACACCACTTCCCCGGCGTCAGGCCCGGCCTCGGCACGCAACACGATCTGCCCCCCCGGCGGAGTGAACTTGATGGCGTTGTGCAACAAGTTCACCAGCACCTGCTCAATACGCTCTGCGTCCGCGTACACTAGCAGTGGCGGTTCGCCGGGGCCGGGGGCCTGCACGCCCAGCACAAGTCCCGCTCGCTCGGCCTGCGCACGTAGCCTGCCGGCGGCCTCATGCACAAGCTCACCTGCTGGCACCAGCCTGCGCTCCAAACGCACGTGGCCGGACTCGATCCGCGACAGCTCAAGCAGCTCCCGCACTAGCTGGGTGAGGCCGTCCAGCTCTATGTCTATGCGGCGCAGGAAATCTTGCGCGGCCTGCGGATCTTCGTGGATGGCGGTGTTCAGCGTCTCCACCAGCAGTTTGATCGAGGCCAAGGGCGTGCGCAGTTCGTGGCTGATGTTGGCTACGAAGTCGCGACGCGCTCGCTCCAGCCGTCGCAGCTCGGTTACATCGTGCAAAACCACGAGGCCGTTGGTGTCGCCGCCCGCCGACGATGGCACCGGCGTCACTACGGCGGTCAGGGTCCGCCCGTCCATCTCGACCTCCAGAGTCTGAGCCTCGCCGGGCTGGCCGGGCCTGTCAGGGTTGGCGCGTTGGTCGAGTGCCGCCTGAAGCGCCTGATGCAACCTGTGGCTGTGGGTGAGCCGGATGAGCGATTGGCCGATGGCCCGATCGGCAGTGGTGCCCAGCACCCGTGCAGCCGCCGGGTTGATGGCCTCTACCCTCCCCTGTGGGTCGGTCAGCAGGATGCCCTCATGCATGTGCTCGAAAATGGCGGCGATGCGGTTGCGTTCTGCAGTGAGTTGGGCGATGGTGCCGCTCAGCCGTTCGGCCATGAGGTTGAACTCGCGGCTCAGTTCGCCGATCTCACCGGTGACGGCTATGCTCGACCTGACTCTCAGGTCCCCGCTGCCGAAGCGGCTGGCCGCTTGCCGCAGAGTAGACAGCGGGCCGGCGATGGAGCGGGCCAACAGCGCCCCCAGCAAGGCCGCCGGCAGGGTGACCAGCAACACAGCGAGCGCCAGATTCCACCACAGCGCGCCGTGGGCCTGCTCCACCGAGGTCATGGGGTAGGCCACGCGTGCCACGCCCACCATTCTTGAGGGGTCCGCCGGATCGTAGGCGGGCGCGGCTACATACAGGAGCCTGCGGCCCACCGTCGTGCTGTAGCGCACGCTGCTGCCCAAGGGGGCCGCGCCCGTCAGCACCTGAGCCACCTCCGGGCGGCCTGCATGGTTCTCCATGCCAGACGGGTCTTCCTGCGAATCGCCGGCCACCGTGCCGTTGAGCCGGACGAGGGTCACTCTGGTACCGAGTATGGCAGCCAGCTTGTGGGCGAGTGCGTTGGTTTCGGCGATGCCGGCTTCTGCGGCAAGTAAGGGGGCGGCAGTGAAAGCCACTGCCCGCGCTTGGTCGGCGAGCCGGGCGCGCAGCGATTCCTCCTCTCGCCGCTGGAACTCCTCACCCAGCAGGAAGGCCAGCACCCCCGCCGTGATGAGCACCAGCAGCGCGTAGCTGAGTGCGATGCGGCTCCAAGTGGACGAGAACATCTATTTGCGGATCTTCGCGTGTCACTGTTGCGGGCGCGGTGGCACGAACCTGTAGCCGACCCCGTATACAGTCTGGATCAGTTCCGGGTTGGCAGGGTCGCGCTCCAGCTTGGAGCGCAGCCAGTGCACATGCACGTCAACCGTGCGGGTGCCACCCACATAATCGTACCCCCAGACGCGATCCAACAGCACTTCGCGTGAGAAGACCTGCATCGGGTGGGAAGCGAGGAAGGCCAGCAGGTCGAACTCCTTGGGCTTCATCTCGATCGCGGTGTCCCGCAGGGTGACCGTGCGCTTCAAGAGGTCTATGGCGAGGTCGCCGGCCACCAACCTGCCCGTGTGCTCTGCGTTCGCCTGCCGCGCCGTGACAGGAGCAGGCTTCGCCTCGGACACCGATCCCGTTCCTGTCCCTGTTGCTGTTGCTGCTCCTGTGCCTACCTCTATCCCTACACCTGTGCCTAACCCGGCCCGGCGCAGCATGGCTCGTACACGTGCCAGCAATTCGCGCAGGCTGAAGGGCTTGGTGAGGTAGTCGTCCGCCCCAAGCTCCAGCCCCAGCACCTTGTCTATCTCGTCTTCGCGAGCAGAGAGCATGAGGATGGGCATGTCAAGCTCTTTGCGGATGGCCCGGCAAACGTCGTAGCCGCTCAAACCCGGCAGCATTATATCCAAGATGATCAGGTCGGGCCGTTCGGCGTATGCTATGCGGATCGCTTCGCTACCGTCGGCGGCGGATACCACTCGATAGCCCTCGCGGCGCAAGTTGTATTCGAGGGTGTCGCGCAGGGTCTTCTCGTCGTCCACCACAAGGATCGTGGCGCGGGCAAGTGCGCCGGTCGGGGCCTGCGCTTGGCCTTGGTCTCGGTCCTGTGCACGATGGGACGAACTCAAGCTCATACCCCATTCTAGACCACAAGAGCCTGACTGTCCAGACCCGGGTAACATATGGTTCCACCAAGCATCCGGGCCAAGCCCCACCAATTGCAAGAAAAAGTAAAGAGGCGAGGGACACTTGTACCCCCGCACTCCCAGATAGGGGCTGACCTAAGCCCCCTGCCAACCCCATCATCGGTGGAACCGTGTTGAGGCATCTGCTTGCGGTTTACAATCTAATCGGGCTATAATCACGTAGATTATTTGTGAAGGTGTGCACTCTACTCGCTGTGGTTAGAGAGTGGCAAAGGTGTACCCAAAGGGATACACGTGCGCCTATACCAGACCATCGACATGCGGGTGGAGCCCTCCGCCGGAGAGCATATGCCGGACGTGACAGAGCTGGCCGACGACCAACTGATTATGCTCGTTGCAGAGGGCGACCCCTCGGCTCTGGAGGCATTGTACGACCGCTATGTTCGGCAGTGTTACGGACTGGCTCTGCGCCTGCTGAGCAACCCATCGCTGGCCGAGGAAGTGGTGCAGGAGGTATTCCTCAAGTTGTGGACCCAGCCAACCGCCTATTCGCCTGATAAGGGCAGGTTTGCAAGCTGGCTGCTCAGCATGGTGCATCACCGGGCCGTGGACGAACTGCGCCGTCGTTCCTACACCGAGGCCTCGCTCGACAGCTACAGCCAGCCGGGCACCGGGCCGCTGGCAAGTATGCCCTCGTCAGAACCCGACCCCGGTGAAC
Organism: Chloroflexia bacterium; assembly: GCA_034437815.1. GTDB lineage: Bacteria > Chloroflexota > Chloroflexia > QHBQ01 > JADMIH01 > JADMIH01. The sequence goes on along the minus strand of DAOTTC010000011.1, from coordinate 4,999 downwards.
AGGTATGGGTGATGGAGCAGCAGCGCATAGTGCGCGCCGCTCTGGACCAGATAGCCGACAGCCAACGCCAGATTCTGGAGCTTGCCTACTTCGGCGGCCTGTCGCAGAGTCAGATCGCCGAAAGGCTCAGGCAACCGCTGGGCACTGTCAAGACGCGCATGCGGCAAGGCCTGAAGAACCTGCGGGCCCTACTCGAGACCGGAGGACTGCTGAACGAGCCGCAGAACGAGCCGTGAGCCTGCATCAACAGCAGTAAAGCAGATGCTCGAAGGACAGATAGTAGATATTCGGATAGATGAACATAGATCCACAACATAACGCACAGGGTGACGACTGGGAGGACCGGCTGGTAGATTACGTGTTCGGTGCTCTGCCGCCCGACGAAGCTGCTCGCTTCGAGTTGAGCCTTGAAGAGTGCCGCAGGCATGTGACGCTGGCCCGCCAGTATACGGAGGTGGTGGGCTGGCTGGGCGCTTCCGTGCCGCCCGCCGAACCGCCCGAAGGGCACAAAGCGCGCATGATGGCTCGCATCGCTTCTACCCCCCGCCGGCCTACCCGCACAGCCGGAGAGGCCGAGGATGGAGGCAGTGCCCCGGGTCTTGCCCCTGCTCAGTCCGACCTCAGGAGCGTAACCCCGCCCACACAGGCGGCAACGGTGTCCGAGCTGAGAGCACGCCACAGGGGTGAACTGCCTCGCTATGCGTGGTGGGCAGGAGCGGGGGCGGTAGTGGCTGCCGGCCTGCTGCTCCTGCTGGGCTACTTCATCGGCGCACTTCAAACGCGCGGTGGCATCGTACGCGAGGGCGTGGTGGCCGTCCCCGTGCATGGGCAGGGCGACATGGCGCAGGCGACAGGGGTCATCCTGTTCGACCCCAACAGTAGAGAGACCGTGCTGGTGGCCAGCGGGCTGAAGCCCCTGCCCCCCGATAGAGTGTATGAATTGTGGTTGTTGCCCCCCGAACAGGGTGCTGCACCCGTGCCCGCCGGGGTGTTCACGCCAGACCCCACCGGCAAGGCTCGCCATACGGTGCTCGCACCTTCTGAGATGAAAGACTACGCCGGTGTAGCTGTGACTGTGGAGCGTGGTCTGGTAGCCAGACCGGAAGGCCCTGTAGTCATGCAGGGTCAGTATCAGGTGCCCTGAACCTGCACCTTCATATAGCGCACGCGCACGCGCTCGCGCTCGCACTGCCATCAGACCACTATCAATATATGGCTCAGGATATGGCTCAGGCGGTCAACAGTGCCGGGCCTTGGCCTCTACCCCTGTTGCTAACTCCTCTCCGTCTCCGGGAACCTCATCGCACCATCTGAAACCCCCCACCCCCTCTTATACCAATTCTCCATAGGAAGGCTATAAATTGTGGGGGACACCCCCCCACTCCCACACCCCCGGCAGAGGCGCTCCCCTGCGCCCCCGGTATTTAATGCCTTTGCCCCGGTAATCGGTATTAATCCAATCCCCTGACCTGCACGTATCACATACGCGTCATATACGCGCCCAAACAGGCCCGGACGTTCGAACCCCGACCTGAAGACAGTCAACGGGCCTCAGCGGATATCAGCGGTCGTCAGCACATCCCAGCCTATGCACTTTCAAACGCTCATAAAGTCGAGGGAAGGGAGGTGGTACGGGCAGGGGTCCATCCTGCCAGTTCCGGTCATTGCAAACAGGGAAGGTCGCTGCGCTCCGGTGCTGAGCCGGGCCGCATTCGTACACCTTCGGATCAAACCCCACTTTTATCAACCACATTTACGCTTCCAGTGCATATGTCTATGCACGAGGACAGGAGGAAACGCAACGATGAAAACCACGAAAACTCTGAGCACAATAGTGGTGGTGCTTATGGTATTCGGGCTGGCCGCGTTCGGTGTGCGGTCCGCGCAGGTGGGCGCGTCCAGCCACCGCGAGGCGCCCATGATCAGCATGGACCCGCCCGCCGACACCACCGACGTGTATGTCTTTACCAGCCCCGACAAGCCCGATACGGTAACCATCGTTACCAGCTGGTACCCGTTTGAGGAGCCGGTGGGCGGCCCCAACTATTACAGGTTCGGGGACGATGTGTTGTATGAGATCCACATAGACAACGTGGGCGACGCTCAGCCGCACATCACTTATCAATTCCGCTTCACCACGAAAGTGGGCAACGGCAACACATTCCTGTACAACACCGGCCCCATAGACTCGCTGGACGATCCCGACTGGAACGTCAAGCAATTCTATACGGTGACCCGCATCGAGAACGGTAAGGCCACCGAATTGGGCAAGGACCTCAAGACCCCGCCCGTGAACATCGGGGCCAAGTCCACGCCCAACTATGAGGCACTATCTAATGCTGCCATCCAGCAGTTGAGCGACGGCAGTCTGGTGTTCGCCGGCCAGTCGGACGACCCGTTCTTCGTAGACCTGAACGTGTTCGACCTGCTGACTATCCGCAAGCTCCCGGGCAACATGGGCGGGGGCGTGGACGGCCTGAAGGGCTATAACGTGCAGACCATCGCCCTGCAGATACCCAAGACCCGCCTGACCAAAGATGGCAAAGCTCCTTCGGGCGATAACGCGGTGATCGGCGTGTGGGCCACGTCCAGCCGTCAGGCCACCCGCGTGCTCAAGGCGGGCGGCACCAGCGAGGGTTCGGGCGAGTGGGTGCAGGTCAGCCGTCTGGGCGCGCCTCTGGTGAACGAGGTGGTGGTACCGCTGGCGGCCAAGGACCTGTGGAACAACTCCAAACCTGCCGATGATGCCCAGTTCTTGGGCGGGGTGACCGACCCCGAGCTAGCCAGACTGATGAAGGCCCTGTACAACATACAGGTGCCGCCCGCCCCGCGCGACGATTTGGTGGCTATCTTCCTGACGGGCATACCGGGGGCTACCCAACCTCCCACCTCCACCCTCAAGCCTGCCGAGGAACTGCGCCTGAACATGAGCGTGCCGCCTGCGTCCAACCCCAACCCGCTGGGCGTGTTGGGTGGCGACATGGCCGGCTATCCCAACGGGCGGCGACTGGCTGACGACGTCACCGATATATCGCTGAAGGCGGTGGCCGGGGCGGCTTACCCGCTGTTCCATAAGGACTTCAAGGCCGACCCGCTGGCTGCCCAGCTCGGTGATGGTGTGGACGCCAACGACGTGCCGTTCCGCAACACGTTCCCCTACGTGGCCCTGCCGCACGACGGTACTTCTTCGGTACCGCACGGTGTAGAGGCCCCGCCGGCCCCGCAGTGTCCACCACAGGCCCCCGCCCCGCAGTGCCCGCCCGCCGGGCAGGCTCCACAGCCCTCGTCGGGTCAGATGCCTGCTCCGGGCATGCCCAAGACCGGCGGCCCCTTGCAGATAGACCATCTGGGCGATGTGTACGGGCTGGTGCTGGGCACAGCGGCGGCCCTCGGCGGCCTGTTGTTGCTCGGCGGCTGGTTGGCGCGCCGCAGGTCGGCCCGCGATACAGCTGACAGATAAGCGCATCTCATAAGGGGCCGCTCTGCAAAGAGCAGGTGCAAACTGCACAAGCGGGTGCGGCCCCACCCATGCGGCGCGTGGGTGACCGCGGCTGTGGCTGTGGCTGTGGAAACATATATGCTTCAAACCCCAACCTCACACAGTCCCCGGTCACCCACACCACCCATCACACATCCTATAGATAGTCTCCCTACCGGGAGGAGTCAGGAGACCTAAGATGAAAGCTCCTAAGCTCAGGCAGACAGCGCTCGCAGGACTGGCAGTGGCCGCGCTCGGCATTTTCGCTGTGCCCTTCACGCCCGCGTATGCGTCCAGCCACCGCGAGGCCCCATTGATCGCTCAGGACCCTGTGGCCGACGTAACCGACGTGTATGCGTTTCGCAGTCCCGATCGGCCCGACACGGTGACCCTGATAGCCAACTGGATACCGCTCCAACAGCCCGCAGGCGGCCCAAACTTCTACAGGTTCGGCGATGACGTGCTCTATACCATCAATGTGGATAATGTAGGTGATGGGCGTGCACACATATCTTTCCAGTTCCGCTTCCGTAATCATACGCAGAACCCCAATACATTCCTGTATAACACCGGCCCTATCACCTCTCTGGACGACCCGGATTACAACTTCAGACAGTACTATGATGTGGTACGCGTCGAACTACCGCGCCGCACAGGCTCGGATGCGGACACAGGTGCCGATATCGAAAAGGGCAGGGCAGTGACCCTCGCTACCAGCGTGCCCGTGCCACCGGTAAACATCGGCCCACGCTCTACGCCTGATTATGACGCGCTGGCCGCTCAAGCAGTCAGGCCGCTGGCGGGTGGGGGACAAGTGTTCGCGGGCCAGCGCGATGACCCCTTCTTCGTAGACCTTGGCTCGATATTCGATCTGGGCGGCCTGCGCCCCCTCAACCAGTATCACATTTTGCCCCTGCCCCCGGCTCCGGGCGTGGATGGCGTGGGCGGATACAACGTCAACACCATTGCCATTCAGGTGCCCATCAGCAGTCTGGGCGCAACCAACAACGTAATCGGCGTGTGGGCCGCCGCCTACCGCAGTAAGGTGCGGGTGCTCAAGGGCAACGGTGAATATCAACAGCAGGGTCCGTGGGTGCAGGTGTCCCGGCTGGGCATGCCGCTCACCAATGAAGCCATCATACCGGTGGGCAGGAAAGACTACTGGAACTCTCAGCCCCCTTCGGGCGACGCTCGATTCGACTCTTTCCTGCTGAACCCCGAACTGGCCGTGCTGGAGAACTATCTCTACCCCATACTGCAAGACACCGAAACCACCAACCGGCAGGACATACTGGCCATCTTCCACACCGGTGTGCCGGGCCTGAACACCCTGCCGCAGACCACCCATGCCGACGAGCTGAGGCTCAATATGTCCATACCGGTCAGCGCTAATCCATCTCGGCTGGGCGTGTTGGACGGCGACCTTCAGGGTTTCCCTAGAGCGTGTTATGAACTTTGAGCAAGTAGGCGTGCAAGCTCAACATAGCGAGCACCCATCAGAATAGCAAAGGCAACAAGATG
>DAOTTC010000010.1:0-3693 GCA_034437815.1 Chloroflexia bacterium | reverse complement strand
CATCTACCACAACCGCATCCCGCCCACCATCAATCTGGAAGTGCCCGACCCCGAATGCGACCTCGATTACACGCCGGGCGAGGCCCGTTCCATGCGGGTGGACGTGGCCATGTCCAACTCCATCGGTCTAGGCGGGCACAATTCGTGCCTCGTGCTCAGAAGGCTGGCATGATGCAGTAAAATAGCGGGGGTGGGTTGCTCCCCTGCCGGTGGGTACCCTTCGGGTAAGGGGGCTCCCCCGGTTCCCCTGCACCCCATCCTGATTCCGAATTTATGTCCGCTCTATCCCTATAAAGAATTGGCAAGACACAAGACAGGAGCGAGGATTGAGCCTTTACAGCAATAGCAGTAAACGCAGAGTAGTTATCACCGGGCTGGGGGCCATCACCCCCATAGGCAACACGCCCGAAGAGTTCTGGAAGAATCTGGTGGCCGGCAAGTCGGGCATCGGATACATCACCCGCTTCGACGCCTCCAACCTGCCCGTGAGGATAGCGGGCGAGGTCAAGGGCTTCGACCCCGAAAAATACATCGAGCCCAAGGCCGCCCGGCGCATGGCGCGCTTCGCGCAGTTCGCAGTAGCCACCGCTAAGCAGGCGCTGGACGATTCGGGCTATGTGATCAATGAGGACAACGCCGAGAACGTGGCCGTGGCCTTCGCCACCGGCGGGGGCGGGTTGGACGTGATGCAGGAGGCCAGCACGCTGATCCGCGACAGAGGCCCGCGCGCCATCACCCCCTTCGTCCTGCCCGCGATGATAGCCAACATGGCCTCGTGTCAGGTATCGCTGACGTTCGGCACACACGGGCCGGCCACCACAGAAGTGGCGGCGTGCGCCAGCGGCATCTTCTCGTTCATTGACGCCTACCACTACATCATGCGCGGCGAAGTGGACATGGTCATAGCCGGGGGCACCGAGTCCTACCTGACCGATCTGGCGATCGCCTCGCTGGCTAACATGCAGGCCCTGTCGCGCAACACCGAGCGCCCACCCGAAGAGGTGAGCAGGCCGTTCGATGCCCAGCGCGATGGCTTCGTGTACAGCGAGGGGGCGGCGGCGGCCATCCTTGAGAGCGCCGACAGCGCCCTTGCCCGCGGCGCACGTATCTACTGCGAAGTGGCGGGCGGCGCGCTCACCGCCGATGCATACCACGTGACCGCGCCCGCGCCGGGTGGGGCCGGGGCGGCTCTGGCTATCACCCGCGCCCTCAAATACAGCGACCTTGTGCCTGAAGACATAGACTTCATAGCCGCTCACGGCACTTCCACACCCCTCAACGACCCCGCCGAAACGGCGGCCATCAAGCGCGCGCTTGGCGAGAGGGCCTACAAGGTGGCGGTGTCAGCCAACAAGAGCATGGTGGGCCATTCGCTGGGGGCTGCCGGGGCCATCTCCGCCGTGTCCACCGCCCTCGCCATCCGCGACCAGATCGCCCCGCCTACCATAAACTATCGGTACCCCGACCCGGAGTGCGATCTGGACTACGTGCCCAACGAAGCACGGCCTATGCGCATAAGAGCCGCTCTGGTGCACGGCTTTGGCTTCGGCGGGCAGAACGGTGTGCTCGTGCTCAAAGAATGGCGGGAATAAGGAACAATGCGCAGTCGCCGGTGGTTACCGTTTCACTTCACGCCCGTATCTGTGCTATGGTCTGTTCGGGCCTGTAGCGGGGGCGTCTGCCGCGCCATATCTGCACCAGACCGATAAGGGCGGCCAACCACAACCACGCCAGCACCGGCATCACAGGTACCATGGGGCGGTAGGTGCCCGGCGTCTCGCCCTGCAGGAGCACCATCAACCGTTCCTCGTCCGCCGCCAAGCCCCTGCTCTTCAGTTGACGGATTATCTCCTCGGCCTCGTCCTCTCCCACCTGTTCCTTCAACCGGGTAACTTTGCCCGCATAATGTGCCGGTTGGTGGATATCGTAGGGCGATACCGCATCATGCGGAAAGACGTAATCGGGGTCTTTGGTGCGCACCACCAGCAGGTTGTCGTAACCCTTCAGGGGTATCCAATAATAGGTTTCGTTGCCATCTTCGATGGCGATAATGCGCTCTCTATCGGGCACCCCCCGCACATTGACATAAGAGCCTTCGATGGGGTTCTGCCTGTCGAGCAACTGCCATGAGCCGGTGATGCGTCTGGGGGTGTCATCTTGCAGGGCGTATGACACCGGCCCAGCGAAGGCCAACATCAGCACGCTGGTGACCACCAGTGTAATCGCACGGATAACCATGCGCCACTTACGACTCTGCATTATCATGTGTGCTGTGCGTCTCCCTCTTTTCCCTCTTTCGGTGCACTCGTTTGCTCGGAGGTAGCACAAAGATAATAGCATCAATTGTGCCCATGATTCAACCATCGCCAATTGCCGGTGCTTCCGCTAATAATCGGGGGTTGACAGGGGCCGGCCTAAGCCCCCTGTCCAGCGGGTACGCTGTGGGTGCGGGGGTACAGGGGCACAGGGGCACAGGGGCACAGGGGCACAAACGCCCCCGGCCCTTTACCTTTTTCCCGTATATGGGTGGAGCTTGGCCCCGATGCTTGGTGCAACCGGGGTGGGCAACCAGAGGATGGAAAATATTGACAACTGTGCCGGTTCTCTCTATAATAATGAGGCCGCGCATTGCTTGTCCCACAATCAGAGGCGTTTGCCTTGCCTTGGTGGGTACAGGTGTCGAGGTCGCCATAGATAACATACGCCGGGAACGCACTGCATGGAAGGCATTTGGCTCGTCAGTTACATTGTATTGTGGGTCTTAGTGCTTGCGCTGGCTGTGCTGGTGCTGCTGCTCTACAGGCAGTTGGGCATCATGTATCTGGGCACCGCTGAAGGCGTGTCCAGAGATGGGCTGGACAGGGGTAAGACCGCCCCTGACTTCACGTTGACCGACCAGCATGGCAACATTCACCGGCTGAGCGCTTATAGGGGTAGGCCTGTTGTCCTGCTGTTCGGCTCGCCCCATTGCAGTCCGTGCCGCCTGCTGCTCCCTCAACTGCAAGACTGGGCCAGAAAACACCCCCAAGTGGCCGTGCTGTGGCTCAACGCCGCCTCCCCCGAAGAGAGCGCTCGGTTCGTGGCCGAAACCGGCACCACCCTGCCCGTACTGCCCTATTCCCCCACACCGAAAGACAACCTCATGGACCTCTACCGCGTGCGGGTCACCCCCTTTACCTTCTTCCTCGATGCTGATGGTGTAATCCGGGCAAAGGGACTGGTAAACACCAAAAGTGGTCTCGACCTTTATTACAAGGAGTTGCTGACCGGCAAACCCGTAGAACCTGAGGAGGCTGAAAAGCTAGTAGAGCAGGAAGATTTGCAACCTGCGGCCCGACATTGATCTGATCTGCTTCGAGCTTGACTTGATTGGAATTGGATTGGAGCCTGATCCGCTAACCCGAATGTTGACCAACTAGCACCCGACCCAAGCCTGCATCGAGTCGCACTTCCGGCATTCTCATGCAGAGCTAAACCCACAACTCACCGAAAAGGAGAGAAATCGCATGGTCGAAGACAAGGTTAGACGTTGGAGCGAAGCTCTGGCCCGGGCCATGGACCGGCGCGAGTTCTTGCAACGGGCCGGCACTACAGCGTTCGCAGGCGTGGCCGCGCTGGTTGCCGGACATGTGATGGGCGGGAGAGCGTGGGCAGGGGCCGCACCCGGCTCGCCGATGCCCATCCCACAAGTGC
>DAOTTC010000009.1:0-4140 GCA_034437815.1 Chloroflexia bacterium | reverse complement strand
GTAATCGAGGTCGCATTCGGGGTCGGGCACTTCCAGATTGATGGTGGGCGGGATGCGGTTGTGGTAGATGGCGAGGGCGCACACCATAGCCTCCAGCGCCCCTGCCGCGCCCATCATGTGCCCCACCATGCTCTTGGTGGACGATATAGTCACTTTGTAGGCGGCTTCGCCGAACACGCGCTTGATGGCCAGCGTCTCCACGCGATCGTTAAGGGGCGTGCCGGTGCCGTGCGCGTTGATATAATCCACCTCTCCGGGCGCGATGCCTGCCTTGCGCAGGGCGCGCTCCATGGTGCGGGCCGCCCCGTCGCCGCTCTCCAGCTGGGCGGCCATGTGGTAAGCGTCGTTGGTGGAGCCATAGCCCGCTACCTCGGCGTAGATGCGCGCGCCTCGCCGGACTGCATGCCCCAGTTCTTCCAGCACCAGCACCGCCGCGCCCTCGGACAGCACGAACCCACTGCGGCGGGCGTCGAAGGGCTTGCTGGCCTTTGTGGGGTCAGGGTCGTCGGCCAGCGCGCGCATGTTGATGAACCCCGCAAGGATGACGGGCAGGATGACCGCCTCGGTGCCGCCCGCCAACATCACGTCGGCATCGCCCCGGCGGATGGTCTCCATGGCCTCGCCCACAGCGTGACCCCCGGTGGCGCATGCCGACACCACGGCCATGTTGGGCCCTTTGGCCCCCACCGCGATGGCTATCTGGCCGGAGGCCGAGTCGGCCAGAAAGTTGGGCAGGAAGTGGGGCGATACGCGCCGCGCACCCCGCTCCTCCAGCACCTTCTGCTGGGCGAGGAGCAGGCCTACGCCGCCGGCCCCGGTGCCCAACACTATGCCCGCGTTGGGGGCCAACTCGTCGGTTATCTCAAGCGCGGCGTCGCTCAGTGCCTGCTTTGCGGCCACCACCGCGAACTGCACCGACCGGTCCATGTGGCGGGCTTCCTTGGGGTCCAGCTCGTCCTCGGTGGGCGCGAAGTTCTTGACCTCGCCTGCGATCTGTATGGCATATTCGGACGGGTCGAACAGGGTGATGCGCCCAATGCCCGACACGCCAGCCAGCAGGTTGCGCCACGTCTCTGCGGCGGTGTTGCCCACCGGCGTGAGCGCGCCCAGCCCCGTGACCACTACTCTTCTGGGATTTTGCATGCTAAAACTACCTTTTGACCGCTGACGACTGACGACTGACGATTGACCCCTACGTTTCGCGCATAAGTTCGTCCCAGCGCAGCACCTGCGCGTCTTCCGAGATGCGTTTGATCAGACCTGAGAGCACCTGACCGGGGCCTATTTCCACGAAGGTGGTCACGCCCTGATTGAGCATCTCGCGCACCGAAGCCACCCACGCCACCGGCTTGCACAACTGCTCGGACAGCTCGCGCTTGATGTCTTCGGCGGTGGTGAGCACCTGACCGGTGATGTTGGCTACCAGCGGTACGAGGGGGTCGGCCAGCCTGATATTCTGGATGATCTGGGCGAGCTGTGTGCCCGCCTGCTGCATCAGGGGCGAGTGCGAGGCGATGCTCACGGCAAGGCGGGCCACTTTGGCCGCCCCTTCCTTTTTGGCGAGGTCCATGGCCTTGAGCAGGGCGGCTATCTCGCCCGATATGACGGTCTGGATAGGCGAATTGGAGTTGGCGATCACCACCAACCCTTCCGAGCTGGCCTCTTTCACCACGCGCTCCAGCCGGTCATGGGGCAGGCCGATCACCGCGGCCATGCCGCCCGGACGGCGCTCGCCCTCCTCTTTCATCAGCCGTCCGCGCTCCCACACCAGCTTCAACCCGTCCTCGAAGCTGAGCGAGCCTGCGGCCACCAGCGCCGTGTACTCGCCCAGTGAATGCCCGGCCATGTAGTGAGGCCGCAGGTCGCGCCCCGTCTGCCGCATGCGCTCCTGAAGGGCCTCCAGACAGGCGATGCTTGTGGTGAGGATGGCGGGCTGGGCGTACTGGGTGTCGTTGAGCTTATCGGCGGGGCCGGTAAAGCACAGCTCGGCCACCGGAAAGCCCAGCACCTGATCGGCCCGCTCGAACACGGCACGCGCCGCCGGTGACGTCTCATAAACGTCTTGGCCCATGCCCACGAATTGCGAGCCTTGGCCGGGGAAAACAAAGCTTATCCTGTCCATGTTGTCGACCTTGTCAGCCGCCGACGCCCCGCTAGAGCATGACCATGCCGCCGTCCACGTTGACCACCTGACCGGTGATATAGGAGGCCAGATCGGAGGCGAGGAACAGCACTGCGCCGGCCACGTCTTCTGGCTCGCCGGGGCGCTCGGCGGGGATGGTTCTGAGGGTGGCGTCTTTCCATTCCTGAGGGAGGCGTGCGGTGATATCGGTGTTGATGTAGCCGGGGGCGATGGCGTTAGCGGTGATGTTGCGGCTGGCGACTTCGCGGGCCACCGACTTGGTGAAGCCAATCAGCCCGGCTTTAGCCGCCGCATAGTTGGCCTGACCCACGTTGCCAGTTATGCCCACCACGCTGGATATACAGATGATGCGCCCCCAGCGGTTGCGCAGCATCTGGCGCATGACCGCTCTGGTGCACAAGTAGGCCGAGCACAGGTTGGTATCTATCACGGCGTCCCACTCTTCCTGCGACATGCGCATCAGCAGGTTGTCGCGGGTGATGCCAGCGTTGTTCACCAGAATGTCTATGCGCCCCCAGTCTTTGAGGATGGCGTTCACCATGGCGTCAACCTCGTCGGGCTTGCTTACGTCGGCTCTGTATGGCCGGGCTTCACCGCCCTCCGAGGCGATGAGTTGCACCACCTCCTGAGCGGCGGCCTCGCTGGTGTTGTAGTTGACTGCCACCTTGGCGCCGGCTTGCCCCAGCTTGAGGGCCACGGCCCTGCCGATGCCCCGGCCCGCGCCCGTGACCAGCGCCACTCTGCCGGACAGGTCTATCGCAACAGCCACGTCCTTGCCCTCCCCAACGCAACGCCGCACAGCGGCATTATCTCCTCTTGATAAACGAGAATCCGCGCCCACTGGCCACGGGGCACAGACCCGCAAAAATATACCACGCAGGGGCATCACATGTCAATCGGCGTCCGGATGACGGTTCCACCAACCATCGGGGGTTGCCAGCGGCCAGTGGTTACTCTCGATGAGCAGGCGGAGCTTGGCCCCCAATTGTTGGTGGAACCATCATCTGGGGCATAGTGGCGAATCGTCTTCTGCTGTGGTATATTACCCTGTGCCCGGTTCTCTTCTTTTGTGCCTCGCCCAACCAGATTTATATCGGGTCTGATGCATGCGTTCGCGCTTAGCTACACTCTGAGAATTTTTCAGCTTTGAGCATTATGAGGACTGTCACCCACCCTGTGGAGATACGCGCTGCCGGAGAAGATGATCTGCCGGCATGTCTGGCACTGGATGACAGCTACACCACAGCCTACACGTGGCAAGTAGAAGTGGTGCGCGGAGAACCGGGCCTCACCACCTTCAACGTCAGCCTGAACACCAACGTCGTGCTGGGGGACTCCGCCCTGAGCGTCACGTTCCGTCCGGTGAAGCTACCGCGCACCCGCAAAGTGCTCGGACCGATAGCCACTCTGCTGAAGGACGGCAACCAAGCCGCGGGCATGGCACGCTTGCAGGCATGGAGGGCCGCCGATCTGGTGCTGGTGGCCGAGCAGGCAAACATGCTCTGTGGCTATCTGGTGCTCACCGTGGTGGCCGGCTCAGGTATTGGCTGGATCAGCTCGCTGGTGGTGGCTAATTCGATGCGGCGCAAGGGCGTAGGCACCATGTTGATGGCAGCGGCCAGACGTTGGGCGCGCTATGGACACGGTAGCGCGGCCAGCCTGCGCGCCCTCATGCTCGAAGTATCCATCAAAAACTATCCGGCTGTGGCGTTCTGCCGCAAAGAAGGCTTTAGCTTCTGCGGTTATACCGACTATTCGTTCAACAATGGCGACATCGTGCTGCTGTTTGCCAGCCCCATAGTTATCTGATACCAATTCTCCATAGAAAGCCTGCGGATTGGGAAGGAGAATTGGGGGACACCCCCACACCCCCGGCAGGGGAGCACCCCTGCACCCCCCCGCAAAGCCTGCGAATTGGTGATAGGCGCTTTGCCTGAGGGCACGCAAGTGCCGGAGGGGGAGCACCCCTGCACCCTCGCAAAGCCTGCGGATTGGGA
>DAOTTC010000008.1:0-10860 GCA_034437815.1 Chloroflexia bacterium | reverse complement strand
GGGAGGCTATGCGGACGGCACGTTCCGACCGGACAACTGGGTGACGAGGGGGCAGATGACCAAGTTTGCCTCCAACGCGGCAGGGTTCGATGAGGAGGTGCCACCGGACACGCAGACCTACACCGACGTACCACCCGGCTCCACCTTCTGGGTGTACATCGAGAGGCTATCGGGTCGGGGCATCGTCAGTGGGTACGAGTGTGGCAGGCCACCAGCCGGGCCATGCGACCCGCAGAGGAGGCCATGGTTCCTTCCCGACAGCACGATAACGAGGGGGCAGACGTCCAAGATAGTGGCCAACACCTTCTATCCTGAATGTCAGCCACGGTAAAGTGTAGAGTACCGGCACGGACAGGCCGGCAAAGCGAGCAGGGAGCGGGTAACCCGCTCCCTGTCTTCTTATCGCCTTTTCGCCTTTGCTCGGATAATCTGGCCTCACCGGTGCCTGTGCGGCAGTGGAGGGCTACCTGTTTGATGGCAGTGTATAAGCGGTGCCCATACTGGAGCTGTTCGCCGGAGGCTCTATCTGCATATCCTCGTTGATCTTGCTCCATTTGAACAGGGCCTTCATATCCTTGTCATCACTCTTACCCTGAAAGCTCATCTGGCGAATGGTTGGGTTGGCATCGGTTGTCACCCAGAAGTCTATGGTGCCGTCGGTGACTTCCACAAATTCGCCGCTGAGAGCCTGTAAGTCTTTGGCATTACCGGTGATGTGCTTGGTCTGCACCCCGTCAATCTGCTCGGTGGCGGGGGTGCCATCTTTGAGCGCGTCCTTCGCCTTGTCTATGTCCTCGGGGCTTATATCCTCCCACATCTTGACCAGACTGTCGAAGTCACTTGCCTCCCCGGAGGGGGGCTCTGGGTAGTAGACTCCGCCATCTAAGCTCAAGTACGCCTTGTCGTCTATCTGGATCATGCTGATGCTATGTCCCCCAGCAGTCATATCCAGCTTCATCCTCTTGTTAGCGATGTCAATATCGCCCTCGAACTGGACCGACTCCTCGCCCTGCTGGATATCGGCGCTCATGTGGTAGCTCTTGGCCGCCTTCATATTGGCAACCGCTGCTTTCAGCAACTCCGCGTTGCTCTTGCCCGCTACTGATCCTGCACCCCCACCGCACGCTGTAAGCACCAGACCGAGCACCACTAGCATTGTGAACACGCCAGCTAATCTCCCGATAGTGGAACGTCGCATGTTGGTCCCTCCTTATAACCGAATGCTGATATCACAGTAAGGCCGGCTACCTTGCACAAAAACACAACGAGCCGCGAACTGTGCGGCTCGTTGTGTTAGATAGCTGAGGGGATAACCGCTAGTTGCCTACAGCTATTATAGCAAGGTATGTCAAGCTTTATACCTGACATCCAACCATAACTGATGCACGAACGTGCACGATGTTTAGGAAAGGGGAAGGGCTTGAGGAGGATTGGGCCCTTCTCAGGCTCCTTCCCTGTAATATCGGTTATACCGGTTATCCGGTCAAAGGCGATGGATACCGGGGGTCATGGGCGCTTCCCTGCCGGTGGCTAGCGTGTGAGTGCGGGGGTGTCTCCCGGTCCTCAGTCCTCTCATACGCGGATACACGCGGCCCAGTGGCCCGGTGCCTTCTCTTCCAGAGGTGGGTCGATCTCTTTGCAAGCGGCTATGGCAATAGGGCAACGCGTGTGGAAGTGACACCCCGCCGGCGGGTTGATCGGCGAGGGCACATCGCCCGTCAGGATGATGCGCTCGCGCTGCATCTCCTTGAGCGGGTCGGGTATGGGCACTGCCGACAGCAGAGCCGTGGTGTACGGGTGGAGGGGGTTGGCATACAACTCGGTCCTATCGGCAAGCTCCACAATCTTCCCGAGGTACATCACTGCTACTCGGTCGGATATATGGCGCACCACACTCAGGTCATGGGCGATGAACATGTAAGTCAGGCCGAACTCGCTCTGCAAGTCTTCCATCAGGTTGATAATCTGAGCGCGGATAGACACGTCAAGCGCGGATATAGGTTCGTCGGCCACGATGAATTCGGGGCTGACGGCCAGAGCGCGCGCTATACCGATGCGCTGGCGCTGGCCGCCTGAGAACTCATGAGGGTAGCGGTTGGCGAAGTATGGGTTGAGTCCTACCACGCGCAGCAACTCCTGCACTCTCTCGCGCAGTTGCTTGCCCTTTGCCAGCCCGTGCACCTTCAGCGGCTCTCCGATGATGTCGCCCACTGTCATACGCGGGTTGAGCGAGGCATAGGGGTCCTGAAAGATCATCTGCATCTCGCGGCGCAGGGCGCGCATCTCCCTAGGCGGCAGACCCACGATATTGCGCCCTTTGAAAATCACCTTGCCGGCGGTGGGCTTGTACAGTTGCAAAATGGCCCTGCCAGCCGTGCTCTTACCACACCCTGATTCGCCCACCAGCCCCAGCGTCTCCCCCTTGCGTATGAAGAAGTCCAGCCCATCAACCGCTTTGACGGCGCCCACCTGACGCTGGATCAGCATGCCTCTGGTGATGGGGAAGTGCATCTTCAACCCTTCCACCCGCAGGATGATCTCGCCGGGCTTGCCGGTGTACCGGGCTTCCTCTGGATGGGTGGCGACAGCGTAGCGGCCCGAAGCATCAGGCCTTGTATCAACCCCAACATTGGGTTTGTTCATAGTTTCCATGCTCACCGGCTCCTAAACCGTACTTTGCGATGCTAGCGATGAACTTTACTTACTCGGTTCCGGGTATGTCGGTCAATGCGGGCCGAAGCGGGGCTTGCCCTCAGTGCCGGGGGACCTTCATTCCCGCCGGACCCCGGCATCGGGGGCCGTGCCTGACACCTCTTTAGCACCCAGTTCGGCCTCCATCCTCAACTCGACGGCTTCGTGTTCGGCGCCCGCGCCTACAGCCGTCTCGTCGAGGATCTCGTGTGGTTTGGTGGTGGTAATGTCCACCCAGCAGGCCACTTCATGCCCCGGCTCAATGGTTCGTAGTGGCGGTCGCTCTAGTTTGTTGCGCGGCTCGCGATAGGTGCAGCGCGGGTAGAAAGGGCACCCCGGTGGCAGGTGAATCAGATCGGGAGGCATGCCGGGGATGGGGTCTAGGCGCTCTTTACGCGCTTCGTCCAGCCGGGGCACCGACTTTAGCAGGCCCAGTGTGTATGGGTGGCGCGGGTCGGTGTACAGCTTTACCGTGGGGGCGTGCTCCATGATCTGCCCCGCATACATCACGATCACCCGGTCGCACAGGCCGGCCACCACCCCCAGATCGTGGGTGATGAATATCACCGCAGTATCGAACTCGTTCTTCAGGCGCTTTATCAGGTCCAGTATCTGCGCCTGTATGGTGACGTCCAGAGCGGTGGTTGGCTCGTCCGCTATCAACAGTCGGGGATTGCAGGACAGGGCCATGGCTATCATCACACGTTGACGCATGCCCCCCGAAAATTGGTGTGGGTAGTGGTCCACGCGCTCGCGGGCCGATGGGATGCCCACCATCTGCAACAGTTCGATGGTGCGCTGGCGGGCCTGTTTCTGCGTCAGGCCGAGATGGAGCTGCAACGCCTCGCCTATCTGCCTGCTAATGGTAAGCACCGGGTTGAGCGAGGTCATGGGGTCCTGAAAGATCATGGCGATCTCTTTGCCGCGCACGTGGCGCATCTCCTCTTTGCTGTAGGTCAGCAGATTGTCCCCTCTGTAGAGTATTTGCCCGCCCATGATTCTGCCCGGTGGTTCCGGGATGAGGCGCATGATGGAGAGGGCGGTGACGCTCTTGCCCGAACCGGACTCGCCCACGATGCCCAGCGTCTCGCCTTCGTCCAAGTCGAAAGACACATCGTTCACCGCCCGAACCACACCATCGGGCGTGAAGAAAGCTACTTCTAGATTTTTTACCTCCAGTAGTTTGGTCATAAATGCTCCTGTGTATGCTGTAATGCGTATGTTATACCAATTTCCCCTAGGAAGGCTATAAATTGTATTGTGGGGATGGGATAAGTGGGGGTGTCCCCACATCCCCGTCAGGGGCGCTCCCCCGCTCCCCCGCTCCCCCGCTCCCCCGCTCTCCCACTCCCCACTCCCTTGCACCCTTGGTACTATCGCCTTTGCTCGGATAATTGGTATTGCATATAACACGCCGAAAGGAGAAGTGGGGTGGGCGCTGCGTCGCACGCCACCGCCGAGCCAATTTGTGATTATTGAAACAATTATGCCATATACTGGTATGTAATACCAGTAGTAGGCCGGCCTTCTTCGACCTTACCTGTTGAGGCGTGGGTCGAGCGCGTCTCGCAAACCATCCCCGAGCAGGTTGAACGCCAGCACTGTGAGCACGATGGCAAGCCCCGGGAAGAACAGCAGGTGTGGGGCGCTGAACACACTGCTGCGTTCTTCGCTGAGCATCCTGCCCCATTCCGGGTAGGGTGGGGGTTGGCCCAACCCGAGGAAGCCCAGTGCCGCCGCATCGAGGATGGCGGTGGCGATGCCCAGCGTGCCCTGCACGATGAGCGGGGTAAGAGCATTGGGCAGGACAGTATGGAATAGGATGCGCGTCTCAGGCACACCGATGGCTCTGTCGGCCAGCACGTAATCCTGCTCTTTGATGGACAGCACGCTGGAGCGCACGATGCGCGCGTATACAGGGATAGCTACTATGCCGATAGCGAACAGTGCGGGCAAGAGCGGCGACAGCCCGGCGAGTATCAATTGCCTGAGCACCGCCACCAGCGCTATAGCCAGCAACAGGCTGGGGAAGGCCAGCAGCACGTCCATCAGGCGCATCACTATGTTGTCGAGCCACCCGCCGACGTACCCGGCCACAGCGCCCAGAAGTGTGCCCACCACTATGGCAAACGTCACCGTTGCCACGCCGATGAACAGCGACACACGCGTGCCGTAGATCACCCTGCTGAACAGGTCGCGCCCATTGCTGTCAAGGCCGAAGAAGTGCTGGGGCTGTTGGGGCGGGCACCCCAGCAGATGAATGCAGGGGGTGGTACGCACCCGGTTGTTGGGGTCGCGGTACTCGATGGGGTCATAGGGCGCTATGACAGGGGCGAAAATGGCCGTCAACAGCAGCACGCCGAGTATGAACAACCCTATCTGCGCCGAGCGATTGCGCAACAGGTGCCGCAGGGCGTCGCGCCACAAACTGCGCGCCGGGGCCGCCGGTTGGCCGAGGGCAACTGGTCTGAGCCGGGTTCGAACTGCCTGCATTCTCTGAGCCTCTACCTCGGTTCCACTTAGCCCAACCTGATGCGCGGGTCAAGATAGGCATAGGAGACGTCAACTAGGAAGTTGATAAGTATGAAGATGAGGGCGATCGTCAGCGTGAAGCCCTGTACCACAGGGTAATCCCGCGCGAAGATCGATTCGACAAGAAACTTGCCCACCCCCGGCAGGTTGAATACCGTCTCGGTGAGCACTGCCCCACCCAGCAGGCCTCCGAATTGCAGGCCTATCACGGTGACCAGAGGTAGGAGGGCGTTGCGCATGGCGTGGCGGAATAGCACTATGCGCTCGCCCAGCCCTTTGGCGCGTGCCGTGCGAATGTAATCGTTGCCCATCACGTCCAGCAGGCTGGAGCGGGTAAGCCGTGCGATGATGGACAGCGGGATGGTGCCCAGAGCTACCGACGGCAATATCAGGTGCCTGAGCGCATCCCCAAGCACATCGAACCTGCCCGTGAGCAGGGCATTGACAGTGACCATGTTGGCTATGAAGGTCAACACCGCCCGCGGCACCCCCTGTAAATCTTGCAGGTTCCACGTCTGGAGCAGGGAGGGTATGCTTACCCCCGCCGTCAGCCTGCTGCCGGTGGGCAGATAGAAGGGCGTATCACGCAACGTCACCCCGAAGAAGGCCGCGAGCATCAGGCCCAGCCAGAATATGGGAATGGACACCCCGATGTTGGCTCCAATCATGGTAAGGGCGTCTAGGATCGAACGACGTTTGTACGCCGAGATGATGCCCAGCGGCACGCCCACCCCAACCGCAAACAGCATGGCCCCGATGGAAAGCTCCAGCGTCATCGGCAGGCGCTCCAGCAAAATATCGCCTACCGGCCTGCCCAGCTTGATAGAGTTGCCCAGATCGCCGCTCAGCAAGATTGCGGTGTAGTTGGTGAACTGCACCAGTATGTTGTCGTCGAGTCCGTAGCGCCGCCGGAAATCGGCGCACGTCTGTTGGTTTGCCCTCTCACCCAGCATCGCTATGCACGGGTCGCCGGGGATGGAGCGCACCAGCACGAATGTGACAAAGATAATGCCGATGAGTACCGGGATGATAGAGATGAGACGGCGGATCAGAAAGCGTACCATAGCACCATAGTACCACAGGTGGCATAATGGTGGTTCGCCCATGACCCACGGGTCATGGGCGAACCACCTGTACGACCGCACATTACTCCTGAGGCGGTGGCGCGTTCAGGAATTGCGTGAACAGATAGGTCCAGTAGTCGAAATTGCCCTTGTTGCCGGTATGCAGGGGGTGCTTGGCGTCCCACTGCACTGCGTAGGTGACCACCACATCCCTTGCGGTGAGGGGTGTGCCGTCCGAGAACTTGACGTTAGGTCTGAGCTTGATGGTCCATTCGGTCAGGTCGCTGTTGGGTTCATAGGACTGGGCCAGACCCGGCTCGACCTCCACGCCACCCACCTTGTAGGACAGCAGTGGGTCGAAGATCTGCTCGCAGGCGCGCAGGGTCTCGCCGTCGGTCTCGTCGGCGCAATACAGGCTGAGTGGCTCGGCATTCTGCACCCATACAAAGGTGTCCTTGCCGGGTACGGACACCACGCGGAAGGTTTCATTGCCAAGCGGGCTGGAGTGGGCACCTTCCACGTTAGCCCTCCATACCGTGGCCGAACCGCCGTGGGCTACAGGCACCATAGGCACGTGCTGCTTGATGGCGTTGTTGGCCTGTGCGTACAGCCTCTTGCGGGCCTCGATGTCGGCCAGCGATGCGGCTTCCTTCAGTGGGCCGGTGATGTCGGGCCACTTCTTGCCGAAGGACTCGTTCGCGCCTTCACCGAAGTGAGAATCGAGGAAGTTGGTGGCATCCGGATAGTCGGCGTTCCAGCCAAGCAGGAACATCTCCAGATTGCCCTTGGAGGCATTGTCGAGGAACGTGCCGGACTCCTGCTGATCAATGGTCACCTCAATGCCAATCTGCCGCAGTTGGGCTTGGATCTCTTCGGCAACCCTGCCGGGTGTGGGCAGGTAGCTGCGCACCACATCGCGGTAGGCCAGCCGCAACCTGATGGGTGTGGGCACGCCCGATTCTTGAATCAGTCGCTTGGCCTGATCGGGGTTGTAGTCATACCATGGTTCGCCCTCGCAACCGCCGGGGATGGAGCAGGGTGTGAAATGCGATGCCACCGTGGAGCCGCGCGGGTAGAACTTGTCTACTATGGCCTGCCGGTTGATGCCCATGGCGATTGCCTGCCGCACCTTGTCGTTGTCCAGCGGCGGCTTGGTGTTGTTCAACCCGATGTAGAAGATGTTCAGCGCCTCGCGCGGGATGAGTTTGAGGTTGCTGTCGGCCTGTATGGCGTCGAAATCGTTAGGGTCCGGGTTGTCAATCGCGTCGGCTTCCCCGGCGCGCAGGGTGTTCAGGCGGGCGGCGGCTTCGGAGTTCCACTTGAAGATGACGGTCTTCATCTTGGGCGGCTCGCCCCAATAATTGGGGTTGGGCACCAGCGTCAGGTGGTCGCCGCGCACCCACTCCTGCACCATGTAGGGGCCGGTGCCCAGCGCATTTTCGAGTGGCCTGCCGCCGGTCTCTTGCAAGTGCTTCGCAGACTGGATGGCTACCGATGAGAAGGCGATCTTGGCGGGGAAGGCCGGGTCGGGCGCACACATTGTGAACTTGACGGTGGTGTCATCTACCGCCTCGATGGACTTTATGAGGCCGCCGTAGGAGCAATCCTTGGCTTCGTACTTGGTATCGGTGGCGGTGAGGGTCTGATTTTCCTGCGCCGCAGTGGTCGGTGTGACCTCGGCGGTGGTTGGCGTAGCCTCAGCCGTGGTAGGAGTGGCCTCGGCAGTTGTCGGCGTGGGCTGTGCGACGGTAGTGGGCGTCGGCGCTGCCGCCTGTGGCCCACACGCCGTCAGTGCAATCAACAGCATCACGAGCGCCAGTAAGGTGGGTTTCTTGGGTACCATGCTCACTTTTCCTCCTGTTGGTTGTGTCCGGTGCTACACTGCACTCAGAAACTGAACTTCCTGACACTCATGCGGAGCCGTCTCTGCTTCTGGGAAGGCGAGACGCCGCACAAGTGGCCCAGAGTGAAAGAACAGAAACGCCGTGAGTAAATGGGTTGTTTCGGCGGGCTTCACCTCCCTTCAGGCGGCAAGAATAAGAGAAGTTGCGCCATTATAGCAATAGTTAATACCCTTCTGTCAAGATGCGGGTTCAACACAGCCGAGTGCTGTGCTCCAGCGCCTGCCAGTGCAGGGGCAGCGTCAGCCCCATATACCGGTCGGCCCAACGCCAGTTGTGGCGTGACCCCTCTATCACCGCTGGCATGGCGTTGTGCAGACCGCGCCTCTCCAATATGCCCACAAGGTGTTGGTTCCTATAGTAGTTGGATTGCCATGGCTCGCCGGTTTGCGGACAACTGGCTATGAGCCACTGCACCTGCGCGAGGGCCTGCCTGTCACCTCTCCATATCAGATTGGCCGGATTATTGGCCGCCACATATTCCAGATTGCGCGGCACACCGAACGCCGGATCCAGCATAGGGTTGCGCAACACCCTGTCTCGTGCCCGCACCGACCGCCCGCCCCGTGTGGCGTACAGAAAGGTGCCGTCGAACGAGCCTGCCGAGCAGAACAGGTCGGGGCGAAGTGCCGCTATCTTGATGGCCTGAAAGCCCCCGAGCGAGAACCCGTCCACGGCGCGTCCCATGCGATGCTGTACCGTACGAAACATCGTGTCCACGCAGGGCATCAATTCTTCGAGGAAATAGTCCTCGAAGCGCCCGGTGCCCACGCCCGGCGCCCCCTTTGCCAGTTCGGGGGCCAGAAAATTGACCAATAGGCCGGGCACACGATTGTCGTCACTGCTGATGCCGGGAAACACCAGTACCATTGGCCCCACCTGCCCGGCCTGTAACAGTTCGCGGTACACATCGATCACCGTACGGCCCCTGCGCGACCTGTCCTGCCATCTGTGCACCCATTCTCGCTCGTGGCCTCGGAATAGATACACAACCGGATAGCGCCTGCTCCGGTTTTCCAGACTGTGGTAGCCGGGAGGTAGGGCGACGTAGAAGTGCTTGGTCACGCCCAGCGCCTTGCTCTCAATGGTCACCCTGCGCGCCCTAGGGTCCAGTGGGCGACGGAGGCGGCGGATCAGCCTGTCACGGTACGACAAATGCTGGTGATGGTTGCGTGGCATGCCATTCGATATTATAACTTGGTTCCAACAATAATGGGGTTGGCAAGGGCTTAGATCAGCCCCCTATTGGGCGGGTACCCTCTGAGTGCGGGGGCAGGGGGGTATAAATGTCCCCCGGCTCTTCACTTTTCCCTCCATATTGATGCGCCTGATCCTCGATTCTTGGTGGAACCTCTAGCTTCAAACGCTTTGACAAGGCATGCACCTTGTGATAAGATGTGAGGGACTTCCCCTGCGTCCATCGGTCTATCCGCATGGATAACGACCGCAAAGCCACAGACGCCACAATAGATGACTGCGTGCCACTCGGCCATAACTTCTGGGGAGAGGGATATCAGGTCGGGATTGGAAATGTTACGAGGAGGTAACACATGGCAACCACCAAAACCAAGGTGGAGCCGGGCAGCAAGCGGGAGCAAGCTGTCAGGCCGAAGCATGAGCAGCTCGGACTGTCTGCAGAACAGCTCAAAGAGATGTATTACTATATGTTGCTTGCCCGGTCGCTGGACGAGCGCATGTGGCTGCTCAACCGGCAGGGCAAAGCGCCATTTGTTATTTCATGTCAGGGACATGAAGCCATAGGTGTGGGCACGGTGTTCGCGGCAGAGAAGGGCAAAGACTGGTTCCTGCCATACTACCGCGACCTGACCATATGCGTGGCGCTGGGCATGACCCCGCGCGAGGCCATGCTTCAGCACTTCGCCAAGAAGGACGACCCATGCAGTGGGGGCCGCCAGATGCCCGGTCACTACGGCTATCGCAAGCTGAAGATAGTCACCGGATCATCGCCCGTGGCTACCCAGTTGTGCCATGCGGTGGGCGTGGCATTGGCCGCCAAGATCCGTGGTAGCGACGAGATCTCCATCGTATGCTTCGGCGAGGGCGCTACCAGCAAGGGCGACTGGCATGAGTCGCTCAACTTGGCGGGCATCCACAACCTGCCTGTGATATTCATGTGCGAGAACAACCAGTACGCCATTTCGGTGCCCCTGCCCAAACAGGTGGCGGGCGGCAGTGTGGCCGCTCGTGGGGCCGCATATGGGTTCCCGGGCGTGGAAGTTGACGGCACCGACCCGCTGGCCGTATACGAGGTGGTCAAGAAGGCCGCCGACCGCGCCCGCAGAGGCGAAGGCCCTACCCTCATCGAGGCCAAGACCTACCGCCTCACCGCCCACTCGTCTGACGACAACGACCGCACCTACCGCACCCGCGACGAGGTGGAGGCGTGGAAGTCCAAAGAGCCTCTGCCCAAGTTCCGCCAGTACCTGCTGGACAACAACATCATGACCGAGCAGGAGTTGGACGAGGTGAAGGCACGCATTGACCGCGAGGTGGACGACGCCACCGACTACGCCGAACGCGCCCCCGACCCGGTGGCCGAGGAGTGCCTGCTGCATGTCTATGCTACCCCGGAGGAGAGAGCAAGATGGCAGTAAAGACCATGATCGAGGCCATCCGCGATGGCCTGCGCGAAGAGATGGAGCGCGACGAGC
>DAOTTC010000007.1:0-10444 GCA_034437815.1 Chloroflexia bacterium | reverse complement strand
CGCCAACTCGGTGCCCGCGCCGGTGATCACCCTGTCGCTGATGATGCGCTTCGCTTCGCGGCAGGAAGAGTCGTTCAGCGCGCAGGTGGTGGCGGCGCTTCGCAACCAGTTCGGCGGGCATGCGGTGCGCACCACCGAAGCAGTGGAGGCCGAGCAGGCCGCCGAGGCTATCAAGTCGGTTGCGCCCATGACCCCCACCGTGCCTGCTACCAGAGTGGCTACCTCTACCCCTGAAGCCGGGGAGCGCGTGATGGATACTGCCGCCTCTGCCGAGGAAACTGCCGAGCAGACCGGCGACACCCGACAGGCGGTCAAGTCAGCGCGCGAGAGCGTGCGCGAGGTGTACCGGGATAAGAAAGATGGGCCGCAGGCGCAGGGGGGGTGAGTTTGAGGTCACATTTACAGCATATGCCGGTCATACAGCACAGGGGGCGTAGCTCACTTGGGGCTTTCGATATCGGAATAGGAGTAAAGTACTAGTGAACCCATGTGTGAAAATCTTTGCACTACGGTGGGTAATAGTGGTAGCATCCTATTTGCAAGATGCGCCACTTGTGCTGACTGCCTCTCCGACAGGCAGTCATCGTGCGTAGCGCATCTTGCCGCTTTAAAGAAGAAGAAAGGCCAGAGCCATGGTTACTACGCTGATAAGCACACCGGCGCTTGAAAACCCACTGCGGGAAGGCCTGCAAATGCGGCGCGTGCCCGATCCGTGCACACTGGTGATCTTCGGCGCTACCGGCGATCTGGCCCACCGCAAGCTCTTCCCCGCCCTGTTCAACCAGATGGTGGAGCGCAGGTTGCCTGCGGGCTTTGCCATGGTGGGCATGGCCCGCCGGCCACTGCCCGACGACCAGTTCCGCCAACAGGTCAAAGAGTCGGTGGAGAAATTCTCTCGCAACAAGCCATCTCAGTGGCCCCGCATCTGGGAGAACTTCGCCCGCTCGCTGTTCTATCTCTCGTCCAACTTCGACAACTTTGAGGGGTACAAGACGCTGGCCTCGCGGCTGGAAGAGATAGACGAGCAGTTCGGCACGCTAGGCAACCGCATATATTACCTCGCCACCCCGCCGGAATACTACCCGGTCATAGTGAGGTATCTGGGTGCAGCCGGGCTGGTGAACGCGAGGCAGCCCGTGGCCTCGAACACACCCGACGACAGCACGCGCCAAGCTAGCTACCTGCTCAACAGGCCGACCACCGATATAGGGTGGCGTCGTGTGGTGGTGGAGAAGCCCTTTGGGCACGATCTGGCCAGTGCCCAGCAACTCAACCGGCAGTTGAGCGAGGTGTTCACCGAAGACCAGATATACCGCATTGATCACTATCTGGGCAAAGAGACCGTGCAGAACATTATGGTGTTCCGCTTCGCCAACGCCATCTGGGAGCCGCTGTGGAACCGCAGGTACGTGGACAACATACAGATCACCGTGGCCGAGAGCCTAGGGGTGGAGGACCGCGCCCCCTATTACGATAAGACGGGCGCTCTGCGCGACATGCTCCAGAACCACATGATGCAGTTGCTCACGCTGGTGGCCATGGAGCCGCCGGCCTCGTTCGATGCGCAGGCAGTGCGCGACGAGAAGGTAAAGGTGCTGCGGGCCATCAAGCCGTTCGCCACGGTGGAAGAGGTGCTGCACAACACTGTGCGAGGTCAGTACGGGCCGGGGGCCATCTACGGCAAGCCGGTGCCCGGTTACCGGCAGGAGCCGGGTGTGCCTCCCGACTCTAACACCGAAACCTATGTGGCCGCTCGCTTCTTCGTCGAGAACTGGCGCTGGTCGGGCGTGCCCTTCTACCTGCGGCATGGCAAGCGCCTGCCCAAACGCGACAGCGAGATCGCCATACAATTCAAGCCGGCACCGCTGGCCCTGTTCCAGTACACGGCGGCGGACCAGCTTCAGCCTAACACGCTGGTGCTGCACATCCAGCCGGATGAGGGCATATCCATGACCTTCGAATCTAAAGTGCCCGGCCACGCCATAAGGGTGCGCTCGGTGGAGATGAACTTCCGATATGGCACTTCGTTCGGAGTTGAGCCGGCGGATGCCTACGAACGCCTGTTGCTGGACTGCATGCTGGGCGACTCCACCCTGTTCACCAGACGTGACGAGGTGGAACTGCAATGGATGATAGTCACCGCCATTCTCAGGGGCTGGGAGCAGGTGCCGCCGCCCACCTTCCCCAATTACAGAGCCGGTAGCTGGGGACCGGCGGCGGCAGACGACCTCATCGAGAGAGACGGGCGCACATGGAGGAGGCTGTAGCCTGCCCTGCGTCGAGATAATGGACAGGCAAATGGGGCGGCTTCAAAAGGGGTTGGTATAAACAAGAGTGCGGACAGGAAGGCGGGTGATAGAGTAGCATGGCAGACACATATCGCAGGAACGGCGACCAACCGGCCGTCATAGACACCGGTGCGCCCATACCGGTATCGGTGGAGTACGTGGAGGCTCAGCTCACCGAGTTGTGGCGCGACGTGGCGGAGGTCGCACAGGCCAGAGGTGGGGTACAGGGCGTAACCACCGCACAGGTGCTCAACCTGCTGATCCGCGCCGAGTCGCCGGAAGCCGCCGCCGACTACATAAAGGACGTGGAGCAGATCACCGGCCACCACCCGTGCAGGGTGATCTTGATGGTACTCAATCAGCAGGAAGACCTGCCGGTGCAGGCTCGCGTTTCCATACACTGTCAACTGCCCCCGGCGGGCGGGCGGCAAGTGTGTTGTGAGCAGATATGGATCGAGTCGGGGGTGCCGAGCAGCCGCCAGATACCGGCCGCCGTCATACCACTGTTGCTGTCAGACCTGCCGGTGTTTTTGTGGTGGCCGAGAGGTGCGCCCTTCGACGACTACCTTTTCCGCACGCTGGCCGACTCCCTTAATCGCCTGATCGTGGATTCGGCGATGTTCGAGAACCCTGAGGGCACGCTTTCCAAGATGGCCGAGCGCATCGGTAAGCACTGGCCCAATGTCGCGGTGTCCGATATGAACTGGACCCGGTTGCTGAACTGGCGGGAACTGGTGGCTTCATTCTTTGATCCACCCACAATGCGCCCTTATCTGGACCGCATAGACCGCGTGGATATCGAGTTCATGCTGGGTGGGCGCAGGGTGGTCAACCGCGCGCAGGCCTTGCTGGTCTCAGGCTGGCTCGCCAGCAGGCTTGGTTGGCAACCTGTGGAGCCTGTTTACCAGCTGGTGCGTGCCTCAAGCGACGAGCCGCCCACTATCCGCCTCTCTCTGCAAAATGGCAAGCGGCCCGTAACCATAACCCTCACCCCCCATATGGCCGAAGCCGAGGTGCCCGGGGCCATTCGCTCGATAAGGCTGGAAGTGGCCGGGCAGGATGTTGGTGGCCCCCAATCGGGGCCTGAGGCAAGCTTTGCCGTGGCCCTTGCCGACGATGCGCAGGGGTGCGCGTGGGTGGACATGCAAGTGCGCGGCACCAGCCCTACCAGACGGCAGGTGCAGTTGGAGAAGCTGACACGGGCTGTTTTGCTGGATCAGGAGCTTGAGGTGTTCAGCCATGACAGGGTGTACGAACAGGCGCTGGAGATGGTGGGAGCGTTCATTCAGGCCCGTTCGAGCAGAGAGACCGAAGGGGTGCGCCGCATAACTACCGGCGAACCTATCAGCGCGGGGGCGCATCGCACGCGCCCGCCCGGCACGCCCCCGGCGCGGCCACGAGGTTGACAGAGACTGACGGAGCATAGCGAGGACAGACATGGCCCGGTTGACGGCGCCCGGTTTCGGAACCTTCGTGTACATCAAACAAAGCCCCGGTGCGGTAGCTTACGACGCGGCATCGGCGTTCATGCGTCTCTCAAAGCAGGCGGCGGCAATCGGCCAGCCGTTTCGGACAGCGCTATCGGGTGGCTCAACACCCAAGTTGCTGTACAGACAGCTCACTTCGGATGCGTTCCGAGGCGAGATACCGTGGGAAAGGATACAGTTCTTCTTCGGCGACGAGCGGTGGGTGCCCCACGACCACCCCGACAGCAACTACAGGTTGGCCGAAGACGAGTTGTTCAGCAAAGTGCCGGTCAACCGGGATAACATCTTGCCGGTGCCCACCGAAGGGCTTGGTCCTGAAGACGCCGCCGCGCAGTACGAGCAGACCATCCGGCGGGTGTTTGGCACCCCGCAAGATCAAGTGCCCAGTTTTGACCTCATCTTCCTTGGTATGGGGGAGGACGGCCACATTGCCTCGCTCTTCCCCCATACCGCGGCGCTGCACGAGAGCCACCGGTTGGTGGTGGCACATTTCGTGGACAAGCTGAACACTTATCGCATCACCCTCACGCCTGCGGTGCTCAACACAGCGGCCAACGTGATTCTCATGGTGACCGGCACTGGCAAGGCCGGCGCCCTCAAGCATGTTTTGGAAGGTGATTACGACCCCGACACCTTCCCTGCCCAATTACTGCGCAACGCGTTGGGCCGGGTGGTTTGGCTGGTAGATAAGGACGCTGCTTCCGCGCTGGAGAAACACTACCCGCATACATGAAAGCCGCGATTATGCGCTTATATCTGACCACCAACGAGTAACGATTGAGGAGGTAGGGCTTGGGCGGTCGCAGGATTGAGATAGTGCCTTCCATCCTGTCGGCGGACTTCGCCCGGCTGGGCGAGCAGGTGCGCGAGGCCCAAGTGGGCGGGGCCGACCGCATACAGATAGACGTGATGGACGGGCATTTCGTGCCCAACATCACCGTGGGGCCATTGGTTGTGGAGGCCATCCGGCCCCACACCTCTCTGCCTCTCGAGGCGCACTTGATGATAGAGAAGCCGGAGTTATACATACCCCAGTTTGCGCGTGCCGGGGCCGACTACATCATCGTGCATGTGGAGACCTGCCCACACCTGCACCGCACCGTCCAGCAGATACGCTCCGAAGGGGCCAAACCGGGGGTGGCGCTCAACCCCGCCACCCCGCTGGTAGCCCTCGAAGAGATAATGGAGTATGTGGACCTGTTGCTGGTGATGACAGTCAACCCCGGCTTCGGCGGGCAAGAGTTCATAGGTAGCATGCTGCCCAAGATCAGGAGGCTGAGGGCTATGTTGGATGAGCGCGGGCAGGACTGCGACATCGAGGTGGATGGGGGCATCAACGAGGAGACCGCCCCCCTCGTGGTGGGGGCCGGGGCCAATCTGCTTGTGGCCGGGTCGGCGGTGTACGATGCGCCCCAAGGCGTGGCCGCGGCTATCCACACGCTTCGCGCCAGTGCACAGGCGGCACGGCTGTAGTGTAGTAAGGTAAGCATAAGGCCGGGTGAAGAAAGTTGGCGATCAATACAAAGTTCACTGCAGTAAAGGAGGCTGATGGTATGGCAATGACCACGATGACCGGTGTAAAGAAACCTCTCCCTCGCTGGGATATGTCGGTAGTGTATCCGGGCCTCGACTCGCCGGAGTTCGAGGAAGGGTTTCGCTCGGTGGTTGAGGCGATCAATAGTTTGGCTGCTCTATTTGATAAATATCAAATAGAGCGTCGGGAGAACATGCATCTGGACGATACAGTGGTGCAGACCTTCGAGCAAGTCATAGATCGATACAACGCCGTGTTGGAACAGACGCAGACGCTGAGCGCGTACATCTCCAGCTTCGTGTCCACCGATTCACGCAACAATCTGGCGCAGGCTAAGTGGAGTGAGCTTCAGCGCGAAACCGTGAAGCTGTCGCAATTAGGCACGCGGTTCACTGCGTGGATAGGCTCGCTGGACGTGGATGGGTTGATAGAGCGCTCGGAGGTGGCCCGCGAGCACGCATTTGCCTTGCGTAAAGCCAGCGTGCGCGCACAGCATCTGATGACCCCACCTGAGGAAGAGCTTGCCGCCGAGATGACCCTGAGCGGCGGTTCGGCATGGTCCAAGCTGCACGGCAACCTCACGTCGCAAATCATGGTGCCGATAGAGTTAGAGGGCAAGCGGCAGGAACTGCCCATGAGCGTCATACGCAATCTGGCCTACGACCCGAGCCGAGACGTGAGGCGCGCGGCGTATGAGGCCGAGCTTGAGGCGTGGCAACGCCATGCCCTGCCGCTGGCCGCAGCGCTCAACGGCGTGAAAGGCGAGGTGAACACCCTCACCAAGCGGCGTGGTTGGGAGTCGGCGCTGGAGGCGGCTATATTCGACAGCAATATAGACCGCCAGACTCTGGACGCCATGATGGGGGCGGCCCGCGAATCGTTTCCCCACTTCCGCCGGTATATGCGGGCCAAAGCGCAGGCGCTGGGCGTTGACCGGCTGGCATGGTACGACCTGTTCGCGCCCGTAGGACAGGAAGTCAAAGTGTGGGAGTACGACGATGCCGCCAACTTCATCATCGAGCAGTTCGGCACCTATTCCGCCAAGTTGCGGGACTTCGCGGCGCGCGCCTTTCGCGAAGGCTGGATAGACGCCGAGCCACGAGAAGGTAAGCGCGACGGGGCGTTCTGCATGTGGCTCCGCAAGGACGAGTCGCGGGTGCTCAGCAACTACAAACCGGCTTACGGCGGCATGAGCACGCTGGCCCATGAACTGGGGCACGCTTACCACAACTTCGTCAAGGCCGGGCGCACTATGCTCCAGAGGGCCACACCTATGACGCTGGCCGAGACCGCCAGCATCTTCTGCGAGACTATCGTGCGGCAGGCGGCCCTGCGCGATGCCGACCCGCAGGAGCAGTTGGCTATACTTGAGGCCTCGTTGCAGGGGAGTTGTCAGGTGGTGGTAGACATCTCCAGCCGCTTCCTGTTCGAGCAGGCGGTGTTCGAAAAGCGTCAGCAGAGGGAGCTGTCGGTGGACGAGTTCAACGAGCTGATGTTGGGAGCGCAGAAAGAGACCTATGGTGATGGGCTGGACGAGAGTAAGCTCCACCCTTATATGTGGGCGGTCAAGCCGCATTACTACAGGCCGGGGCTGTCGTTCTACAACTTCCCTTACATGTTTGGGTTGTTGTTCGGGCTGGGGCTGTACGCACGTTATCAGGAAAACCCCGAACAGTTCCGAAAGGGGTATGATGCACTGCTATCCTCGACGGGCATGGACGATGCGGCCTCGCTGGCGAGGCGCTTCGGGATAGATGTGCGCACGCCTGACTTCTGGCGCGCCAGCCTGAGCATCATCCATGATGACATAGTCAGGTTTGAGGAGCTGGTCGGGCGACTGGCCAAGCGGGAATCTCCGGCGTCATAGCGCACCACCGGGCAGATAGCGGCTCAACTCAGGGTTCCACCAAGCATGCGGGACCGGCTGGCCCTGCTGGTGCGCCACTTCAACGCTTAGCCCCCCCTCAGATACGCGACCATCTGCTGGATGCCCTGACTGGTTTGCTGACTGTCCCCGCAGAAGAGGCCTCATCACCGGAAGACAGCGTGGCGTCGTCATAGGATGCGGGCACGCCGCCCATGCTCGACCATGACAGGGAAGGTAGAAAGAGCAGGGAGCACAAGGAACAGGGGGTAGAAAGGCCGTCGGTCAGTCGTCCAGCTGAGGTCGTACGCCGGCCAACGCAGGCATACGTCAGTATAGGATATTGTACCGGCCGGCATGGCACGATTATACTACCTTCATGTGGGGTGGATGTCTCACATACGGGTGCATGCGCACAGCAGGGGGGCCGGTTGCACGTCATGTCCATCTATGCTATACTGGTGGCGATGTCGAACTACCACGGTTGTTTTGCAGGTCGATACTCAGTGCACTTATATTTGTATTGTGGGATCTCTCCTCGACGAACACGTGGTGGGTTGGGGCAATGTCAGAAAAGACAGCGAACAACGAGGACTCAGGTCACGATTGTAGAGTGGTATTCCACCCCATCCAGCTGCGCGCGTTGCGCCACCTGCTCGCTCTGCTGAACCGCGTCCCCCCGGACGACTGGCTGGCAGTGTACAGCGCAGCCTGCGAGCAGGCCGGTGTGCCCCCACCGCTTGCCTACCCTGCCCTCGTCGACCCCCCTCTCTACTCTACTCACCCTGCTTACTCTGCTTACTCTGCTTACTCTGCCCACTCTGCTTACCTGCCGCACCTATCGCACCTGCCCTCGGCGTCGACGCAGGACCCTCTCGATGTTCTCGACGCTCCCAGCGCTCCACGCATCCTCCCCACCCAGTCGAGCGCACAGGAGCGACAGACGCGCATCCAACCTCAGCAGACCCCCGACTTCGTCTATCTGGAGTGGCGCACCTGCGCAGGCGTATTGGGCAACTGGTACGTACGCGCGTCCGGCGAGGACCAGCCTCGCATACTGGGCAGGCCAGATGGGCCGGACGATGAATAACTCATCGGTATCGGTGTCGGCACAGTGACCGCATGAATATGAATGTGAATAAGCAAGGAGGGATGCGATGAAGAATACGCATGATACGCGTGATACGCGTGATACGCAGAATACGCGTAATGTGCAACCGCAGGCACAGCCCGATCAGCCTGTCGAGGCTGCCGGTGCCCTGCCCATGGTCAGTGGTACAGGGGCGCAGCCATACCCACCTGCTGCGGCCGGCCAACAGGTGCAGTATGTGATGCACTCTCCGTATGCACCCGGCCCCGTGATGGTGACCTACTACCAGCCCCCGCCCAAACGGCCATTCCTCAGCAGCGTGGTCGGCGTGCTCACAAAGCTGATCGCCATAAGCATGATCATATACGGGGCGTTGCTGCTGTTTGGCGTGGTCCTCGCGATATTGATCGTGGTACTGCCTGCTGGGGGCATCTCTCAGGTCTCCGACGATACCGGGAGGCAGGTCGTGTGCGGCCTGCCCACTTCTATATTCCTGCTGCTTCTGGGCATCCTTATCCTGCGCTCGGCCAGACGCACCGACCGCTACTGGCAGCGGCTCACCTCCGCGCCCGCCACAGCGGCCACCTACTCGATGTTGCCCGTGCCCGTGACCATGCAGCCTTCTCCAGCTCCGCAGCCCCATCAGCCCCCTCAGTCTTCTCAGTCTTCTCAGTCTTCTCAACCCACTCAGCCCGCGGGGGGACAGGGACAATGAGCAGGCGCACACGCAGGCCGAAGGGCGAGGGGAGCATCACGCGTCGTGCGGATGGCAGGTGGCAGGTCTCCTACTGGACTACGACCGGCTGTACGCGCTGTGGGCGCTGGCCCTCACCACTGGCCTGAGAAGGGTCGAGCTACTCGGCCTGTACTGGGGGGATGTCGATCTGGACGGCGGCCGGCTGACGGTGCGCCGGGCCATTCTGCTGGTGGGTTGTCGGCCCACTTGGGCTACGCCGACCCCTCCATCACGCTGGGCATCTACTCGCACGTGGCGGAGTCCATGAGCCGACGGGCCGCCTCCGGCATGGACAGCATCGTCCGCGACGATGTGGGCACGGGCAGTATATCGTGAGATAAGATGTCAGATAAGATGTCAAAACGGCCCCGGATTAAGTCGACCGGCCCGAGCGATAGAATATCCGGGCCAATTTCGTGCGTGTTTTACCGGCGGAATCTGGTCGGGGTGACAGGATTTGAACATGTGATCTCTTGAACCCCATTCAAGTGCACATCCGTGCGCCCACGCGTGACCCGCCCCATCCGGCCACGTTCACCACGTACATCTGGTATCGTCCTGTGTCGTGTAGTACGGCCAGTTTGTGCGCGATAAGATGTCAGATAAGATGTCAGGTGGGGTGCCTGTTGTGGCTGCCTTCGACTGACCCGTCCGGCTGCTCTGGCCTGCCTAGTGGTTAATCCTGCCGACTGGCGACCCCCGATTATTGCTGGAAGCCCAGCTCAGGTGACGATTTGCATTCGGCGCTGCGCTTTGTTATAATAGGAAAGCAGTCCGACGGGGCGTAGCGCAGCCCGGTAGCGCACTTGAATGGGGTTCAAGAGGTCCCGCGTTCAAATCGCGGCGCCCCGACCGGTAGACTCACGAGGAAACGGCATGGATGTGTAAATATCCATGCCGTTTTTGTTTAGCGTAATTGCCGGTTACCCGTATTCGTACCAATTCTCTGGCTATGCATTAGGGGGAGGGGGGCAGGTGCAGGGGCGTTCAGCGGCCTGCACCTCTATTTTTTGGGTTGGGTGCCCGACACGACAGGCGGGCGGGACGCATGCGTTTCTCCACAGCATAACAAAAAGCTCGCCTATGTAGAGTAGGCGAGCTTCACAAATAGTAGTGTGCACCTTAGCCAACTGAAGAGTGGAGAGGGTGAGAGCGAGAACCGGCCAGTCCAACAGACTGGTAAGTTCGCCTATGGTCACCCACTGGGTCGGGTGGTGTGACCGGTCTGGCAGCATCGCCAGTTCGGGTGGGACCCCTGCTGCCGGAAGGTCCCGCCTTCGACCCCTGAGGGGTCGAGGGCGAACTGACGGTTGACCTGAGTGCCCCCGATGGGTGGGGAAACCCACCACATCAAGGAAGGGTCACCCTAGAAAGGAGGTGATCCAGCCGCAGCTTCCGCTACGGCTACCTTGTTACGACTTCGTCCCAGTCACCAGCCCCACCCT
>DAOTTC010000006.1:0-67149 GCA_034437815.1 Chloroflexia bacterium | reverse complement strand
CGGGCTGTGTGCCCCTCAACTGGACCAACATGGTCAACGTGAGCGCATGGGGCACAGGTTCTGCCCTCAACTCCCTGTACAAGGGGGTGGAGGTGGACCCGGCATACGATAATGCGGGGGCCTCTTCCACCAACAGCATAACGCAGGCGCAGGGGCAAGGCTATGTGCTGGTGGTGGCCGACAGCACCAGCACTTACCGCATGTTCGGGCTGTCCAACGGGGACACCAACCAGCGCCCGGACGACATAGACTTTGCCATGGAACTGAAGGGGGACGGCACGCTGGAGGTGTACGAGTACGGGGTGCCCAGACTGGCAGGCATGACCCCATGGGCAGTGACCTACAGCAGGGGGGACGTGCTGAAGGTGGGGGTGGAGCAGGACAGGCAAAGCGGGGCATGGGTGGTGCGCTGGTACCGCAACGACACACTGCTGTACACCTCCACCAACCCCACCATAACCTACCCGCTGGTGGTGGACAGTTCCATCTACTCGCCGGGAGGGTGGATATATGACGCCCACCTGTGCACTGCTGGCACGGGCAACGACAACAGACCCGCATATGGGGTATATGGGGTATATGGGGTATATGGGGTATACTCATATGGGGACAGGGACAAAGTCACAACAGGAGGTGATGCAGGCAGGACAGAGGCCAACGTGAGGGTAAGGGCCAACCCCAAGGCCAAGGCCAACTCCAATCCCAATCCTAACCCTGCACCCACGCCCACGTACACGCCAACACCTGTCTCCGGCGGAGGCACAGGCAAGGGCCAGCCCAGAGGGCAAAGTCCGGACAGTCCGGGTGGAAGCAACACGCTCATCTACCTGCACACGGACCACCTTGGCAGTGTATCGGTGGCTACGGGTGCCAGCAGGCAGGTGCTCTCCCAGCAGGAGTACGACCCGTAGGGCAAGGTACGCACTGGGGGCATAAGGCACACCACGCTCAACTACACGGGGCAGAGGCTGGACGGCACGGGCCTTCTATATTACCACGCAAGGTATTACGACCCCGGCCTTGCACGCTTCAGCTGACGGTGGACTTCCACGAGGGGACACTGCTTTCTGGCCTGAACAATGACAACGCCCTCATCCTGCAGAAGGGCTACTGGTTCCAGCTGAGCGGTCAGGACCGCAGGCAAAGGCAGGCAAGGGAGCCATGTGGGCCAGCCAACCCGCAGGCACTAAGCCGATATGCGTATGTGCTGGGCAACCCACTACGATATACGGATCCAACAGGACATGCAGCACCACCATTTGCCTCTCCCCATCCCGGTTATGTCCCACCCGAAGAAGAAGTACAAGAAGCTGGGTTTGGTAGCTTGATAGCGTCAGGCCTGCGACTTATTGGGAGAATCCTCCTAGGAGTGGGAGGGAAAACTATTCCAAAGTTCACAGGTACTTTCCGTTCTGCATATTACGCGGCCAAGCACTTTAAGGCTCACGGGGCTAAAATGGGATATGCGACAGAAGAGGAGTACGTAGCAGGCGCCCAGAACTTCATAGCACAAGGGTTGTTCAAGATATTTGGCCGTTCTACAACTGGACCAAAATATTATACATCGGACATTTGGAATTATTTTCAGTCTAAAGGAGGTTGGCATTATTTATATAATAGAGCCACAAATGAGTTTGCTATAATAGACGAAACAGGTAACATAGTTACCTATTTCCAACCAACACGGGGGTATGATTATTGGCTCGAACAAGTTGCTAAATACTGCAAATAATAAGGGATAGATGGGATTAAATATGGACGCTAACCTTCATTTATCCGCGGATGAGTTGAAGCTTGTTACCGCTATTCTTGACTCTTTCTCTAGACGCGCCAAGTTTCCAATTACCTTGGAGATGTTATTACAGGACTGGCGCAATTTTGTAATTGAAATCGCACAGGGATATAATGACTCCTTTGCTGATTATACTAACAGTCTTGGTGCCAGAGATCTCCTCGAAGAATTAATTAGCCAGGTGCCACCAGCTGTTCAGAGCAAACTGCTTGCTGCATTGCAGCCTTGGGATGCTATGTTTATTGAGGTAACAAAGGCGGTAGAGGAACCCTTGCTGCCAATTCTGGATAACGTTATAAAAAAGGGTTACTGGTGGTACCGTGTCCCAAGTAAACTTGGAGAGCCGCCTTATGATTTGCAAAATTGGAGCCCATATTATGACCATCTCTCAGAGACATGAACTCTAGAAGGCGGTCAAGGTCGCGTAAAATCGGGGCTAGACTGCCCACTACTCACAGAGGCTCACTATGCCTCTGTAACTTCACGCCTCTGATCACCGCGTAGAACATTAACAAACAGATCCCTTCGTTACGGAAGGGTAGCTTATCTCGCTTATTTTGTGAGATCACTTCACCCCCTCAATCGCTCAATGGAGTTGGTAGTGCAGATGGCATTCCAATACGTGGGGGAAAGGCTATGTTAGGAGAGCACCCCTGCACCCTGATATTTACCACCCCTGCTTGGATAAATAGTATAACGCCAGCGGGCAGGTGGTGTCTCAGCAGGAGTACGACCCGTGGGGCAAGGTACGCACTGGGGGCATAGGCATAGGGCACACCACGCTCAACTACACGGGGCAGAGGCTGGACGGCACAGGCCTTCTGTATTACCACGCAAGGTATTACGACCCCGGCCTTGCACGCTTCATCAGCCCCGACAGCATAGTGCCGGGTGCCTCATTGGGTGCGGGTGGTGCGCTGGGCACGGTGGGGCAGGAGCAGAACAGCTTGCTGACGGTGGACTTCCACGAGGGGGCACTGCTCAGCGGGCTACAAAGCAAACACGGCCTGACCTCAGTATTGGGGTATCGTCTCTCCAGAATTTGTTACAAGCGCCTCTCTGGGGTTGGGCCTCTTATCAGTGCAAAATTTGGCTGGGAGGAGGATGAACGATTATGTCTGTCGAACCAAGATATCTAAGGCTCACTGAGGAAACTAATGCGTTAGACTGCTTAGAGCGTGCGTGTATATGGCTGCAAGAGGTAGAGCAGGATGTTATGCTATGGAAGTGGGTGATCCTAGCCCTCTACGGAGCAGTGTATGGTTTCGCGGTCAGTGCGTGCCGGGGCACCAACCCCGAGAATGTGAGGGAAAAGCCGCAAGGGAAGGAACCGCAATATTCCGAGGATGAAGCATCGATACTGGCTCAAGTTTCTCTAGATCCGGAAGTAAGGCGAGCTGCTAGTGAAGAGCTAGAAAAATATAAGAAACGTCGAAAAAAGGAAGATGACGAACGATTATTAAGCTTCCAAAAAGTGATTGAACTTAGTCAAAATGCAGCTTATGTTTCCAATCCGCTGCAGCTTACAGATCAAGAAAAGCGTTCCTTGGACAGCTTGCATAAGCTACGCAATAAGCTCGTG
Organism: Chloroflexia bacterium; assembly: GCA_034437815.1. Classification (GTDB taxonomy): domain Bacteria; phylum Chloroflexota; class Chloroflexia; order QHBQ01; family JADMIH01; genus JADMIH01. The sequence goes on along the minus strand of DAOTTC010000006.1, from coordinate 63,775 downwards.
CATTACTTTCCTAAGCTCTGGTCACTAGAGCTTCATTACCTTCCCTTAATGGCTAAGAATGTGCTGAGGGTCATACGCTTTCTGGCGCTAGAGAGCAATATCTATACATGTTTGGAGGAAGGCGAACGGGCCAAGGTTGAGAAACTAATAGCGCAGGCTTTAGCGGCAATAGAGAAGAGCCACTTGTACGTTGAGACTACTCTCATCTTAGAGGAGGGAAAGCCATCGGCCCGTAAAGTGCCGGATGCAGGACGAGACTGAGTAAGATGAGATGAGGTGAGGTGAGATACCGGGCATTACAGGCAGAGGTATGGGATAGACCGGCCTGACAGGCTTGACAATGCCAGCCATATCTGATAAAACGATGCTCCCGGTACTTCATCCTGATACCATATGGGAGTATGCTTTATGGCGTCCACCGTTAAGCAGACTGCCCTGCCTCTTAACCCTTCCGAGGAGCATCTGGACCTCGCCGCACTCGAAGCATGGCTCTGGGATGCGGCCTGCGCCATTCGTGGGGCCACTGATGCACCCAAGTTCAAGGACTTCATCCTTCCTCTGATTTTCTACAAGCGTTTGTCCGATGTTTTTGACGATGAGTTCGCCGAACAGGTAAAGCTGTACGGCGATGAAGGTCTGGCATGGGAGATCGTTAGCGCAGACCACGAAGATGCATTGAAGAGCGGGCGGAGGGGCATTGTGCGCTTCTTCATCCCGCGTGAATACCACTGGAATGCTATCCGCAACCACCCGCTGGATGGTCTGGGCCAGTTCGTGAGCGAGGCCATGCGCGCCGTTGCCCGCCAGAACCCTCCGCTCGATGGCGTGATAAACGTGCGCGACTACAACGAGCGCCAGAGCGGACAGCGCACGATTGACGACGACCGCTTATCGGCTCTGATCGAGATAATCAGCCGCCACCGTCTGGGCCTCAAGAACGCCGAGCCTGATATTCTGGGTCGCGCCTACGAATACCTGTTGCGCAAGTTCGCCGAGGGGCAGGGTCAGAGTGCGGGCGAGTTCTATACCCCCATGGAGGTGGGCAGGCTCATGGCCGAACTGATTGACCCCATGCCGCAGGCCGAGATATACGACCCGGCATGTGGTTCGGGCGGCCTGCTCATCAAGGCGCGACAGGTCTACATACAGCACAACCCCGATAAGGCCGATCTTGCACCCAAACTCTCCGGGCAGGAACTCAACCCCACCACCTACGCAATGGCCAAGATGAACATGTTCCTGCACGACTACACCGACGCCCGTATCTACCTAGGCGATACGTTACGCAATCCGCAGACTGCCCCTAAGGGAGCGGGTCTGCAACGCTTCGATTACGTTGTGGCAAACCCCATGTGGAATCAGGACAACTACGATGAAAACTTCTACGAGGCCGACCAGTGGGGTCGGTTCCGCTACGGTATCCCTCCGCGCTCGTCTGCCGACTGGGGCTGGGTACAGCATATACTGGCTTCGCTCCGGGACACCGGGCGGGCCGCCATCGTGCTGGATACCGGCGCGGTATCGCGCGGGTCGGGCAGTAAGCAGACCAACAAGGAGAAGGAAATTCGCAGGCAGTTCGTGGAGCACGACTTCATCGAAGCGGTGATCCTGCTCCCTGAAAACCTCTTCTACAACACCTCAGCGCCCGGCATCATCATGCTCCTTAACCGCCATAAGTCGGAAGAGCGCAAGGGCCAAATCCTGCTGGTGAACGCCTCGGCCTACTTTCGCAAGGAGAAGCCCAAGAACGTGCTGACCGATGAGGGCATCGCCGCCGTCGTCGAGGTGTACCACCGATGGGAGACGCGAGGGAAGCTGAGTCGGGTGATCACCATAGAAGAAGCTCGTGCCGCCGACTACAATCTAAGCCCCTCGCAGTTCGTGGAGGTGAACGACCGGGCAACCCACCGGCCCCTGAGTGAGATTCTGGCCGACCTTAGCATTGCCCGAAAGGAGCGAGAGCAGGCGGATGTAGCTTTGGATGCTATGTTGGCACGGCTAGGTATGGGTGAGGTATAGGGATGGGCCCATCTAACTTCCCCTCGCATTGGCGTGTTACTAAGTTTAGCGAAGTGGCACATTATGCATTAGGTAGGACACCACCACGTAATGTAACCAGATACTGGCAAGCAGGTCAGTACCCGTGGGTAAGCATCGCCGACATGCAGGAATACGGCCTCATCTGTCGTACCAAGGAAGCGGTATCGTCCGATGCCTATCAGGAGATATTCCGCGGCAGGCTTGTTCCTGCAGGAACTCTCCTTATGAGCTTCAAACTAACTATAGGGCGCGTATCAATACTCGGTATACATGCCTTCCACAATGAGGCGATAATCTCTATATACCCAAAGTCAGAGGTTGATCGTGATTTCCTGATGTTTTACTTGCCCACTATCAACTTCAGCGACCACCAAGATCGTGCGGTAAAGGGTAACACTCTGAACAAGTCGAAGATCAATGAGTTGCCTATCCCACTCCCTCCTTTGTCCGAACAGCGCGCAATAGCCCGCGCCCTGCGAACCGTGCAGGAGGCCAAAGAAGCCCGGCAGCGCGAGCTGGAATTGGAGCGCGAGCGCAAGGCTGCCCTCATGCAGCACCTGTTCACGCACGGCACTCGCGGCGAGCCTCTGAAGGAGACTGAGATCGGGCTGATGCCGGAGAGTTGGAGGGTGGTGAGGCTGGGGGAGCTATTTGATGTCCAACAGGGCAAGGCACTATCTGTGAAAAGCCGTCAGGGATCAAATCCAAAACCGTTTCTTCGTACTGCTAATGTGTTATGGGGCCGACTCGATCTATCAACCTTGGACCAGATGGATTTCACGCCTGACGAATGCAACAAGCTAGAATTGCGGCCCGGCGACCTTCTTGTGTGCGAAGGGGGTGAGATTGGCCGAACAGCTATGTGGAATGGTGAATTACCTGATTGTTACTACCAGAATCATCTTCATCGTCTACGTCGAAAACAGGATACTGCCGTGGTGCCTGAGTTCTTTATGTACTGGATGCAAGCAGCCATGTTAATCTTCAAGCACTATGAGGGCTATGGCAATAAGACTACGATACCAAACTTATCTGGAGCTAGGCTAAAAGCCTTCTTATTACCAGTGCCACCAATCGCTGAACAAGAAGAAATAGCAGAGGTCCTTCAACAATGTGACGCAAAGCAAGATGCTCTGCAAAACGAGATTCTTCTGCTGGAAGAGCTTTTCAAGACCATGCTGGAAGAGCTAATGACCGGGAGGCTGTCGGCGCTGCCTCTGGTTGAAGGGGAAACCCCACCATGAGCACAATGCCCCAGCGCGCAGACATTAATGAGTTGATTATTGCACTTATGCTAAAATAGTAAGGACAGGCTAAAGGCCGCCCACAAGGAGCCACCGAGCGTTACGCAAAAAGGAGATCATTACAGTATGACCACCATCGAAATTGAAGACCTACAAGAGCACCTGTTTGAGGTGCTCCGCCGGGTGCAAGAAGAACATCAGATCGTCGAAATTATCAGCTATGGTATGGTGGTGGCGCGCATAGTGCCTGCGGAGGAGCCGGGCGACACAGCACGTGATACCGTGTGGCAGGAAATGGAGCGGCTATCGGAGGAACTGGCGCAGTACCTGCCGCCAAATATAGACGCGGTGGAGGCCATACGCGATGTAAGGCGTAAGCTCTAATGGCGACCCCTGTCCGGCCCGTTTCGCTTCGACATCCCAGCGTGGTTATAGATGCAAGCGTCTGGGCAAGCTGGTACATGCACTGGGACCGCAACCATGCGGCCAGCGTTGATTGGATGAGTAAATTTATAGACGCCGGGGGACTGCTCATAGCCCCGACCCTTTTGCTCATCGAGGTGGCGGCAGCCATTGCCCGGCAGTCAGGCCCCGCCGCGATAGCCAGACAGGCCGCGCAGTCCCTACAGAACGTGAGCGAGATGCGCCTCATCCCGCTCGATGCCACACTGGTACAGGAGAGTATTGATGTTGCCGCCGACCTCAGCCTACGCGCAGGTGATGCCGTTTACGTAGCTGTCGCCCAGCGGATGAGCATCCCTCTGGTGAGTTGGGACCGGCAGCAGCTACAGCGCGCCTCCACAGCGGTAGCCACATGCACACCCGACACATTCCCTTTCTGATCTGAGCGATATAGCATAACAATTCCTGCGTCTTACTCAGGACACCCTCTTGAGCAGAGAACAGCTGAGAAGAACAGGAGAAGAGCCACCATGAGCGAGCGGTCCGCAGTACAGAACCCTATGATCAAGTATGCGCAGGACATAGGCTGGGAGTACGTCCCGCCTGACACGGCATTGCAGATGCGTGGGGGTGATACAGGCTTCTTCTTCACCGGCCATCTGGAGGCTCAACTGATGCGCCTCAACCCCGGTGTGGTAGACGCCAAGCGCGCCGCCGAGGTCGTCCTCAGGCTGTCAACCCTGCGCCCCAACATCGAAGGCAACCGCGATCTCCTCGAATGGCTGCGGGGTGAGCAGTCGGTGTATGTGCCTTCAGAGGAGCGCGAGCGCAACGTGCGCCTGCTAGACTTCGACAACCCCGACAACAACATCTTCCACGTCACCGATGAGTGGCGGCACAAAGGTGCGCGCTTCGCCAACCGCGCCGACATTGTATTCCTCATCAACGGCATACCCGTGGCCTTGGCCGAAACCAAATCGGCCAGCCGACCCGACGGCATAGCCGAAGGCGTAGACCAGATACGCCGCTACGAGCGCGAGACGCCCGAACTGCTGCTTGCCCCTCAGGTGTTTGAAGTCACCCAGCTGTGGGACTTCTACTATGGCGCGACGTGGAGCGTCAGCCGCAAGAACCTGTTCAACTGGAAAGATGAGCAGGGGGGCGATTTCGAGCGCAAGGTCAAAGCGTTCTTCGACCGAAGCCGCTTCCTCAGGGTACTGCGCGACTACATCATTTTCCTGACCAGAGACGACCAGCTCACCAAAGTGATACTCAGGCAGCACCAGACGCGGGCCGTGGAGAAGGTGCTGGATAGGGTGGCAGACAGGCACAAGAGGCGCGGGCTGATCTGGCATACGCAGGGGAGCGGCAAGACCCTCACCATGATAACCATAGCCTCCAAATTACTGAGGGAAGGGAGCGGCAAAGAGAAGCCCACAGTGCTGATGCTGGTGGACCGCAACGAACTGGAAGCCCAGCTATTCAAGAACATCACCGCCTACGGCATCGGCGATGTGGAAGTAGCCCAGAGCAAAAACGACCTGAAGCAACTGCTGGCCAGCGACCGGCGAGGGCTGATAGTGACCATGATCCACAAGTTCGACGGCATCCCTGCCAACGTGAACACACGGCACAGCATCATCGTGCTGGTAGACGAGGCGCACCGCACAACCGGCGGCGATCTGGGTAACTACCTCATGGCCGCACTGCCAAATGCCACCTACATCGGGTTCACTGGCACGCCCGTAGACCGGCTTTCCAGAGGGCAGGGCACCTTCAAAGTGTTCGGCGCAGACGACGAACAGGGCTACCTCGATAAATACTCCATAGCCGAATCCATAGAGGATGGCACCACCGTCAGCCTCAACTACCAGCTTGCGCCCTCAGACCTGCTGGTAGACCGCGATACGTTAGAGCGCGAGTTCCTGACGCTGGCCGAGGCTGAAGGCATGAGCGATATAGAAGAGTTGAACGCCATCCTCGACCGGGCCGTAGAGTTGAAAGAGATGATGAAAGCGCCAGACCGAATAGATAAAATTGCCCGGTTTGTGGCCCAACACTTCACCCAGAACGTAGAGAAGATGGGCTTCAAGGCCTTCCTCGTGGCTGTAGACAGGGAAGCCTGCGCCTTGTACAAGCAGGCGCTGGATAAATACCTGCTCCCGGAGTACTCTCAGGTGGTCTACTCGTCCGCTCACAACGACCCTCCGATCCTCAGGCAGTACCAGCTTTTACCTGATAAAGAGAAAGAAGTCCGCAAGGCATTCGCCCGGAAGGACTCAACCCCCAAAATATTGATTGTGACGGAGAAACTGCTGACCGGCTACGACGCTCCCATCCTCTACTGCATGTACTTGGACAAGCCCATGCGCGATCACGTGCTGTTGCAGGCTATTGCGCGCGTCAATAGGCCATACGAAGATGAGGACGGGCTGGTCAAGCCGTATGGCTTCGTGCTGGACTTCGTAGGCATCTTCGAGACCCTCGAAAGCGCCCTCGCCTTCGACTCGGACGTGGTAACCTCGGTAATCCAGAACATCAGCGTGTTGAAGGACCGCTTTGCCCTGATGATGACGCAGACAGCAGCGCCTTATCTGCCCCTCACCAGAGGGTGGGACGACAAGGCCAAAGAGCAGGCAGTAGCCTGCTTTGAGGATAAGAAGAAGCGGGAAGAGTTCTACCGGTTCTTCAAGCAAGTTCAGAGCCTGTACGACATACTGTCCCCCGACGCCTTCCTGCGCCCCTACATGGAGGATTACCGGGCGCTGGCTGAATTGTATGCTCTGGTTCGCAATGCCTACTCGCCAAAGCCCTACATAGATAAGGAACTGACCACTAAGACCCGCGAACTGTTGCACCAGCACGTGGCGAGCGAGCTGGAATTACCGGGCGCAATCCATCAGCTGGGCGTGGCCGAGTTAGAGGCTCTGAAGCGGAGCAACACCACCGACACCACCAAAGTGCTGAACCTTCGCAAAGTGCTGGCTGTAACCGTTGATGCCGAGGGACAGACCAAGCCATATCTGATCCCCATAGGAGAACGCGCCGAAGCCCTCGCGCAAATGTACGAAGACCGACGCATAACAACAGAGAAAGCTCTGGAAGAGTTCGACCGTCTGGCGCGTCAGGTGGTAGAGGCCGAAGCCCAGCGCGAGCAGATGAACGTAGACGAAAACACCTTCGCCATATACACGGCTCTAAAGCCCAACGCCAACGGCCTGTCGGTAGAGCAGGCAAAAGAGATCAACGAGCTGTTCACCCGCTACCCAAGCTATGCATGGGATCCACAACAAGAAGCTAGACTCCGTGCAGAACTCTACAAATTGCTGTATCCTCTGGTAGGCAAAGAAGGCATGGTGCAGGCGGCTAACACCCTGCTAAAGCTGCAACGGGTATAACATAAATCATCTGGCCCATCTGAAATTTTAGCACAGACACAGTAGCACAATAGCAATGAGCATGATAGCCGAAAAGCAACCACAGCCACAGGCGCATGGAGCAAAATACTGGCAGGATGCTGAAGACCTACGCTGGGCAGCACGCCACTGGGCAGTACAGATCGGTGTGCGCGTGCCGCACGTCCACGTGCGCCCTATGACCACCAAATGGGCCTCGATGTCTACCACCGGACGGCTTACTCTTGACGCTGGTCTCTTGCAACTTCCGAAGGAGCTGGGCGAGTTTGTCATTGTGCATGAGCTGGTACATATGCTTGTGCCCAATCACGGCAAGCTCTTCAAGAGCTTCATGTATGCCTACATGCCCGATTGGACAGAGCGCGAGCAACAACTGAAGCCTTATGCACGAAAGGCTACAAAGAAGCCGCGTTAGGGCACAACGCAACGCAATACAACAACCACCCCACATCTCTCTATTCACACCCGGACCTCAGCTCCTATGAGCCAGCATGAAGAAGAGTGCGCTTATACCCCCTGACACACCATTAATGATGCGTTATACCAAGATAACAGGCAGGGCAGTTTTCACATGGCATAATAAGAGGGGCCGAAATGACAGGGCACGCCCCGGCTGGCTGACCCTGACAGGTCTGGCCGGGGTGCTGGAACCGGAAGTGTTTCGGGTCCGGTTTGCGACACACAGGACAGGTATAAGCCCGGCAGACCCGCTAGCCCCACTTTGTACAAGCCTGATGAGAGGCAACCTGAACACCAGACCGAGTCGGATTAGAATCCGTTTATACAGGAAGGAAACCGGGGCCAAGATCGGTGCTAAGCTGAATCGACTTCACAAACTGTACGATGAGTAGGCGGCGAGATGAGCGATAGCAATAGTGGCAACTGCAACAAAAGTGGCAGGAGCAGATCAAGGGGTCGTGGCGGGGGTAACATTTTGGAGCAGGCCGATGGTAGATGGTGCGCTGCGGTGAGCGCTGGCTATGGCGCGGATTGCGGGCACTGGCAACAGTTCGGGTGAAGCAGTCAGCAGAAGAGGCAGGGCATGCATTTGTCCCAAGGAGTTGATAGCAGACAAAGCCGTATGACAATAGAAGGTTTCAACAGAAGCTAAGGAAGAGGGGGTATCAAGCCAGCGATCTCTACTTTCGAGAGGCGCAAGCGCATCAGGCCAAAGGGAGGCCGACCGATCAAGGTTGGTCAGAGCTACCGCCAGAGTAGTATGGGGGGTTGTATTTTGAAATGGATTCCAATATACTGAGCTGTGATGTTACCGATCGGTGTAGTGAGGAGTAACTAACTGGACGCAAATTTGATATACCACCACGTACAGTAGCACAGCGCAAGTAATCGCTCAACTGTGGATCAAGGGGTTGTGGGTTCGAGTCCCATCAGCCACCCCAAAACCACCCACCCCCACCCCACACCCCCTGACGGGGGTGCCCCTGCACCCTCGCTTATTGCCGGAACCTCTTTACATACTGCATAATCACCCCTTCCTCCTCCCCCTCCCCTCTCCATTCATGGAAGAGGGGGGCTGTGTGGCTTGTGCTCGTGCATTCCCCAAGGAGAATTAAGAGAATGAGTGGGGTGATATTGTTCAGAACAGGCTCGCAATTGCGCCTTTGCTGTATAATTATGTACCGGATGAGCGCCCACCGCCGTCCACCCTAACCTCTGCCCAACCTTGGAGATTAAACATGGTCAAACAACGTGTACAGGCGGTCCTCAGGGCTTCAGACATACCATCAGGCACCTGCAAAACAGGTATTGTTGACGGTGAAGAGATCGCGGTGTTCAACGTGGACGGCAGACTCTACGCCGTTCAGGCCACATGCACCCACATGGGTGGTCAGTTATGCGAAGGCGCGCTGTGGGGTGAGATAGTCACCTGCCCGTGGCATGGGTCTGAGTTCAACGTTCGTACGGGCGAAGTGGTCACCGGTCCGGCCGAAGTGCCCCTCAAGACCTATCGCGTGTCGGTGGATGACGATGTGATAACAGTGACGGAAGGTTGATGCGGCCGGGCGCGGGGCGCAGCCAGCTTACCCCAAGTGTTATCATATAGCGTGTTGCTTGTGTTGTTTCGTCGGAACTAATCACCACCATATGAGCTTGAGCGATTACATCAAATACCTGCGCGCCCTCAGGGGTGGGGTCACCCCGCGAGAGATAGAGCAGGATTATGGCATACCAGCACGTGATGTGCACCTTATCGAAGTGAAGCACAGACGCGTGGGCGAAGACGATGCCCTGCTTCAGAAACTGGCCGATTACTTTGGCGTGCCGGTTGCCGAACTTGCTCGTCGGCGCGAAGCTTACCGCAAACGTCTCACCTATTTCCTCGATGAGCACAAGAAGTCCTCTGTGCCTGTAGTCCTCATGCTGGAGAACGGCGAGGAACTGGCGGGCACGGTAGCATGGTACTCCCGCGAGGCAGTGGCCCTAGCCGCGCCGGAAGAGGGTGAAGATGGCGTGATGGGTGGCGGCCGGCCTTATATAGTGCAACGTGCGTGGATAGCCGACTGGCGGCCTGCCGACAGCCCTAATTGGCAGGTGGAGAGCGCCGTTTCCGGTGCTCCCGGTAACACCGAGCACGCGCCACCACAAGACGATGAGCATAAGTAAAGGCAGGTACAATGTCTGAGTACGGGCGCATACGCGTATGTACATGTACAGGGCATATATGCTCTGCATAATAGACGGCGCACAAAATGCGCCCCCCGACCATTCGCAGGGCGTTGGCGAGCTTGACCCCGAACGGCAGCGACTTGCCAGACAGTATTCCACCGTCAGACGTCGACTGTTTTTCATCGAGCTTGGGCTTGCGGTCCTGCTGATATATCTCCTGCTGGCTAGCGGTTGGTCTGTGCAATTGAGCCGGTGGGCCGAGAGCTTATCGACCAATCCATGGGTGGTGGTGGCGCTGTATGCCATTGCTCTGGGCGCCGTCTTTACGCTTGTCTCCCTGCCGTTCGACTTCTATTCCGGGTATGTCCTTCCCCATCGGTTTGGCCTGTCCACCCAGACAATTGGTGGGTGGGCGCTGGATACGGTAAAGAGCCTGATGCTTGGCGCGGTTTTCGGGTTGGCGGGCGTGGAGTTGCTGTACTGGCTGCTGCGCACTTTCCCCGACTGGTGGTGGGTGATGATGGCCGCCGCTACATGGCTTTTCGCCGTGGTGATGGCGCAGTTAGGGCCTGTGCTGTTGATGCCTCTGTTTTATAAGTTCCGCCCGCTGGACGACCCCGAATTGGTGCGGCGTCTCACTCTGCTGGCCGAGCGCGCGGGCACACAGGTGCGCGGAGTGTACGTGATGGACTTGAGCAGTCGTACAGTAGCCGCCAATGCCATGCTCGCGGGGCTGGGCCGCACCCGCCGCATCATCTTGGGCGACACGCTCCTGCAAAACTATACGCCTGACGAGATAGAGACTGTGCTGGCGCATGAGCTTGCCCACCACGTGCACAATGACCTGCCCAAGGGGTTGGTGTTCGAAGCGGTCATCATGCTGGCCGGGATGTGGGTGGCGTCGCTGGTGCTCGGTTGGGGGGTCAACTTCTTCGGTTTGCGGGGCATAGACGACGTGGCAGCCCTGCCGCTGCTCATGGTCGCTATGTTGGTGTTCGGGCTGATAGCCATGCCTGCGGGCAACTTCATTACCCGGCAGATGGAGCGCGCCGCCGACCGATATGCCCTGCGCACCACCGGCAAGGCTCAGGCGTTCCGCTCGGCCATGACTAAGCTGGCCGGCCAGAACTTGGCCGAAGCCGATCCCCCTGCGTGGGTGCGTTTCTTGTTCCACAGCCACCCACCCATATCAGAGCGCATCCGCATGGCCGAAGCAGAGGCGCACAAAAGCCAAGCGTAGGAGCGGCCCGGCTCTGTAGCTTGCCGTAATACCAATTATCCGAGCAAAGGTGCTAAATACCGGGGTGCAGGGGCGCTCCCCGGTCCGGCGGGTACCCTGTGGGTGCGGGACATCTGCCACAGCCGCCGCCACTGCCCGCCCCCATGGCACTCCCCTGCCGGCGTGTACCCTTCGGATGCGGGGGTATAAATGTCCTCCAGTCTCCCAGTCCCTATTTGTCTTCTCCCCACAAATGGGGGTGTCCCCCAGTTCCCAGTCCCTACTTGTCCTCTCTCCACAATTTATGGCCTTTCTGCGGAGAACTGGTATAAAGCGGACGCTAGAACCGGCGTTTGATCGCGGTGAATAGCAGGTCGGCCAGAGTATGGGTCGTGCCACCCAGTATAAAACCCAGCATAGCGTAAGCTGTAGTGAACGGGTGCGACCCTATCCATTGCCACGCTGTGCGTGCTATGCTCAACAACAGCCCCGATGGGTCAACCGGCACCAGCATATTGAGCACACCGAAGCCCGCCAGCGTAACCACAGCCGATATCCCCGTCAGATACAATATGCGCAGGACCGGCCCAAACAGCATGTGGTGTGAGACCCAGCTTCGATGCGGCACCATACGTTGGTAGGGCAGCCACAACCACCTGATCCAGCGCCATCGCCTGTAAGCGGTCGAGCGCGTGTCTAGGTCGGGACTGAACAACAGCCCGGATACCAGATAGGCGCCCACTAACACTGCGGCATTAGCGGGGTTCATATCGGGCAGGTTGGAGCTTGGCGCCGTGAGGGCCATCCCCGTCCCCGATGCCAGCGTGATAAAATCATGGGTGCGTGCGTTGGGCATAAGTGCAAACTGTCGGGAGGTCGGCTGCTAAGGCTTCATTACGGATTGCTTGCATGGCCCTTTAAAAACTCGTAGATTATACGCCCCGTAGCTCCCCATATCTCGTAGGGGCCATAGGTATAGTAGTGCACGGTGTGCGTCACACCGCGAGTGGTGCGTAGCTCGGTGCGATGGGTGGCCTTATCGCGCAACACCCTGACAGGCACTTCGATGACCTCGGCTACTTCCTCGGCGTTAGGCTTGAACACCGGCTGGTGTGGGGCGCGGTCGGGCCTTAGCCTCGCTACCACAGGTGTGATGACGAACCCGCTCACTGGCACGTATACATCGTCCAGAATAGATATTACTTCGACATCGGCAGGGTCGATGCCTAATTCCTCGTGGCTCTCGCGCAGGGCGGTATACACTGGGTCGGGGTCTTCGGGGTCTTGAGCGCCGCCGGGCAGTGAGATCTGCCCTTTGTGGTGCTCTACGGTGTCGGTGCGCCTCATGAACACCACATACTCTTCGCCATTGCGCGGGTACAACAGCAGAAGCACGCCCGCCCTACGGTAGGTGGTGTCCGGGCCGGGCATGGGCCTGATGTCCTCCGCGTGCCTCGTGTCTCCAGCGTTTTCGGTTCGTCTACCTTCCATCGTCGGCAAGATAGCCCTGTAGCCACAGAAAGCCTTCGAGGTCGTCACCCGGTTGCACATCGGCCATGCCCTCGACGAGCGTGTGCCCTGCGGCGTACAGGTTGATGCTCAATTCGAAGTTGTAGGGCACTGCCAGCGTGACAGGGTATAATTGCAGCGTGTCGCCCACGAACTCCAGTGCCGAAACTTCGCCTTCGAGCGGGCTGTGGAACCAGTAGTCGTCTATGTCCGCGTCTGGATTGCCCGCCCCGGCAGGAATGTAGGCATGCGCCCCCTGCCATGACACCTTTGCGCCCCCTTCGATCTCGAACTCCATTTCTTCGGCTCGTCTGAGCACGTAGGCGAACCCGTTTATGTGGAAGTTATAAGTCGCGCCTTTTCGATATATACGTTGGTTGGTGTAGAAACGGGTATCGAAGAAACTCACCTTCGAGCCCGCGCATATGCCCTCTATCTGCCCTTCGAGGCCGTTGGCCCACGGCACTATGTCGGTGATCTCCACCGGCCACAGCGCCCCTCCGAGCGCCTCCGGATAGGCGCTCACCACCTCGTTGTTTTCGGCCAACACGCACAGGCGCACCTGTCTGTGCGTGCCGCTCACTGGCGAGTAGGCAGCCAGCGCGCGGCCTCCGGTAGGGCTGGTGAACCGCCGAGGGTGTGGGTCTTGGTTGGCTACTTGCACGATGTAATCGAGTAGCCAGCTCTGCCGGTCGGCGGTGATGATGCAGCCCCAATGGTCGCCGTGCCCGCCGGTCTTCAGCGGTTGCGCCTGACTGCTGTGGTTTGCGGCGCGGCTTTTCCTCCCACTCCAACCGGGCCATCTGAAGAACCTCATCGCCATCCTTTCCTGCGCCAACCCCTTTAGGGAGCTAGTGCTATTTCATGGCACTTCGTATGCAATAAAGGGAGGTGGGGTTTGGGCAGGGCACAGCCCTCCCCGACCTCCCCTTGCTTTCCCTTCCCCAGCATCTTGCATGAATATGCAAAAGGGGTGTGCCTGCACTCAAAGGGTACCCGCCGTCAGGGGAGTGCCCCTCGTTGACCTTGGTGCTGTGACAGCACAACTTTGGTCTTGCCATCGGCTGCCACGGCCAGCACACGCCCGCCCCGGCCCCTCAAGTGCCGACCCGAATGGACGCCGTGGAAGTCGGTGTGGTGCGCGGCTCGGTAGGCGGCGTCGAGCACCTGCACCGGGTGAAGCACAGGCTTATCCGAGCCTACCATGCGCCGCCCGTAGTCAAGCTGCAACATACAGCCGGGGTTGCCCGCTAGCACCACGTCTGCATCGGTGGCCTCGACGTTCGCCATCTTGCGGTCCAATATCTTCATGGAGCGCTCGTTGTGTGTCAGGTTGTAAATCCCCGCACTGCCACAGCACATGTCGCTCTCGTTGAGCGGCACGACTCGCAGTCCCGGCACTTTGCTGAGCACCTGCACCGGCTCACGGCGCACTTTCTGCGCGTGGCACAGGTGGCATGCCTCATGGTATGTGACGCGCCGGGCCACTTCGACGGTCGGTTCTTTCAAAGGTATCTCGGCGAGAAATTGCATGATGTCGCGCACTTTGGCGCTGAAGTGTGCGGCCCGCTCGGCCCACCCCGGCTCATCGTGCAGCAGTTCGGCGTACTCTTTAGTTTGTGCACCGCACGCCGCGCAGTCGCAGATGATGTATTGCACATTGTACCGCTCGAACAGGGCTATGTTGTGCTTGGCGAACTCCCTGACCGATTCGAAGTCCCCTTCTTCGGCGTGGGGCGCGCCGCAGCATTTCTGGGTCTTGGGCGTGACCACCTCGCATCCGTTCTCACTCAACACCCGCACGGTGGCGGATGAGGTTTCGGCGAACATGGTGCTCATGACGCACCCGAGGAAGAAGCCCACGCGGTAGCGCTTCTGGCCCTGCGCGGGCACGACCGTGGCGATCTGTTGCCTCAGCGACCGGAAGGGTATGCGTTCCGGCAGCAACTCTTCCATGAAGGCCAGCACCTTCAGACGGGCGGGCAGAATTCGGTGCAACAGTCTGGTTTTGCGCACCAGCCACTGCAACCCCAAGCGCTGGTACACTGCGATAGGCAACATCAGCAGTTCCAGCCTTCTCTGGTCGCCCAGCGCGAACCGCAGGCCCAGTTTCTTGATCAGTGGTTGCCTTTTGCCCCGTTCCATCTGCACCCGCGCCCGCAGTACCTGTTCGCCTATGCGCACACCCGTGGGGCACACGCTCTGGCAGGCGCGGCAGTCCAGACAATGGTACATATGCTCAAGAAAGGTCTCGGACGGTTCGAGCAACCCCTCTTCTACCTGCCGGATGAGTTGCACCCTGCCGCGGGGCGACTGTACCTCCAGCAGGTCGGTGTTGTAGGTGGGGCAAACCGGCAGGCAGGCCCCACACCTTATGCACGCCAGCAGGTTGTCATAGGCAGGGGCGTCCCTGAGGCCTTCGTGCCGGGGAGAGGACACGGGTGGCGTGCCTGTGGGTATCGAGGCGACATCGCCGGCCGCCTGCAAAAGCATATGGAGCGGGGAAAGCGTATCCTGCCGGTCTTTCAGATCAGCATCCATCCTATCAGCATTATATCAAATACGTGGGGCGTAATGCGTAACCAACCCTTTTACGTTTTGGGCTATACTATAATATAGGACAATATAGGACCGATTATGGCCTTATCTGGCGGAGAGGAGGTGTCACCATGACCGCAGGTAGCCCTCAAGCCGTTGCTGTGAGCGCAGACCTCGCTACTAAGAGCAAGCCCTTCCTTGACTGGTTGGATGGCTGGCTGTCGGGCTTACAGACCCTTGATTTGCAGAGTTTCATGCGCGACAAAAACATCACGCCTGAAAATATGGCCGTGATCAGCGCCGATCTGGTGGTCGGTTTCTGCTACAAGGGCAGGTTGGCCTCGCCACGCATAGCAAGCATAGTCGAGCCGAGCGCCGAACTGTTCAGACGCGCTTACGAACTGGGTGTGCGCGAATTTGCTCTCGTGCAGGAATATCACAGCCCGGATGCGCCTGAATTCGAGCAGTTCGGCCCCCACTGCATCCGCGAGACCGAAGAAGCCCAGACGGTAGAGGCACTGGCCTCTCTTCCGTTTTCCGACCGGTTCAAAATAATCCATAAGAACTCTCTGCACCCTGCCCTGCACACAGATATGGACAGGTGGCTCGCCGAGCGGCCCAATCTCAACACCTTCTTGTGCGTGGGCGACTGCACCGACCTGTGCCTGTACCAGCTCGTCATGCACCTGAAGCTCAGCGCCAATGCTCAGGGCAAGCGCTCCAACGTCATCGTGCCCGCCAACTGTGTGCAGACTTACGACCTACCGGTGGAGGTGGCGCGGTCAATCGGGGCCATGCCGCACGATGGCGACCTTATGCACGCTATATTTCTTTACCATATGGCATTGAACGGCGCACTGGTGGTGAAAGATGTCGCGTAGCCGAAACCGGGCCGATCGGCAGGTCGCGAAATTGAGAAGAGCACAAGAGGAGAAAACGTCTTGACACATCGTCACAGCCCTGCGAAGCCGGCCATTGCGCTCCTGAGACTGCTGATGGTCGTCATCACAGCTACAGCGGCAACCACGTTAGTGCTCGTCGCATGCGACTCGGTGGGCGCACCGCCCCTACAACCTACCTCCACCCCCGGGGTGGGTGGGCCTGCCACGGCAACGGATGTGGCAGTGGCATCTACTGCTACCCCCGTTGCAATCAGCACAAGCGCGCCCCCACCTGACCGGCCCACCACGGCGCCCACACCCGCGCCCGCCGGCACGCCGGTTGACGTCGCCCCGGCTACCCCTCCACCCACCCCCGACGACAGCGCCCCAAGCCCCACGCCGGTGACGGCCACCAGCCGAGGGGAAGAGATAACCGCACTTCAGGCGCTGGCGCGGCTCAAGCCTCAGGCGCTTCGCTGGCAGGCCGATGCCCGACTGGGCATGCTTGCCAATGTGCGCCCCGGCCAGCAAAAGAATCTGCTCGCGGTGGGGCTTGGCGACCCTGATGTGAACGAACCCACGCCCGGAGGTAAAGGGCGCAACTGGACGTTGTTGGCCTTCTCCCCATCTATCAATGGGGCAATGGCCATTAGCATGGACGGCACGCACGTAGACATGGTGAAAGAGGGTGCGGTAACCGAGGAGGTGCTGCAAGGTTTCTCCACACCCGACATGCAGGCGCTTGATCTGGCGAAGCTCAACCTGTCCGGGCTGGTGGACTCCGACGACATCGCGGTGAGGGCGGGCGCCAGAGGGAATGCCGAGAACACAGGCATAGCCTTATTGGCGCCGGATGGTCTGGGCCTTGGCCCGCTGCCTGCGCCCCCCTCCGGGGGCGGCCCGCTCAGACTGGCATACGAACTGTTCATCCCCGGCTCCGGGAGCGGGAGCCAGACGTTCATCTTCTTCGATGCCTTCACCGGCGAGGCGGTGCTCGACAGTTCGGCGCCTTGATGTTATTGGTACGTGATTGTAGGCCGGGGTGCAGGGTTGAGAGACTTGCTCGTGTGGCTGTGGGGCCGTATCCCTTTCAAGCGCAGTGTGCGCTATGCGCTCATATGGCTGCTGAACCCCAAGTTTGTGGTAGGGGTGCAGGCGCTGGTGCGCGACGAGCAGGGTCGTGTGCTTCTGCTACGCCATACTTACCGGCGCACGCAGCCATGGGGGTTGCCCGGCGGCGGCCTCAAGCCCGGGGAGAGTCTGGAAGACTGTCTGCGACGGGAAGTCAAGGAGGAGGCAGGGCTGGATGTCGAGATACAGGGCCTGCTGTCTGCGAGCGCCCACTTTGATATCAGGCTGGTAGACATGATATTCGCGTGCCGCCCGGCACAAGGGCAGGACCTCTCCACGTTCGCTCCCAACGCCGAAATAGCCGAAGCAAGGTTTTTCCCGCCGGATCAGCTCCCCGTGGGCCTGCCGGGCAGGCAGAGGCGGCTCATCCAAGTGGCCTTGCGGCAGGCTCAACAACTGGAGAGGTCAGGCTGATATGGTAGGCGCGAAACGGGGCAGCACATCCAGCACGCTGGCGCACAATTCGTACCGGCCAAACGAAGGCATCAGATACGCGCCGGCGTAGCGATTGTAGGCGTACCGGAGTATTTCCTGAGCCATCTCCACGCCGGCCTGCCGGCCATTAGGCCCGGCCTCTTTCATGCGCTCCATCACGAAATCAGGGATGACGATGCCCGGCACCTCGTTGTGCAAGAATTCGGCGTGCTTATGGCTCTGCAAGGGAAGTATGCCCAGCAGGATGTGCACCCTGAACTGTCTGGCGACCTCCAGCGTGCGCTCCACAAGCTCCAGATCGTACACCGGCTGGGTCATCACAAAGTGCGCGCCTGCTTCCAGCTTCTGGCCCAGCCTGTCAAGCTCAAGGGGCAGATCACGCGCCGTGGGGTTGAACGCGCACCCGATGAGAAAGTCGGTGGTGCCGCCGATGCTGTTGCCTGCGAGGTCCTCGCCGTTGTTGAGCTTGGTCAAAAGCTTGATCAGCCCTATGGAGTCTATATCGAACACCGCCGACGACCCCATGCGGTCCACAGGGTTGGGGGCATCACCCGTCAATGCGAGGATGTGGCGTATGCCCATGGCATGCGCGCCCAGCAGTTCGGCCTGAATGCCCATCAACGTGCGGTCGCGGGTGGTGAAGTGGGGGATGACAGGCAGACCCACCTCCAGCCGGATCAGGTAGGACACGGCCAGCGCGCTCATGGCCGCCCGCCCCAGCGCACTGTCAGTGACGTTGACGGCGTCCACCCCTCTGGCCTTGAGCATGTGCGCTCCGGCCAGCACCTTGGCCGGGTTGATGCCCCGTGGGGGAGCCAGCTCTACGCTCACCACGAATTCTTTGCCCAGCTTCCAGCCGAACGATCCGGGTAAGGTGTGCACCGACTCGCGTTCTTCGCTTACTTCCAGCGGCGCGGCCTCGCGCAACATGGGCGCCTCGTGGTGCTCCACCCGAATGGTCTCTCTGATCAAGGTTTGTGTTGGGGTTTGCGTGCCGTTGTCCGATGGTGCGGTGCCGGTGGGCCGAAGCTCGCGCAGGCAGTCGGCGAGCGCCTTGATGTGTGCCGGGGTGGTGCCGCAACACCCCCCTAGTATTTTCACTCCGGCCTCGGCCATCCTCTTGCCGAACTGGGCTATGTAGTCGGGGGTGGACACGTATACGATGCGCCCGCCCACCATCTCTGGCCAGCCTGCGTTGGGCAGGGCAGACAGGGGCCGATGGGCAAAGTGGGACATCTGCTCCACCACCTGAGCCATGCGCTGGGGGCCTGTCGAGCAGTTGGCGCCTATCACGTCGGCCCCCAGCTCTTCCAGCACACGCACTATCTCTTCCGGGGTGTTGCCCATCTGGGTGCGCCCGTCCTCTGCGAAGGTCATTTGGGCAATCACCGGCAGGTCGCAGGCCTCTCTGGTGGCGATCAGGGCTTGACGCATCTCTTCAAGGTCTCGAAACGTCTCAAGGATGATTAGGTCCACCCCACCCTCAAGCAGGGCCTCGATCTGCTCTCTGAATATAGCCCGCGCTTCGAGCACCGGGATCAGGCCCACCGGCTGTATTGGCTTGCCTAAAGGCCCCACGGCTCCGGCCACGAATACGGGCTGGCCGCTCACCTCGCGCATCTCGCGTGCCAGCCTTGCGCCCCGAATGTTTATCTTGTGCACCTTGTCGGCCAATTCGTAGGCGGCCAGTTTGAAACGGTTGGCCCCATAGGTGTTGGTCTCTATGATCTCGGCACCTGCATGGATGTAGGCCTCGTGGATCTTGCGTACCAGTTCGGGTTGGGACAGGTTGCACTCGTCGAAGCAACTGTTAGCGGGCACGCCCATCGAGTACAGCATCGTACCCATCGCCCCGTCGCATATTATCGGTCCGGGCTGTTGCAACCTGATGAGGAAGGGGTGCTGTTCACGCGAAGCGGTGGTGCCGGTATCGGTATTGGTGCTCGTGCTCGTGCTGGCACTATCCATATCTTTATCCTCCACATACTTGAAGTGGGGAAAGGTCGCGGATAACAAAAGTGCCTCTACACGGAGAGGCACCCGGTTTGCCGCCCGACTCGATGCCTGATGTTGGAGTGGGTGGCCGAATCCTTCCCCCGTGCTCAATGCGGGGCTGGGTGGGGCACCGCGCCTTTGCCGGTTGCCGGGTAGGTCAACGAGCCAGTTCTCTCGCTACCGCTCTCGATTTCTATTCGATTACTGGAAGAGTCTACATTACACCCGAAAATATGTCAAGTCGTGCGAGCTGACAACTTCTGTGGGTGCGGGGTACACATATCCCCGCTCCTTGCTTCCCCCATAGTGGTGGGTTTGGTCCCCGATGCATATTCATCCAATAGGGGGTTTGGGGAGGACATAGCCCTCCCCTTTTCTAAACATCATGCATGAACGTGCATCAGTTATGATTGGATGTCAGGTACAGCTACTTGACGCACAGCACATGGGGTGCTATAATCTTACTCAACCTAAGATTCAACAGGCGTTGATCAGGACGAGTAGCCGGTCTGGCGGGCGACAGAGAGTAGAGGCCCAAGGCTGAGAGCCGCTATCGCATCGCAACCGGCGAAAACCACCTGTGAGCCATATCGCAGAAAGCCCGTGCAGGGTGAGTATGCGGTATCGGTTGGCCCCGTTACCGGCCCCAACGAGGGTGCTCCCCATGTACGAATCGGCATGGGGCACCGAACTCGGGTGGAACCACGTGAGGGTGTATTCGATGCCTCTCGTCCCGATATCGGGCGAGGGGCTTTTTGTTTGGAGGTGAGAAATGAGCCATACTCTACAAGAACAAGAGCAAGAGCAGGACGTTGGGCAAGCCGAGCAGAAAGAGAAAGACGAACTGTACCGGCTCAGGCACAGCGCGGCGCATGTGATGGCTCAGGCCGTGCTTGAGCTGTACCCCGACGCCAAACTGGGCATCGGTCCGCCCATTGAGCATGGTTTTTACTATGACTTCGATCTGGGCAGGGACGAAAGCGGCAGGCCTCGCACCTTCACGCCCGAAGACCTTGAGAAAATCGAAAGACGCATGCGCCAGATCATCGCGGGCAAGTACCCGTTCGTTTACCGAGAGGTCAGCCCCGAAGAGGCGCGTGAGCTGTTCAAGGACCAGCCCTATAAGCTCGAACTGATAGAAGGCCTTGCCAGAGGCGAGGTTGATGAGTACGGCAACGAGGTGCGTGGCCCGGCCAAAATCAGCACCTACCGTCACGACGGCTTCGAAGACCTGTGCCGGGGGCCGCACGTGGAGCACACCGGCCAGATACCGCCCGATGCCTTCAAACTACTCAATGTGGCCGGTGCGTACTGGCGCGGGGACGAGCACAACCCCATGCTCCAGCGCATCTACGGCACGGCGTGGAAGAGCCGCAGGGACCTCGAAGCTTACCTGCACATGCTGGAAGAGGCCCGCAAGCGCGATCACCGCAAGCTGGGCAAGGACCTCGAGATCTTCACTTTTGACGAAGAAGTGGGTCCGGGCCTGCCCCTGTGGCTGCCCGCCGGGGCAGTCATAGCCGAGGAACTGGAGAAGTTGGCAAAGGAGAGGGAGTTTCAGGCTGGTTATCTGCGTGTGCTCACGCCTCACATCACCAAGGAGGACCTGTTCATCCGAAGCGGCCATCTGCCCTACTACGCCGAAAGCATGTACCCACCCATGGAGCTGGAGGGCGCGCGCTATTACATCAAGCCGATGAACTGCCCTTTCCACCACAAGATATACGCGTCCAAACCGCGTAGTTACCGAGACCTGCCCATCCGGCTGGCCGAGTACGGCACCTGCTATCGCTATGAAAAGAGCGGCGAGCTGTTCGGCATCATGCGCTCGCGCTGCCTGCACATGAACGACGCTCACATCTACTGCTCAGAAGAGCAGTTCGAGACCGAGTTCATGGGCGTGATAGCCATGTATCTGGACTACTTCCGGCTGTTTGGCATCGAGCGCTACCTGATGCGCCTCAGCCTGCACGACCCGAAAGGGCTGGGCAAGAAATACGTGGACAATCGCGACCTGTGGCTCAAGACCGAAGACATGGTGCGCAAGGCGATGCGCGATGGCAACGTGCCGTTCGTGGAGGTGCCGGACGAGGCGGCCTTCTATGGACCCAAAATTGACGTGCAGATATGGAGCGCCATCGGGCGCGAGTTCACGCTGGCTACCAATCAGGTGGACTTCGCCCAGCCGGCCCGCTTCAACCTGACCTTCATGAACCGCGATGGTAAGGAAGAGATGCCTCTGGTGATCCATCGCGCGCCGCTGGGCACGCACGAGCGCTTCATCGGCTTCCTGTTGGAGCACTACGCGGGCAACTTCCCGGTGTGGCTGTCGCCTGAGCAGGTGAGGGTCATACCTATCTCGGAACACCACAACGATTATGCCCTGCGTCTGCAAAAGAATATGCGTGGGCTGGGCATCCGAGCCGAGGCCGACGTGGACAACGACCGCATGAACGCCAAGATACGCCGCGCCCAATTGATGAAGGTGCCCTACATGCTGGTGGTGGGCGACAAGGAGATGGAAGGCGAGACGGTGTCTGTCCGCAGGCGCGATGGCAGCCAGCAGAACGACCTGCCTTTCGTCGAGTTCCTTGCCATGGTCCAGAGGAAGATAGCCGACCGCTCGGCGGAACTGTGATAGGCTCTCGATTCTGCCGGGGCAGGCATGCAACTGAGTTATGCTCACCACACCAAAATACTTCAGGACCGATGCTCACATGAACGACAGGCAAGCTACCCTTGGCTCGCGGTGCCATGATGCCGACCACCAGACCGAGCCGGTCTTTTCGGCTCGCGACTACATAACAGGCGATGGGTTCGTTGTTGCCCGCTGTTCGGTATGCAGGCTATACGTGACCGAGCCCGCCCCTTCGCCGGAAGAGATTGTGCGGTACTACCCCCGGAGGTATTATGGCGTGGGCAGGCGCTTTGCCTCTCCGGTAGAGTGGGCGCTGGACAGGCTGTACTCGTATCGCGCAGCGAGGATTGTGCGCGGGGTTGCGCCGGGTAAAGTGCTCGATATAGGTTGCGGGCGGGGCCTGTTGCTCAACAAGCTTCGACAGCGCGGCTGGGAAGCGGTTGGCACCGAACTCAGCGAAGATGCAGCGGCCTACGCCCGCCACTACCTTAAACTACCGGTGTTCACCGCAAGGTTGGAAGAAATCGGGTTCCGCAGTGGCGAGTTTGACCTCATCATCCTGTGGCATGTGCTGGAGCATATGCACTGCCCGCTCGCCGCTCTGAGTGAAGTGAGCCGCCTGCTCAAACCGGGTGGCATGTTAGTGCTGTCCGTGCCCAATTTTGGGAGTTGGGAAGCGCGTTGGGGCCGGAGGCACTGGTTCCATTTGGACGTGCCAAGGCATCTCACCCATTTCACGCCTCGCACTCTGGAGGGGGCTTTGCGCGGGGTGGGCCTCCAAGTGCTGCGCCGTGAGTGGTTTGCCCCCGAATACAGCTTCTTTGGCTTCGTGCAGACGGTGCAGAACAAGTTGGGGTTGCCCCATAACCTTCTGTACGACCTGCTGAGGACGCGCTCGGCTAAACTGCTCGACGGCAGCGGCAGGGGCAGCCGCGAGGTTGGTCGTGGTCAGGCTTTGCTGGCGCTGGCTACAGCGGTGCCGCTGGGCCTGCTCAGCCTGTTGTATGTGCCCGCGATGGCCCTCGCTGGCAGAGGCGCAATCCTCACAGTATATGCTGTGAAGCGACATCTCTAATACCAATTATCCGAGCACAGGCAATAAATACCGGGGTGCAGGGGAGCGCCCCTGCCGACTGGTACCCTCTGGGCGTGGGGGTGCGGGGTTACAAGTGGGGGACACTTGTCTTCCCCCCACAATTTATAGCCTTACTGCAGATTCATGCAACATGTTGAGGAAAGAGAAGGGCCGAGGAGGACGCAGCCCTCTCCAAATCCCTTCCCTCTATTGCACCCATAGTGCCATAAATCGGCACTATGGGTGGATCGGTATAACACGGCTTGGCGAGATTCACGGCGGAGACTGAGCCTTAGAATAAAGTCCTATAATTACTAGTACCGGCTTGGCATTGGCCGGTGCCGGCCAAAAGGGTATAATAGCTGAGGCAAGAGGCGCACCCACCGGGTCTGGCCTCTTGCCACATTGGGCCTACAGCCCGGCCTGCACTATCCGTTGGACAGAAGGTAACATTGCACGCGATTATAACCGAAAGCCTCGAGCGCCGGTTTGGAGCGCACCGAGCGATCACAGACCTCAACCTTGAGATCAGGCAGGGCGAGATCTTCGGCCTGCTCGGCCCTAACGGCGCGGGCAAGACCACTACCATGCGCATCCTCGCCTGCCTGCTGTCGCCCAGCGGCGGCGACGCATGGGTGTGCGGCCACGACATCCGAAGGCACCAGACGGAGATAAGGCGCAGGGTGGGCATCATGACGGAGGCTCCGGGGCTGTACGAGAGCCTCTCGCCGCTTCAGAACCTGCGGTTTTACGGCAAACTTTACGATATGAGCGCCGAGGCGACCGATAGGCAGGCCGAGCATTACCTGAAGCTGTTCGACCTGTGGGACAGGCGGCATGATGTCACGGCATGCTTTTCCAAAGGGATGAAGCAGAAACTGAGCATTGCCCGCGCCCTCCTGCATGACCCCGAAGTAGTGATACTGGACGAACCTACCTCGGCGCTGGACCCGGAAGGGGCTAAGGTGGTGCGAGACTGCATCAGCTCGCTGAGGGGCGAGGGGCGCACGATTCTCCTGTGCACCCACAACCTGTCGGAAGCCCAGAGCCTGTGCGACAGGGTGGCTATCATCAAGCGCACACTGCTGCGGGTGGGCACCCCGCGTGAGTTGCAGCGTTCGCTGTACGGCAGGCAGGTGGAGATACGGGTCAGGCAGGTGCAGGGTGCCCGCCTGCAAGCCCCAACCGATGCCCGGCTTGCCGTGGCCCTGAGCGTGGCGGCGGACAGGAGCCTCACAGACGATGCAAGCCCCGGCTTTGCCAGCATGCATAGTACGGGAGAGCCTGATGAGCCACTCGAGGGTCGGTCGTTGAACGACTTGGCCGTGTTGGTAGCCGGGGTTCCGGGCGTAGGTGATGTAGTGGTATCAGACGATACACTGCTGGTCGCCGCGCTCGATCCGGACGACGTGATACCTCATGTGGTGCGCCTGCTGGTCGCGCTGGGCGCGGACATAGTGCGGGTAGCCGAGGTCGAGTACCCGCTGGAGCGTGCATACCTCGATCTGGTGGCCCGCTTTGATGGCGACGCGTCCGATTAAGCCGGTGCCTGTTAGGCCAATTGTCGTAAAGAGGCTGTAAGATGAGGTTATCTTCTCTTGTCTTTTTGCAGTCTCTTCGAAAAGAGTGGGTAGTAGCACTTTCATGCTCGTAAGGTCGGTGTGCTCTTGCTGAACCATCACGTAACCGCAATCATGGAGAACGAGTGGGCGCAACTCCGCCGAAACAAGGTTGCGCTGTTCACCATACTAGCCCCACCGGTGTTGCTGGTGACGGTGGGTGTGGCCGTCCTCTTGCTGTCCGCGCTGTTGCACGCGACCTCTTCGCAGATAGAGGGTACACTGGCCCCACTGTGGACCCAAGGGCACCAAGCAACCTATCGGAGTGGTGCGGCCATGGTGCAAAGCGCTCTACTAAGCCCGTTGCTGCTGTTGTTCCAGTTGATACCGCTGGTGGTGCCGATGACCATAGCGAGCTATTCGATCGTCGGGGAGAAGCAGAGCCGGTCGTTGGAGGCACTGCTTGCCACGCCCATTCATACATGGGAACTGCTGCTCGGCAAGGCGCTGGCGGCGGCCCTGCCGGCCCTGCTGGCTACGTGGCTGGGGTTCGACGTCTTTGCGCTGGTGGCGTGGGTGCTGTTGGATCGGGCGTTATTTGCCGAGCTGATAGTAGGCCCTACGTGGGTGCTCGGCATGCTGATGCTCACGCCGCTGTTCGCAATGCTGGCGGTCGGCGTGGGCATCATAATATCGTCCAAGGTCAGGGAACCACAGAGCGCTCAACAGTTCAGCTCGCTGATAGTGCTTCCAATACTGGGTGCTCTGGTGGGGCAGATAGTGGGGCTGGTGCAGATGAGCGTGGGGTTCATCTTGGTTACAGCGGTTGCCGTTGGGTTGGTGGACCTCGCGGTGCTTGGGTTGGCGGTGAAGTTGTTCAACCGCGAAAGCATCCTGATCCACTGGCGCTAGCCTATCGGAAGTGCAAGGGTTGCAGCCCCGATTACTGCCGGAACCGCATAGGGTAGCATTGCAGCTTCTACCAACAATCGGGGATTGGCAGGGGGCTGATCTAAGCCCCCTGCCGGCGGGTGCCCTCTGGGTGCGGGGTAGAGGTATAAGTGTCCCCGGCTCTTTACCTTTTCCCCTATTGGATATTGGATGGGCTTGGCCCCCGATCCCGACGTTGCAATGGCGCTTGACGCTGGCGCCCATCTATGGTAGACTAAGGCAAAGTGCATAGAAATCGAGAGCGGTAGCGAGAGGACTGGCTCGTTGACCTACCCGGCAACCGGCAAAGGCGCGGTGCCCCACCCAGCCCATTATGGGGAAGGATTTGGCCCCCGTTCAGTTCAGGGGCAAAACAAGGGCCTCTCCATGAGAGGCTTTTTTGTTAAGCAATCAGTGGTGCCGGTTTGACGCCCTTTGTGTGGGCAAAAGCAAATATGCGCATCACACGCAGTAGTTGGGGTACGGCACTGCCCACACACCCGCGCTCCGTATACCGGCACCGTTACAGCAGGTATCAGTAGGAAGTGGAGGGAGCTGGTTCATGAGCAGAAAGACGTATCTGGAGAGCTTGCGCGAGCGGGTGCTGATCTTCGATGGGGCGATGGGCACCTCGGTGCAGAAGTATAACCTGACGGCGGAGGAGTACGGCGGCCCTCAACTGGAAGGCTGTAACGACTATCTGTGCGTGGTCAACCCCCGCATCATTGAAGAGATACACTCAGGTTATCTAGAAGCGGGGGCCGACGTGCTGGAGACTGCCACCTTCGGCAGTACCCGCCCCAAGTTGAGCGAATACGGCATCGGCGACGAGGTGTACCACCAGAACTACACCGCCGCTCAGCTGGCCCGCAGGCTGGCCGATGAATATTCCACCCCGTCGCGTCCCAGATACGTGGCAGGCTCTATGGGGCCTACCGGTTTCCTGCCATCTGCCGACGACCCGACCCTGTCCAACATCACCTATCAACAGCTCAAGGAGATATATAAAGAGCAGGCCAAGCCGCTGGTGGAAGGCGGGTGCGACCTGTTGATTATCGAGACCGCACAGGACATCCTCGAACTGAAGGCCGCCATCAACGGGGCCATCGAGTATTTCAAAGAGAGCGGGCGATGGGTGCCCATACAGGCGCAGGTCACGCTGGACACGTCGGGGCGCATGTTGCTGGGCACCGACATCGTGGCCGCCATGACCACCCTTCAGGCCCTGCCGGTGGATGTGATCGGGCTGAACTGCTCCACCGGCCCTGAGCACATGCGCGAGCCGATCCGCTTCCTCGCCCAGAACTGCACGCGCTGGGTGTCGTGCATACCCAATGCGGGCCTGCCGATCAACGTGGGCGGGCAGGCTGTGTATCCTCTTCAGCCAGAGCCTATGGCCAAAGCCCTGTACGAGTTCGTGACCGAGTTCGGGGTGAGCGTGGTGGGTGGGTGCTGTGGCACCGGCCCTGAACACATCCGCGCGCTGGTGGAGGCCATTGGCACCGACCGACCGCAGAGGGCACGCCCCACCTACTTCCCGCCGCACGTGTCCAGCGGCATCCGGGCTACGCCCCTGCATCAGGAGCCACCCCCCCTGCTGGTGGGCGAGCGGGTGAACGCGCAGGGGTCGCGCAAGGTCAAGCGCCTGCTGTTGGCCGAAGATTACGATGGGGTGGTGCAGGTGGCCCGCGAGCAGGTGGAGGGTGGCGCGCATGTGCTGGACGTGCAGGTGGCCCTCACCGAGCGCACCGATGAAGACGAGATGATGCGCAAACTGGTCAAGAAGCTCAGCCTCGCGGTGGAAACCCCACTTATGTTCGACAGCACCGAGCCTTCGGCACTGAAGGCCGCCCTTGAGGTGTATCCGGGCCGGGGCATCATCAACTCGATCAACATGGAGCGGGGGCGCGAGCGCATCGAGGCGGTCTTGCCCCTCGCTGTGGAGCACGGCGCGGCGGTGGTGGCCCTTGCCATTGACGAAGAGGGTATGGCACACACCGCCGAGCGCAAGCTGGCCGTGTGCAGGCGCATATACGATATCGCCACGCAGGAGTACGGGCTGTCTCCCGACGCGCTGATATTCGATGTGCTCACCTTCCCGGTGACCACCGGGCAGGAGGAGCTGGCCCGCTCGGCGCTGGAGACGCTGGAAGGCATCCGACGCGTCAAGGCCGAGTGTCCGGGGTCGCTCACCGTGCTGGGAGTGAGCAATGTGTCGTTCGGCATTGACCCTTATGCGCGGGCCGTGCTCAATTCGGTGTTCCTGCACCGCGCCGTGGAAGCGGGGCTGGACCTCGCCATCGTCAACCCGGTGCACATCACCCCGTATGCCGAGATACCGGAGCAGGAGCGCCTGCTGGCCGAGCGGCTGATCAACAACGAGTCCAACGCCCTGCCCGAATACATCGCTTACTTCGAGGCGCACAAACCGGCGGAGGGCGAGGGGCGCAGGGCCAGAGAGGAAGAAGGATGGGCCTCTCTGCCCGTCGAGCAGAAGATACACTACGCTATCCTGCACCGCAAGAAAGAGGGCATCGAAGATTTGCTGGAGGAAGCCCTCAAAACGCGGAACGCGGTATCGGTGCTCAACGACATACTCTTGCCTGCCATGAAGGACGTGGGCGACAAGTTCGGCGCGGGCGAGCTTATCCTGCCCTTCGTGCTTCAGTCGGCTGAGGTCATGAAGAAGGCGGTGGCCCACCTCGAAAAGTACTTCGAGAAGAAAGAGGGCTACACCAAGGGCAAGGTGGTGCTGGCTACGGTGTTCGGCGACGTGCACGACATCGGCAAGAGCCTCGTCAACACTATCCTGACCAACAACGGCTACACCGTGTACGACCTCGGCAAGCAGGTGCCTATCAACGTAATTATAGACAAAGCGGTGGAGGTGGGCGCCACGGCCATCGGGTTGAGCGCCCTGCTGGTGTCCACCTCCAAACAGATGCCCCTGTGCGTGCAGGAGCTGTACCGGCGCGGGCTGGATTTCCCGGTGCTGGTGGGCGGGGCGGCCATCAACAGGCCGTTCGGCTACCGCATCGGCTTCGTGGAGGACGGCAAGCGCTACGAACCGGGGGTGTATTACTGCAAAGACGCCTTCGAGGGGCTGGAGGTGATGGACGCGCTCACCGACGCGGCGCGGCGCGAGGCGTTCGTCCAGAAGAAGCACCGCGAGGCGTACATATTCCGCGAGCGGGAGGCGGCGGGCCTGCCGGAGGGCGCAGACGAAGCGGGAGCGCCGGTGGTGCGCTCCAACGTAGACCCCAACGTGCCCATACCGGTGCCGCCGTTCTGGGGCTACAGGGTGCTGGACCAGCGACATATCCCATTAGATGAGGTGTTCGAGTGTCTGGACCTGAAGTCGCTGTTCAGGCTGTCATGGGGCGCGCATAAACTGCACGGGGCCGACTACCAGCGGGCAGTGGAGACAGAGCTGATGCCCCGCCTGCGGCGCATGCAGGTAGAGATGCGCGCCGGGCAGATACTTACCCCGAAAGTCATATATGGATACTTCCCGTGCCAGTCCGAGGGCAACGACCTGCTGGTGTACGACCCCGCAATCATGCAGGGCGGTGGTTGGGCGGCTACAGATGGGCGGCCTGAGCCGCTGGTGCGCTTTACGTTCCCGCGCCAGCCCGACCGCGAGCACCTGTGCCTGTCGGACTACTTCGCCTCGGTGGATTCGGGGCGCATGGACGTGGTGGGCTTGCAGGTGGTGACCATGGGCGACCGGGCCACCGAGGTCGTGCAGAGGATGCAGAAAGAGGGCCACTATTCGGAAGGCTACTATATCCACGGGTTGAGCGTGGCGCTGGCCGAGGCGCTGGCCGAATGGACCCATCGGCTGGTGAAGCGCGAGCTGGGCCTGCCCGAATGGCAGGGGAGGCGCTATTCATGGGGCTACCCGGCCTGCCCGGACCTCTCCGAGCAGGTCAAACTGCTCAGGGTGCTGCCTGCCGAGCAGACCATCGGGGTGGGCCTCACCGAAGGGTACGTGCTCAAGCCTGAGCAGTCCACAGCCGCGCTGGTGACCCATCACCCACAGTCCAAGTACTACACCACGCGTCCGCAGAGGAAAGGCGTATCCGCATCTTCACCGGAAGATGACGAAGGAGAAGAGGGAGAAGAGGACGCCAGATTGGAAAGGCGCAAGAAGCAAGAACAGGAAGAAGTGGGCCTGTTCAAGGGTTAGAACTTACGATTAACGTAAAGGTCGGGGCTGTTTGGAGGGAGCGGGTTCGCAGTTCAGCTTCGCAAGCTGATGCCGCTGCCCTTACAGATGGCCCGATTCTATGTACGGTTTTCGGGGTACAGCACACACTCCTCTAATTACGAGTATTAGCCTGCCATTGTCGGTGCCGTTCCCGTTCCAGATACTGCCGGCCTTTGTCCGTGATCTCCCATACGCCATAAGGGGAAGCATTGCTCAGCAGACCTTCATTCACCATGCTGGCTCGAGCCCATTTTGCGGTATTGATCCAGCGGAGTTCTCGCGGGTTTGACGGCAAGGGCTCATAGTCTCTCTCTTTGAGAATAGGTCTCATAAGCTGCCCCACCCTTCGAAGGACTTCCCTTACTCTTGCCGAACCTCCAAGCTCGGTAAGAGCTTGAAGGATAGGTATATAATAAGCCTGTTCCGGGGTCCGTTCTCCGCGGCGCTTAGAAGTTCCTCGCATACCGCCGCTTGTTCTAATCTTGGATCTTACAGGTCTTGAGTTTGGCTGTAAGCTTAACCGTTGCCATTCCTCACGCAAAGCTACAACTTTATTGCGGTACGACCTGAATTTATCTGCCTGTTTGAGCAATCCGTTTGCTTTTTCGTAGTTGCCAGCTTTAAAGGCCTCAGCGCCGGTGCTGTTGAGAGAATTCATCTTGGCATCTATCTGCTCCAGCAAGATGTCAAAGGCCGCGAGGACGTTCGTAGAAGTCCCGTTCCGAACTATACTCAGATCTTTGTGCTCTTCCATATGGCACACCTCCTTACATAAGTAGGCCGTGTCGAGTGACTTTCTTTGTGAGATCAGTTGCAGAGCTATCCTTTTGAGTCATAGCGATGTTCAAACTTCAAACTGGCGGTCCTTCCAGTGCCTCCGTCCATGTGCTTGGCGCAGAGCTAAAAATGCACCGGTGGACAGTAGATGTCCTTTGAATTATGTCTGTCGCTTCTGCATCACTAAGTGTACACATTGGGTGTACAAATTATACCGCAAGAACCTCCATTTCGGGGCCCCTTTATAACTCACCCAACAATTAGGAGCGCGGGTGGGCATCTCGCCAACCTCGAAGCAAGCCAACCCAACTGCGGGCGAGACGCCCGCGCTCCACGCCAATAGTGGGCTTGGTGCCCGTGGTGACTCTTGGTGGTTCGCTCTAACTACTAACGACTGGAGACCACGGTTGTTGGTGGGACCCAAGTCGGCACCCATTGTGGCCGCTCAAGCGTGCCGTGTGCTATAATATCGTTGCACCAATCTGGGTTATGGGTGACACCTCGACGCACAAGCCCGACAAACAAACCCGGTGGTATGGGTGAGGGTCGGCTTCGCACCCGGAAGTAGGAAGGCACACTGATATGTCAGCTGAGACCACCGTGTTTACCCTGCCGGTGTTCCCTCTAAACACGGTACTCTTCCCGGGAATGCCCATCGCCTTGCACATCTTCGAAGAGCGCTACAAGCAGATGGTGAAGGACCTGCAAAGCGCCGATGGCCGCTTCTGCGTGGCCCTCATCCGCGAAGGTGTGGAGGTAGGGGGTCAAGCCGAACCGCACTCGATTGCGTGTGTGGCGTGGACACTGCAACTGCACGAATTGGCGGACAAGCGCTACAACATGCTGGCGATGGGCGAGCGGCGCGTGCAGATATTGGACACCGACCGCATTAGCAAGCCCTATCTGGTGGGCACGGTCAAAGCGCTGCCTGATGAAGGCCCCCCACCTGACCCGGCTCTGGTATCCACAGCGACCAAGATGTTCCTTGAGTACACCCAGCACCTGATGAAATTCACCGGCAGACAGCTCAAAGACATCCCGCTGCCCACCGAGCCTGAAGCGCTGTCCTACATACTGGCGGGCTGTTTGCAGGTGACGATGCATCAGCGCCAGCGCCTGCTGGAGATGCCCGGTTGCGCTCTGCGCCTGCAATCCGAGGTAGACCTGTTGCGGGCCGAACTGCCGGTGTTGCGCGCACTAGCCTCCGGCCCCGGACCCCGCACAATAGACGGTACCCACTTCTCCATCAACTGACACAGCATTGGCAAGCACAGTTGATTAGCACTCCGTAGAACTTCATGGAGGAGATTTGATGAGCACAGACAATATGCCCAACCCGCCCGACCGGCCCACTGCACAAGCCGCCGGCGCGAACACGCACATTCAAGGCACGCCGGGCGAGGCACAACATGCCGATACCCCGCCTGCACAGCCCGTCCCGCTGGCCGAGGACATCGCCCGCATCATCGAAGAGCAGGCTGAGGTGATCGCTCAGCGGCATGTGTACCACGCCCAACTGTTATATGGGGTAGGCGGGGTGGCCGCCGACCCTGCCAACGCCACAGGGGCCGCACTGGTGATAGCTCAGGCCCTGCGCTCCGGTGACCACGCTGCTCTGCAGCACGCTCTGATCAACCTCGGCGACCCTCAGATCGCACAGGTCAACGACAAGACCATGCCATACAGGTACAACGCGCAGATAGCGGGGCTATTCGAGGGCATATTGCTGGACACCATAAAGCTGGCTTACCGCGATGACCAAGCGCGTCAGGAAGAAGCGCTCCGCCTGCTCTCCAGCCTGTTCCTGCCTGCCAATGAGCAATTGATGGAGCAGCCTGAGTTCATCCGCATGTTCACTGCGCCCGCTATGAGCGGTCCCGGGTACAAATTGCCCGGCCCAGACGGTGCGCGCCGCACCTAGGAAGTGTTCGGTTTGTTCCCACTCCCACACGCCCAACCTGACTCAGCGCCCGCTACGCCCCAAAACGCCCACAGCGTGCACCGGGTGCCTCCCGGGCGGGGTCGCGTGCGCAATCTGCTGAGAGGTATGTGGTTGGTATGGCTGGTGTGGTTGGTGTGGTTGGTGTGGCCGATAGCGCCTGTGGCCGGCGCGCCGGCCCAAGCCTTGCAGGTCTGGCCGCCTCTGGATGGGGTGGTATCCGACGACACCGGCAGGTTGGACCGAGTGCGGGTGAATCAGGCCGCGGTCCGGCTGGAGCGGATAGGCGTTCAGCCGCTGGCGGTGCTGGCCCGCAGCAGTTTCGGGCAGGACATAGACACATTCGCCCGTTCGGCCATAGCCGCTTACGGTCTCAGCCAAGGCGGTTTGGTAGACCCCGACCTGTTCGCTGTGGTCGTGGTGCTAGACATACGCAGGGATATCATCGTGTTCGGCGATCGGCTCAAGCCCATAATGGAGCAGCCGCGCAGCACTGGCACACTGGCCGACTACCTCCGCACCCACTACCTCGAACCTGATCTGGCGGGCGGGGATTATACGCAGGCCTTCGCGCAGACCTTTGAGCAGGCGGCCCGCGAGATAGACCTGTACAGGAACCCACCTCCCACGCCCACGCCACAGCCCGCGACCATCACGCAGGTGGACACCACCGCCATAGCCAATGCCTTCATCATCTGTCTGGTGGTGCTGCTGGCGGTGGGGGCGCTTGCCGTACTCGGCCCCATGCTGTGGCGGCGTTACAGGCAAGCTCAGCAAGCTGCTGCCCGCCGCCGCGCCTTGCAAGCCCAATTGACGCAGGCTCGCAACGTGGCCGCCGACATGATCACCGACCTCGACTTCCCCGCCAACCCCGAGGAACAACTGCAATACCGCTTCCTTGTGCTGTCGCTCGCTCAGGAGCGCCCCGACCAACTCGCCGAGATCACCGACCGGTACAAACAGACCTACGACCGGTTGGCACAGGCTTTAGCGGTGTACAATGACTTGGGTCAGCGCCGGTTCACCACCGAAGAAGAAATGTCATGGGCCATTTCGCAGTATCAGGCTGTGCAGAACGATGTGCGCGCAGCCGCCGACTTCCTCCGCCATCTGGCGGAACTGAGCAGGCAGGTGGAGGCGCAGGCGACTTCGGCGCGCCCGGAGACAGACGCGGCAAAAAAAGCGATAGCCGCAGCCAATGATGAGTTAGTGAATCTGGCTGCGGCGGCCCCGGACCTCTACACCCCACAACCGGACCGCGTGCTCCGGCAGGCGCACAGCAGGCTGGCCGAGGCGGAAAGCGCGCTGGATTCTAGGCCGCCCATGGCTCTGCGAGCCTACGACGCGGCCAGAGCCGCGCGATCGTCGGCCGAGAGGGTGGGGGCGCAGGTGCGCGCCCTCTCTCAAGCTTATCAGGCACTGGCACAGGCACGCACAAAGCTGGCCGAGGCCCGCTCCAGAGGTTTCAAACTGCCCCACAGCGATGGGCTCTTCAGGCAGGCGCTGGATAGGCTATCTGACGCCGCCCGCCTGCTGGAAGATATCCCTGCCCCCGGCACACGCACGGATACGGACACGGGCGGCTTCGACCAAGCGCTCGGCATTGCCCTGCACATGATAGATCAGGCGGGGGCATCGGTTGACCGGGCCACGGCCCTGCACGAGGCCAACCAGCAGGCGCTGGCCCGGCTCCATGCGGCCGGCGAAGAGGTGCGCGCCTACATTCAAGAGGGAGCCAAGGCCTTCGATCAAGTGGACGAGTATGCTGAGAGTTCATGGCAGGATATACGGGGCAACGGCACCGAGGCCCAGCGCGCCGCTGATCAGGCCTTCGCGCTGTGGCAACAAGCCACCGCACTCAACTCCCTGTCGCCGGATTCCCCTCAGGATTTCGAGGGCGCTCAACGGCTAATTGAACAGGCCGACACTCTCTTGGCCCGCGCCCGCGAATTGATAACGGCCATCATTGAGCGACTCAACCACATTCGGGAGAGCCAGCGCACCGCTCAGGCTGAGATCGAGGCTGCCGAGCGCGACATAGCCGCGGGCAAAGCGTTCGTGGCACGGTACGACCCGGACATCAACGCTGCGCCCGCCAAGGCGCTCTCTGAAGCGGAGGAACTGCTGGCTCAAGCCAGAAAGGAGATAGCCGCCGGCAAGCCCGACTGGATACGGGTGGTGGCGCTGGCCCGTCAGGCCAATGACCTTGCGGATAAAGCCCTCGCCGATGCCCGCAGCCAGCAGGAAGCCATGCAAGCCCGCCGCCTGCGCGCTCAAACCCTGTCGCAACAGGCCAATGCCAGCCTGAGCCGTGCTCTCAACTTCGTTTCGGTGCACCGACAGGACGTAAAGCCCGATCTCTTCGATGTACTGGCGAGGGCGCAGGAAGACCTGAAACGCGCACACCGTCTGGTGGAGCAGGCCGAGCGGGGTGGGCTGGAGGATGTACAGCGTGCCGAGGCTTTGGATGAGGCTTCGTCCATATTTGGCGCAGTGCAACACTCCGCCGACGAGGCGTACCGGCAAGCACAACAGCAATTCGCCCGCATGGAAGAATTGCGCGCGCAGGCCGCCCACGCACTGGAGAGCGCCGACTCCACTATACGGGAGGTGGCATCCTACCTGAACAACAACCGGAGCGTGCTCAGCAGACGAAGTTGGGAGATGCTTGAGCAAGCGGTAAACGCACTGCCTGCATGGCAAGATGGAGTAGACGAGCGCACACTCCAATCCATCACAACCGATGCCCGCGAGGCCGAAGCACTGGCGAGGCGTGCGCTGTCCGTTGCCGAGGACGAGGTGCGGCGCTACAACGAGCGGCGTGCCAGAGAACAGGCGGCGATTGAACAGGCCATAGCCGCCGCAGTGATAGGATCGCTGCTCGGAGGCGGGGGGCGCAGGCGCGCAGGCAGGGGCTGGGGCGGCCCGTGGGGTACCCCATGGGGCGGTGGTTTTTCAGGCGGTGGAAGAGGCGGTGGAGGCTTCTCCGGAGGCGGCTCGTCCGGGGGTACGTTCGGTGGGGGTGGCTCGTCCAGCGGTAGTTGGGGCAGTGGCGGCAGTTCCAGCGGCGGGTGGTGACCTTTTAGACCGGGCGCGGGCAGCCACCGCCTGCAAACGGCCCAAGAATCAATAGGGGGGCACAAATGGCACAATCAGACGAATTCAAAGACTATTTCTCTGCTCACGCAAGCAGTTATGCCCGCCACCGCCCGACCTATCCCCCAGAGCTGTTCGAGCATCTGGCGTCGCTAACCCGCGAGCATGAACTGGCGTGGGACTGCGGCACCGGCAACGGGCAGGCGGCGCTTGGTCTCGCTCCGTACTTCGACTGCGTCATAGCCACTGACGCCAGCGCGGAGCAGATTCGCAACGCCTTCCCGCACAGCAAAGTGTCCTACAGAGTGGCGCGCGCCGAGCGCAGCGGCATCGCATCGCGCACGGTTGACCTCGTTACTGTGGCTCAGGCCTTGCACTGGTTTGACATACCGAAGTTCTACCAAGAGGCGAAGAGGGTGCTCAAACCGGATGGGGTGTTGGCAGTGTGGAGTTATGCCCTCTGTCGGGTGGAGCCACGCGTGGATGAAATACTGGAGTCGTTCTATTCTGGCACGATAGGCCCGTACTGGCCAAAAGAGCGTAAGTTCGTTGATGATGGGTATCGTTCGCTCGCCTTCCCGTTCGACGAGATACCGATGCCGCGGTTCGAGATCAAACTAGACTGGGCGCTTGAGGATATGTTGGCCTACCTGCGTACTTGGTCGCCCGTCCGCAGGTATATCGAGCGGCATGGGTCTGACCCGGTTGACCTCATAGCGTCTCAACTCGCCGAGGCATGGGGAGACCCGTTCGCTGTCAAGACAGTGACATGGCCTCTGTACATCAAGGCGGGCAAATAGAGGCGACCCGTCGGGGGTCGCCTCGCTGCTGTGCTGTATTCTCCAGACTCTTTATTTGCCTGCCGTCTTATAATAGCAGGACCAATGGCTCTGCATACCGATGCTCCATGCCTTGGCAGTGGCGAATATCTGCGCTTTGGGATCCCAGATGCTTTGATTGCGGTATGGGTTCCACGAGCCGCGCCACGTGCGGGGAGCGTACTGGAAGAGGCCCAACCACGCGCCACCCCCGCCCACGGCGCGCGGGTTGCCGCTTGACTCGCACATCATCACGCGGTACATCTTGTCCACGCTTTGCGGATAAGGGTACATGGCGCGTGCTTCCACCATCCACGCTCGATACTGCGCCAGCCGTGAATTGGTCTGCGCGGCCTGTGCCCCTCCATAACCGCTGATCCACGGCACGCATACGGCAGCTATCGCCAGTAAGCCCACGCACAGACGCCTGTTCAGGCGTAGCCCCGCGAACTTGTTATTCATTTGTGTTCTCCCTCCTTGCAAAAGGGCCGTGGGGCAGGTCACCACTATCTGCCGTCAAGCGGCAATCGCCTGCCTCCCCGGTTATGACACAGGGTCATATAACAGAGGGAGCGACATGGAGTCAATAGGTGAGCGCCATTTCTGTAGCAGTTTACGTAAGAGAAGTAGCGGAATTACGTAAATTGCAGTATTAGCAAGAGGGTTGGGGCATTGGGGACACCACGAATCCCCCTAACCGAGGACCCGGCGCAGCCGCTCTACGAGAGAGGAATAGCGCCGAGTTGCGGTGTCGTTGTCCACGCCACGTTTGAGGGCGTCCACCGACCCCACCAGCACCACCAGACTGCGCGCTCGGCTCACTCCGGTGTACAGCAGGTTGCGCTGTAACAGGCGGCCATACTGGGGCAGTACGGGCATGACAATCGCCGGATACTCGCTGCCCTGCGCTTTGTGCACCGAGATGGCGTATGCGTGGGTAAGCTCATCAAGCTCCTGAAATGTATAGGGCACGGCGAGGTCGGAGTCGAAGGACACCAGCACGATCTGCTCTTCCAGATCAATGCGAGAGATGCGGCCCATCTCGCCGTTGGACACCTGACGGTCATAGTCGTTGACCACCTGCATAACTTTGTCACCCA
Source organism: Chloroflexia bacterium (assembly GCA_034437815.1). Classification (GTDB taxonomy): domain Bacteria; phylum Chloroflexota; class Chloroflexia; order QHBQ01; family JADMIH01; genus JADMIH01. The sequence continues at coordinate 26,195 of DAOTTC010000006.1, read as the reverse complement.
CGCGGAACACGCGACTGCCGAAGCGGCGCTCGTCTTTTGATGGGTGGGCGGGGTTGAGCGCCTTTTGCAGGGCGGCATTGAGCGCATCCACCCCACACACCCCTGCGTACATGGGCACAATGACCTGTATGTCTTCCACCGGGTCGAAGCCGTAGTGGCCGGGCAGGCGGTGCGCGGCCAGTTCCACGACTAGACGGGCACACTCGGCGGCCCTACGCTCGTTCAGGAAGAAGAAGTCTTTGATCTCGCCACCAAACCGTGGCAACAGGCCTTGATTGATGCGGTGGGCGTTGCTGACGATAGCGCTCCCCTCGGGCTGACGGAATATCGCATCCAGCCTCACGATCGGCACCACTCTGCTGGCAATGATGTCACGGAACACCGCGCCCGCGCCCACCGGAGGCAGTTGATCGGCGTCTCCTACCAGCACGAGGTGCGCGCCGGGCGGCACTGCACGAAACAGCGCCGAGGCCAGCGACAGGTCCATCATGGAGGCTTCGTCGATGATTATCAGGTCGGCGTCCAGCGGCTCGCGCACCTCATATGCGCCGCCGGGCCGCAGTTCGAGCAGGCGGTGGATGGTGCTTGCCGGCGCGCCGGTGGCCTCGGCCAGCCGCTTGGCGGCCCTCCCTGTGGGCGCGGCCAGAGCCACCGTGTGCCCCTTTGCCATGACCAACCGCACCAAACCACGCAAGGCGGTGGTCTTGCCGGTGCCCGGACCCCCTGTGATGACCACCACTCGCCCTTCCAACGCCGCGCGCACAGCCTCTTTCTGCCGGTCCGACAGGTGCACGGTCCCCTGTGCTCCAAGATATCGCCACGCGCTTGCCCAATCCAGCCGTTTGAAATCGGCCAGCCGGTCATGCCTGGCGGTCAACAAAGTTCGCAAGGTGTCAGCCACGGCCAACTCACCGGCGTGCAGGGCGGGCAGGTAGACCCGTTCGGAGATGCCACCTGTACCGGCCGGGTCCCGCTCAAGCACGACGAAGCCTTCATCTTGCATGGACGGCAGGGAGCGTGCCAGCAGATCGGGGCTGAGCTTCAGCAGGCGTGAAGCCCTGCCCACAAGCTCATGTGCGGGCAGATAGGTGTGGCCGGAGTCCGCAGCGTCGCGCAGTACTTGTGCCAGCCCCGCTCCAATGCGCTGGGGCGCATCGGCTTTCACACCTGAGCGGGCGGCCAACGCGTCGGCTACCTCGAATGGCACACCGTACACTTCGGCGGCCAGCCGGTAGGGTTGCAGGCGGACCACGCTCTCGGCAGCGGTGCCATATTTGCGCATGATGCGCACGGCCAGCGCCACGGGCAAGCCCTCGCCCTGCAAGAACTGCATCAACTCGTTCAGAGCGCGGCGCGAGGCCCATGCCTCGGCGATAGCCTGTGCTTTGCGCCTGCCCAACCCGGGCACTTCCATGAGACGGCCCGGCGCCTCGTCCAGCACTCTTATGGTATCCAGCCCGAACGTATTGACTATTTGCTCGGCTATGACCGGGCCCACCCCCTTGAGTAGGCCCGAACCAAGGTATTTCTTCAGTCCCGCAGGGGTGTCGGGGGTGGCCTGCTGGAATCGCTCCACCACGAACTGGCGGCCATACTGCGGGTGGTTGATCCACCGGCCTTCCACTCTCAGCCCCTCGCCTACGCTGATCCCCGGCAGACTGCCCGTGATAGTGATGAGGGGCTTGTGTTTGGGCACCTTCAGGCGGGCGATGGTGTAGCCGTTTTCCTCGTTAACATAGGTGATGGTCTTCACCACGCCATCAAGGGTTTCCAGCGGCTGGATTGTGAGGGCATCCGTGCCTGTGGCTGCGTGGTCAACCGGCTGTGTTCTCATGAGGTGGTGCTAGGCTAGAAAGGCAATTCGTCCGGGTCCTGCCAGTCATCGGCTTCAGCTTCGAGCGCCTCGGCGGCGCGGGGCACGCCAGCGGCCTCGCCCTCACCGGCTGCCATGGTGGCGGCCACCGGCGTGTCCGGCTCCGGTGTGCCCCCGCTCTTGGAGTCGAGGATGAGCATATCGGAGGCCACTATCTCGGTGCGGTACATCTTCTGGCCGTTGGATTCCCACGAGCGGGTCTGCAATCGGCCTTCGATGAACACCAGACGGCCCTTGGTCAGGTGGTCGGCGCATATTTGCGCGAGTTTGTCCCACGCCACTATATTATGCCACTCGGTCTGCTCTTGCAAGCTACCGTCTCGGGCCACCCACTGGCGGTTAGTGGCGATAGGGAAAGTAGCTACCGGCATGCCGGTGCTGGTGTAGCGAAATTCGGGGTCGGCGCCCAGCCGCCCGATCAACATCACTTTGTTCAATGTCCTTGCCATCTCAGTTACTCCTCATTCCATCTGGCTTATAACGATGTTGCCAACTCTCTTTGGAGATCTCATAACGCTCTTGGTACGCCTGTGCATGGAGTTCGCAGTCCCGGCGCTGAAATGCCGCTTGAATGCGCCCTCTAGTCTGCGTGCCGGCTTTAGCCTGCGGCAGGGCGTGCGTTGGGGGTGCGCTCCCTGTCACGGCTGCGATTGCCGCCGGGCACCGCCCTCAGGGGCGGTCGTGTTGGTGCGGTCCCATCTTGCGCCGGAGCAACGGGGAGCGCGCCTGCGGTTATAGCTCTGTCCGCAGGTCGAGCTTGCGTTTGGGCGCGCATGGGGGCAACAGGTTCGTGGGCAGGCTGCGGTCTTGCAGGCTCGACGGCGTGGGGTTCGTATTCGTTCTCGTAGCGGCTTGCTCTCTCTTCGAGCTTATCGCGTAGCTCTCGGACGCGCTGTGCCACTATGCGATGATGATGGGCGGCCTCATAGGCGTGCAAGTAATCGCCCACAGCCAGCATGATCTTCATCATATCCCCCTCGGGCAGGCGCATGGCGAGTCTGGCGGTGGGCTCACCGGCGGGGGTTACCCCGCCTGTGCTGGTTCTCCTGCCCGGCCCGTTGGTTATGGTCAGGCGATACGGGAAGTGCGCGAATCTCCCGGCCTCGCCCTCATCCCATTCCACTGTCAGGGTGCGGCTTTCGATGGAACCGTCGTCCTTCTGGCTGCCACCGTAGCGCTCCCACCGCCCGCCGGTGATGGGCACGAACAGCCGGGTGCATACTAGATGTGCCAGCAGGCGCAGGTCGTCCTTGTCCAGCCATGCGCTGGCACAGCCGGTCTGGCGGTTGGTCGTGGGGTCGTAGCCTGCGATTTCCACTTTGAACTTGTCTATCCTGAGCGCATCGTACACGTTGAGGAAATGCTTGCTGGTGGCGTATACGTAAACCTCTGGTGACAACTTGGTGGGTCTATGGCTCTGGTTCCGGCTCATGTTCTCGTCCAACTCTGTCTCCTTTCGCACTCTAACCTGTCTCGCTACGATATCGCCTCATCGCTTTACCTTGCCCGTTCGAACAAACGTCACGCCGCCTGTGATTGTTGCATCGGGTCCTCTAAGAAGCCGCATATGCGCAGGCTCTCGATGTGCACGCAACCGGGCAAACCGCACTCGCATATCAGGCCGTCGAGTGCCCGCCACACGCGCACGGGCAGGCCGTTGCCGTTGCGCACCTGATAAAAATCGCGGGAGCCGGTTACGCTGATTCGCGTCAGCTCCGCTCTCCCGCGTGCAGGACGCCTCTCTGCCATGGTGCAACCTCCATGCTGAACGTTTGTTCTATTATAGCACAGAAGTTCTAGGTAGTCAATAGGGCTTGCGTTGTAGATTCGGCAGATCGGGCATGTCTGGCAGATGCAATAAATGGCGGGGTGCAGGGTGAGGCAAAGGGGCTGGTTCCGGGTGGGGGAATGATCGCCATGCCGGCTGTGCGCTTCAGCGCGCCGGGTAGAGACCGCTGAGTGGGGAGAAGATGTACAGCAGAGCGGCGCTGGTCAACGCCCACAAGATGACGCACAGCAGGAGCGGCTTGTCTTTGAGCAACACTTCTTCCGGGCTACTACCAACGTCCTTCTGGTACACGAGGTAAAGATAGCGGAAGATACCGTAGAGCACGAATGGGATCGTCAGCATCATCAGGTGGTTCTCTCTGAGCGGGCGCGGCAGGTTCTCGGCTGTGAAGGTGTACAGGCCATAGGACATCAGCGTGCTGGCCGTGACCACCGCCAGCATCTCTTCCACCAGCGCCGGCGAATATTCGCCCAGCACCCTGCGGTGGCTGCTGGCATCTGCCCCCAGCAGCAGCAATTCATGCTTGCGCTTGTTGAGGGCGAGGAACAGCGCCCCCAACGTAGTCACCACGTACAGCCACGGCGATATCGCCACGCCGATGGCCAGAGCGCCCGCCACGGCACGCAGGGTGAAGCCCGCCGCGATCAACAGCACGTCCATTATGACCACGTGTTTAAGCCCGAACGAGTATCCCAGATCCTTGGCCATGTAGATGCCGCCCACTAGCGCGAACCATGGACTGAGCAGCCACGACAGCACGAACGTCACAGGCAACATGACGCCTACAAAGGCCAGAGCAACCGCAGGTTTTAGTGCTCCGGAGGCGATGGGCCGGTTGCGGGTTCGCGGGTTCAGCGCGTCCTTCTCGCGGTCGCGCAGGTCGTTGATGATATACACCGAGCTTGAGAGCAGGCAGAACAGCACGAACCCAGCTATGGCCCTTGTTATGGAGGGCGGGTCGGTGAACTTCAGGGCGAAGAGCAACCCCGCGAACAGCAGCACGTTCTTGGTCCACTGCTTGGGGCGCATGGCCTTCAGCAGCAGCACCGGCAACGGTGCGGTCTTCTGGAGCACCTCGACTTGTGAGCGGGCTGTGGTTTCCATGTCTATTGCCTGACGATTATAGCCTGACAGCCGGAGAGGGCCGGGGAGAGCGAATCTCTCCTCAAACCCCCTCCCCCTGTTGCATACAAAACGCTGGCGCTGAGCAGGGGCACGCGGCTATGCGCCTCTGTGCCCACGCTGTCACGCATGAGGGTGTAATCTTTATGACCGGATGGCCTATGGATATACTCGACTTTTGCAATGATATATGATAGGCTGGTACTGCGTCAAATCGGGGGCACCCCCGCCGGGGTATAGGGTATGGGGTATCCCCGATCCGCCACCTCTCCCCTCTCAATTCATAGCTTTTATGGATAGTGAGCATTACAATCTTCTCAAAAAGAGTTGCTAAAGGAGGGATTGCCATGGCAAACCTTAAACCTTTAGGTGATCGCGTAGTCGTCGAACCGATCGAGCGGGAAGAGCGCACACCCAGCGGTATCGTGCTGCCCGATACCGCCAAAGAAAAGCCCCAAGAGGGCAACGTGATAGCGGTAGGACCGGGGAGGCTGCTGGACAACGGTGAGCGAGCGCCGCTCGAGGTCAAGGTAGGCGACCGCGTGGTGTTCTCCAAGTACGCAGGTACGGAATTCAAGGTAGACGACCGTGAACTGCTGATCCTGAGCGAGCGTGACATTCTGGCCGTGATCGAACCCAGATAATCACCACCTGCGAGGCAACGCCAGAAGTAGGTGGGTACAAGGCAGGGATCAAGGCAAAAAAAAACAGGTGGCGACCCGCCCGGGCGGGTCGCCACCTGTCCCATATTAAATCATACGGAATAGTTCCCGTACAACCCCGAGAGCTTTGCCGGCACCCGGCCCTGTATCAACGTGCCGCGCTCGGTGTGCTCTTCGTGCTCGATGACCCCCCGCTCGTGGAACAGGGCCACCAGATCGCTCGAATTATATGGTATGAGCACTTTCACCGGTGTCAGGTTGCCGCTGAGCACGTCCTGTATGCGTTTTACCAGCAGGTCCAGCCCCCAACCCTTGATCGCGGATACGGGTACGTAATCGGCGCCGAGGCCCATCTCCTCCGCGATGTGCTGACTGATACTCTGCACATTGGGTTCGGAGCCGTGTGTGCCATTGTCATCGGCTTCCACCCGACCCGAAGGAAACAGGCGGTCTATCTTGTTGAGGGCCACTATGCGCGGCCTGTCGGCCACGCCAAGCTCCTCAAGGGCCTTATCTACGGTCTGCGCCTGCTCTTCGGCATTGGGGTGGGTGATGTCCAGCACATGCAAGATGATGTCAGCGTCCTGTATCTCTTCAAGCGTGGCTCGGAAGGCCGCCACCAACTGGGTCGGCAGGCGCTGGATGAAGCCCACAGTATCGGTCAACAGCACTTCCTGTCCTTCGGGCATTTGGATGCGCCGGGTGGTGGGGTCGAGTGTGGCGAACAACACATTGGCTGCGTATACGTGGGCGTTGGACAGCGCGTTGAGCAATGTGGACTTGCCTGCGTTAGTGTAGCCTACCAACGCGACCACTGGTATGCCCTCGCGACGCCGCTTCTGTCTGTACAGCTCGCGGTGTGCATGCACTTCCCTCAACTGATCGCGCAGCCGCGTGATCCGTTCCTTGGACTGGCGGCGGTCCACTTCGAGCTGGGTCTCGCCGGGACCGCGCAGACCGACGCCGCCAACCCCCTGCCTCGACAGGTGGGTCCACATCCTCGTGAGGCGCGGCAGGCGGTATTCAAGTTGGGCCAGTTCCACCTGAAGCCGCCCTTCACGCGTTTGCGCATGGCGCGCGAATATGTCGAGGATAAGGCCCGTGCGGTCCAGTATCTTGGTGTTCAAGGCCTCTTCGAGGTTGCGCAATTGCGTGGGCGTCAATTCCTCGTCAAAGATCACCAGATCGGCTTGCAATCGGTCTTTGAGGTCGCGAATCTCCTGCACCTTGCCCTTGCCCACCAGCGTAGCGGGACTGGCCTCTTGCATCTTCTGATAGGTTCGTCCGACTACGTCCACGCCCGCGGTAGCCGCCAGTTGCTCAAGCTCGTCAAGCGAGTCTTGCACGTCAAACAGCTCGTGCCCAAGTTCTACGCCGACCAGCAGCGCCCTCTCCACGGGCCTCTTCGTCTCGAAAAGCTTATGTGCTATAGCAGATCCCCCCTTTTCAGCCTTGCCACCGCCTGATCCACCTGATCGTCCGGCACGGTCAACGACAGGCGCACGTAGCCTTCGCCCTGCGCTCCGTAAGCCGTGCCGGGGGTGACGGCGATGGCAACTTTCTCCAACATCAGTTCCGCGAACCGGCGTGATGTGAACCCTTCGGGCACCCGCCCCCATATGTACAGCCCCGCTTTTGGCTCCTGTACTCTCAACCCTACGTGGCGCAACGCCTCACACAGCTTGTCGCGCCTGCGCCTGTATATCTCGTTGCGCTCAGGTATCCATGACTTATCGCCGGTGAGCGCCTTCACAGCCACGTCTTGCACCGCCCCGAACACGCCGGAATCTATGTTGGTCTTGATGCGTCCCAACACCGATATGACCTCGGCGTTACCCACGGCCATGCCTATGCGGTAGCCGGCCATGGAAAAGGTCTTGCTGAGCGAGTTGAACTCGATGGCTATATCTTTCGCTCCGGGCACCTGCAATATAGATGGCGCCACGTAACCATCGTAGGTCACGTCGCTGTAAGGGTTATCGTGCGCCACTATCACCTCGTTACGCTTTGCCCAGTGTATCACCCTCTCGAAGAAATCCAGATCGGCCACTGCCCCGGTCGGGTTGTTGGGGTAGTTGAGCCACAGGACGTTGGCTTCGGTAGCCAGCGACATGTCAACCGATTCGAGGTCGGGTAGCCAACCGCTCTCCTCGGTCATGGGCACGGGGCACACAACGCCGTCGGCCATGATCGTGCCGAATTTGTACACGGGATAGGCCGGGTCGGGCACGAGCGCAGTCTCGCCGGGGTCCACGAAGGCCAGCGATACATTGGCGATGCCCTCTTTGGACCCTATAAGGGCGAGCACCTCACGGTCCGGGTCGAGTTGCACGCCGAATCGTTCGCCGTACCAGTCGGCGATGGCCTGACGCAGGGCGGGTTTGCCGAAGTAATCGGGATATCGTGAGTTTTCAGGCCGTCTCGCTGCCGCGCACAATTCATCGCACAGGTAATCGGGCGTGGGTATGTCGGGGTCCCCCATGGTGAAGTTGATGACCTGTATGCCCGCGGCTTCCATATCGGTTAGCTGCTTACGCATCCCGGCGAATACGTATGGCGGCAACTTATCCACTCGGCTTGCAAATCGCATTGCGCCTCCATGCTCCTCTCAAGGGTGCTATGTGCCCCATCATATCAGGTGCCCCTCCAAATTATACAACATGGCACTGCATAGGCCAAAAGTACGCACACGGGGGCGCGAAGATTTGGCCGCCAAGATGATTGGCAGAGCGCCTCCCCTGTCAACCCCTGATGAGCCGTAGTGCCTCTTCGGTGGGGTCATTTTGGGTGGTGTCTATCCAGTGCACGTTCTGCATGCGGCGAAACCAGTTGCCCTGATGGCGGGCGAAGTTGTGAGTATCCCACTTCAGCCTCTGCACCGCTTCTTCAAGGGTAGCCCTGCCCTTCAGGTAATCCACGATCTGGCGGTAACCCAACCCGGTCATGGAAGGCAGATGCTCGGAATAGCCGCGGGCCAGCAGCCCGGCTACCTCGTCAATCAGCCCACGCCTTATCTGGTCGTCCACACGTGCGTCTATCCGCCGGTAGAGGATATCTCTGTCGCACGTCAGGCCGATCACCAACACATGGTAGGGTGGGGGGCGCTTGCCCTGTTGCTCACTGATGGGCCGCCCGGTGCTGTAAATCACTTCGAGGGCACGCACGATCCTGCGAGTGTTGGTCGGCAGGATTCGCTCCGCGGCGCGGGGGTCAAGCTCTCTCAATCGCTCGAACAAGCTCCTCGGGCCCAGCTCCGCGGCTTCTTGCTCTAGCCTGCGCCGCAGGTCGGGGTTGGGCGCGACGCGCGGGATGGTCCAGCCTTCGAGCACGGCGTTGATATACAGAGGGGTGCCCCCCGCCAGTATAGGAACCCGGCCGCGCCTGTGGATGTCTTCTATAGCGGTGTACGCCCCTTCCTGATACTGGGCGAGGGTGAACGGTTCGTCGGGCCACACGAGGTCAATCATGTGGTGCGGCACCCTTCTGCGCACCTCAGGCGGCGGCTTGTCGGTGCCGATATCCATCAGCCGGTATACTTGACGCGAGTCGGCGCTGACTATTTCTCCGCCCACCGCTTCGGCCAATCGAATGGCGAGGGCGCTCTTGCCCACGGCTGTGGGGCCTACGATTGCGATTAGCTGGGGCATTGAGTGGTCGGACATATGCAGCATAATTATACCTGCTTACCGTCTTATACCAATTCCCCATAGGAAGGCTATAGATTGTGGGGAGAGAGGTGGGAAACTGGGGACACCCCCATACCCCTGTCAGGGGCGCTCCCCGCACCCCGCTGTGGGGAGAAGACAAGCGGGGGACTGGGGGACATTTATACCCCTATACCCCCGCACCCAAGGAGTACCCGCGGGCAGGGGGAGTACCCCTCCACCTCGGACAGGGGTTGGTTCAGCCCCTGTTCACCCACATTATCGGTGGAACCCTGTCATTTGTTCCTTGCTGATGTTCGAAGGGTTTTGCTACAATGGCAATTGGTTTTGCATAAGGAGGTCCGAACGTGTCAGTTATAACTAACGTCATCAGGGTCGTGATCAGCCTTGGTATGGTGGGGGCTGTGATCGCGGCTGGTGTGTTCATATATCTGGGCGTGTCTCAGGCCCTGCCCCAGCCGCAGGCCGACTCCACCGGACAGCCGGTGATGTTTACAGTACAACCCGGCCAAGACGTGGGCACGATAGCGGACAATTTGGAGCAGGCCGGCCTGCTCGATGGCATCAGCAAGCAGTGGTTCATCCTCAAACTGAAGGGGGCCGGACCCGATAAATTGCCCAAGGCGGGCCGGTTCCAGTTGACCCCCGGCATGAGCGTAGACCAATTGATAGATACCCTCAGCACACCGCCCGCCGAGGTCGGAATCCGCTTCACAGTCATAGAAGGCATGCGCCTTGAACAGATAGCGGAGAAATTGTCGTCCGAAGGCATCATCAGCAGCACCATATTTATGCAAATGGCCGGTACGCCTGAAGGCGCGGCCAAGTTCCAAAGCGATTTCCTCGCCAGCTCAGGCCGCCCCGCCGATCAGGGGCTGGAAGGCTACCTTTTCCCCGACACCTATGAGATCAAGCAATCGGACGGGGACAACTCCGAAGCGGTGATACGCATTATGCTTCGCACTATGGAGGAGAAGTTTACCCCGGAGATGCGGCAAGCCGTGGCAGAGAAGGGCCGCACCATACATCAGGTGTTGACCGTGGCCTCCATAGTACAGCGCGAAGGCGTGGTCAAGGAAGAGCTGCCGGATATAGCTTCGGTCTTCTGGAACCGTGTGGACGCCGGCATGCCTCTGGATGCCGACCCCACCACCCAGTATGCACTGGGCAGAACGCCCAACTGGTGGCCTAACTTGGACCAACTCGGCGTGTTGCCCCGTGATGTAGACCACCCCTATAACACCTACAAGTTCCCCGGCCTACCACCCGGACCTATCTGTAGTCCGGGGCTAGACGCTATCAGGGCCGCTGTCTATCCATCGGATACAAACTACCTGTACTTCGTAGCAAAGAACGACGGCACCGGAGCGCACGCCTTCGCCGAGACGCTGGAAGAACACGAGCGCAACCGCGTGATCTACGGAAACCGTTGACGCATGCTCGTCGCTATAAAGTTGAGCGGCCACCCGCACAGTAATGCGAATGCGCTCGCCCACACAACAAGCCCCGCCATTCGACGGGGCTTGTTGCTCGAGGAGGGAGGAAGGAAAGTTAGCAAGTTTTGATGTGTGGGTCGTGCCCGGCTCTGCATGGGCCTGCGTGCAGGCGTGGCTTACCGATCGGGCGGCCTGCTACCCAGCACGATGGTGACTTCGGTCTCGCTCTGGGCATCGGGCAACAGCACGGTGAGCTTGACGCTGTCGCCTATCTGACGCTGCATCAGCAGTTCCAGCAGGGATGTTTTCTCATCCAGTGCTTGGCCGTCGAACTTGGTTATGATGGTGCCGGGACGGATCCCTGCCTTGTCGGCAGGGCTGCCCGCCTGCACTTCGCCGACCAATACGCCCTGATTGCGTGCCAATCCATAATAGGCCGCGATCTGAGGTGTGATGTTCTGGTATGAGATGCCGATGTACGGGCGACGCACAGCGCCTGTGTTGATTATCTGGTTGGCGACCTCGCGCGCCGTATTGCTTGGTATGGCGAAGCCCAGACCTTCGGCGATGTTCAGGCCAGCTCCCCTCACCACCGCCACGTTGATGCCTATGACGTTGCCGTTGAGGTCAACCAAAGGGCCACCCGAATTACCGCTGTTGATGGCCGCGTCAGTCTGGATCAGGTTGCGCAGGGCCGGGGTGTTGGCATCTTCGAGGTCGCGGCCCAGCGCGCTGACTACGCCGGCGGTGACGGTGTTGCGGAAGTCGCCCAGCGCCGATCCGATGGCTACCACCGGCTGGCCCGGTTCGAGCCTGTCGCTGTCACCCCATGTAGCCACTGCGGGCACCGGCACATCAACCTTGATGACTGCCAGATCGGTGAATGGGTCGGTGCCCTTGAGGGTGGCCGGTGCTTTGGTGCCGTCCGAGAATATCACCTCAAGGCCCCTCTGGCCCTCTATGACGTGGTAGTTGGTCACGATGTACCCCCGGCTGTCAATGATCACCCCTGACCCGCGTGCCGTGGGCTGCTGTGCTGGTGAGCCAGAGAAGCGTGTGCCGCTCTCTAGAGTGTTCACCACCGTGACAACCGCCGCACCCACTCGCCTGACGGCTGTGCGGGCGTCAATCACGCCTGCCTGCTGTTGGGTCTGGGCCGGTTGTTGGCCGACTGTGGTTGTGCCCGCCGGTGAGCTGCCATTGGTGTCGGTGTTACGGTCAACCGCCTGCTCTACACGCACCCCGGATGGCGTGGTGGAGGCACTCTGGTTCAATGTGGGTAGCCCCCAACCGTGCTTTGTGGCCCCCATCATCCCCAGACCCCCAAGGGTGATCAGCACGACCACCAGCAGCCCGGCTGCGACTGCTCTCAGATAGTTGCTCATGCTCGGTAAACGCTCCAACTCTTCATGTAGCGCTTTCGCTCGGAACATGCGTATTTCTTCGTGCGCTTGCCGTTTCCGCAAAATGGTGGGAGCTATGGGGGCTGAACGGTGTTTGGTGTGAAGGTAGCCCCCATGGCTCCTGATTGGAGGGCCTCGCCGGGTGCAGCATGTCCCAATGCCTTATACGATCGCCGCCTGATAACCTCACGGCTATCGGCGTGGGGCCAGTGTCTGCCCCATCGGGCCGGAGAGGCCGGTAATTGGCTGATCGGCAGGAGCGCACTTCACGACGACCGCGGCTAGGTCCCATTCCCTGTTTTTATTCATATTACCAGTGCCCTCACTGGTTACGTGCGCTCCTGCGATGTCTTCATTATGCGGAACGAACCTTAAAAGAGGTTTAGAGAAAAATTAAAGTTAGATGAGAATTGGAGAGACGTAGGTGGCGTGTGCGCATGCAAAAGGGGCAGGCGAAGTTGGACAGCGCCTGCCCCAGAGTCTGGAATTGAGTGACGCTCGGCGGGAGCAGAAGCGGAAAGGCCCACAATATGACCTCTTGATGCGAGAGGGCGAGAGGGCCGTGGTTGGTATGGTATACCTCTACCTGCCGTGCTCGCGCTTGTGGGCACGCAGCTCGCCTTCAGAGTCGAACCGCTCACCGCAGATATTGCAAGTGTGCTGAGCGGTGGCCGACATGCCAGCGTGGCTAACCTTGTGCTCTCGCAACCCCTCTTCCGAGCCGAACGTCAGGCCGCACACATCACAGGTGTAGTGCGGGGTGGTCATTCCAGTGTCTATATTGGTCTCGGTAGCCATAGTATCTGCCTCCCTCCTTCGTGCCCATGAACGGGCCACGAAAATCACGACTCAGGCACCGCTTCGTCACCCTGTTGTCTACTTTGCAGCATATTCAATACATGTATGTATTGGTATATATGGGCGTATGGGCGACGTGACATTTGGCGCCATCGGCATGGGATGCAATCGCCATTGTTATTTGTAGCAGATAGTGTGCCACCGAAGGATATGAACCGGTCTTGATGGGTCAGGGGGAATGGTCACCTCGGCGCACCGTGGCAGCAGGCCCCGGATTGGCGGCGGGTGCAGAGGCTCGCACTAGGTTCGGCGTGTTCAATCCGGATTTTTGGAGTGGCAGTGATGGGCGGTGCGGTTTGCGCTCCGGGCGTGGCAGGCCCTCGAAGAAGGCTTCGAACTCCTCGGCGTTAAGGGTCTCTCTCTCGATAAGTGTCTCGCTGATGTTCACCAATCGGTCCATCTGAGCGAGCAGGATGTCTTTCGCCAGCCGGTAGGCTTCGTCCACAAGTTCGCGCACCTCGGAATCTATCTGGCGTGCCACATCCTCCGAGTAGTTCACTTCAGCATCGCTGCGACTGCCGAGGAACTCTGTGCCGGAGCGCTTGCCGAGGGACACCAGACCGAGCTTGCTACTCATACCGTAGCGCATGACCATCTGACGGGCCAGATCGGTGACGCGCTCCAAATCGTTACTGGCGCCAGTAGTCACGTCGCGGAACACAATCTCCTCGGCGGCCCTGCCGCCCAGCATAAAGGCCATCATTTCCTTGAACTGCTGTTTGCTGTACATCATGCGATCTTCGGCGGGCAACACGCGGGTGTAGCCACCGGCCATGCCCCTTGATACTATAGTGATCTTGTGCACCTGATCGACATGGGGCAGCATGCGAGCCACGATTGCATGCCCCACTTCATGATAGGCAGTGACGGCGCGCTCATGCTCGGATATGATGCGGGATTTGCGTGCCGGGCCTGCGACCACCCTGTCGATGGCTTCTTCCATATCCTGCATGGTGATCAGTTTGCGGCCCTGCCGCACCGCCAGAATGGCCGCTTCGTTGATCACGTTGGCAAGCTCCGCACCTGAGAAGCCGGGTGTCATCTTGGCTATAGTGTCCAGCGCCACATCCGCCGCGAGGGGTTTGCCGCGCGCATGTACCTGCAAGATAGCCGTGCGGCCCTTGATATCAGGCCTGTCCAGCACCACCTGCCGGTCGAAGCGCCCGGGCCTGAGCAAAGCGGGGTCGAGTACGTCCGGGCGATTGGTGGCCCCGATGACGATGATGCCAGAGCTGGCCTCAAACCCGTCCATCTCCACCAAAAGTTGGTTGAGGGTCTGCTCGCGCTCTTCATGGGCACCGGTGGTACCGCCAGATGCGCGGCTGCGGCCAAGGGCGTCGATTTCATCAATGAACACGAGGCAGGGGGCGTGCTGTCTGGCCTGCGCGAACAAGTCGCGCACCCGGCTTGCACCCACTCCTACGTACATCTCCACGAACTCCGAGCCTGAAACCGAAAAGAACGGCACCCCGGCCTCACCGGCAATGGCTCTGGACACCAGCGTCTTGCCCGTGCCGGGCGGCCCAACCATCAGCACGCCCTTGGGTATACGTGCTCCCAGCGTCCCAAAGCGCGCGGGGTCCTTTAGAAACTCCACCAGTTCGGCCAGCTCGGTGCGCGCCTCGTCTATGCCCGCCACGTCGTTGAAGGTCACGCCTGTGTTGGCCTCCTGCAACAGCTTGGCTCTGGATTTGCCAAATGCCGCGTTCTGACGGGCGCTCTGCTTGAGGGTATATACCAACACCCCCGCAAGCAGAGCGCCCGGCAGGAGAAAGCTCAGGGCACGGTCCCAGTTGTAGTCGGGCTGGCGAACCGCGATCTCAGGCAGTTCCAACCGATCCACACCCCCTTGAATGAGTGTCTCCTGCAAGCTTATGGTCCCTTCTTTGTACGCACGCCGAATCGCCGGGTCGCCATGTTTGTAGTGAACCTCTACCTCATTGCTTTCGTTGATGACCACTAATCGGGCCACGTGGCCCCCACGTACATCCGCTACCACTTGTGAGATGGGGATGTACTCCGTGCTCGATGTGCGAGACGGCACCCCGAATGCAACCACGATCAGCGCCAATAGCAGTACACAAAGGCCGGCCAGCCGGTGTCTCGGGCTTGCCAGCATTCGGGCGATGAAACTACGATTCTCCGATCCGGAGGGACGCTTCTTATTGAAAGGTAATCGCAACAGATGCCTCCACATAGGCTGGTTCAGTCATATGCACTATATACCTATATACTGACGATGTTGCACCGGCCCGGTCGCACGGAGTGCCGGAGCATAGCTGCTCGGGGGGCGTGTGTGCCACCCACGCACACAGCTAACGGCCCGCCGATATAGAGGCGAGGGCCTCCATGCTTCGAGTAATGGGCCGGGTGCGCCATTGCAGTGGAAATTACCTTATTCTACCCCAAACGGCGCTTGGATGGAAATGCCACGAGGTGACACAATGGGGCCAAACCGCACCATGACTTTTGTAAGGGTTGGCGAATCACGCTGATGATTTACAAAGGTTTTCAGGCGGCAGAGGGCACCGGAATCCCCTTTGCCGATACATACAAAACGTCAGCTGATCCACCCATCTGCCTTGTCGGTGGGACGGCAGCCTCCAGTCAGCCGCACCCGACCCGATTTCTGGTAGAATCGCGCGTGAGGTTCGACACACGCATGTGCCGGGTGCCATCCCGCGCCGACACGAACCGAGCATGACCATGTACACCACCGACCGTCAACAAGCCGAAGTTCGCAAAGGCAAGCAGGTTCCAGCGACCCTAGGCATGGGCGCTAGCTTTGGTCTGGACGGCCAAAGCCCGGAGCGCGGCCGCCCGTCCATGGCACGCGCTGCTACATTGGTGGCCGGCGTGATAGTGAGCGGCATAGCATATCTGGCATTGGCCATAGCGGCACCGGGTGGGGCGATGAGCATTGATATGACGGCACACACCTATCCTGCCGACGGCCTGTACGACCCGCTGGCCCACGCTTCGGGTATGTATCCCCCTGAGGTCGGGCCGGGCGGCATCACCTTCCGGTGGACCGGCCCCCATGCCACGCTGACCTTCCCCTACGCATCGCACTTGGGCAGGCACACGCATGTGTCGGTGCGGCTGGCGGCCGTGTGGGCCACCGAGCAGAACCCGGCGGTGGTAAGGCTGTACCTGAATGACAGACCGGCAGGCGATTACCGCGTAGGCCCACAATTTCAGGAAATAAGCGCGGCGCTCGACACATGGCGGGAACCCAATCCTTATCTCCACCCAGCGCACATACAGGTAGACCTGAGAACCACCACTGCCCACGTGCCCGGCGATCCGAGGGAGTTGGGTGTGGCGGTGGATCGGGTAGAGCTGCACGCCCGTAAGAGCCGGACAGAGCTGGCTGTGGAGGCGGCCACGTGGGTGGCGGTACTGTGCGTGGTGCTGTGGATGGCGCTCCGCAGGTTCTCGACGCTATGGGCGGTCGTGTACGCGGTGGTCACGGCGCTGTCCCTCACCTTCCTTAGCCTCACTTACGTTGCTCGCGCCGTGCCATTGCCCGTGGAGATGGCGCTTGCCGGCACAGCGTGGTTCCTGAGCATATGGCTGGCACCGCGCAAGGCCTCGGCCACGGCAAGGCTTATGGCCATGGGCCTTGCTATTATGGGCGTGTGGCTAGTGGTGGCGGGGCGCGTGATGGGCGACTGGCAGATGGACGACGCTTACATCTCCTACCGATATGCGTGGAACATGGTTCATGGCAATGGGCTGGTATACAACGCCGGCGAGGTGGTGGAAGGCTACACCAACTTCCTGTGGACCATGCTGGCGGCGGCCGTCCTGTGGGCCGGCATGCACCCAGTTGGAGTAATGCTGGCCACAAATATCGGGCTGGCAATCGGCATGCTGGCCTTGACCTTTCATCTGGGGGGCAGGCTGTGGGGAACAAGCAGCATATGGCCCATGCTGGCGGCACTGTTGGTGGCGACAGATGGTGCGGTGCTCGCCTATGGGGCGCGCGGCAGTGGCATGGAAGCCATGGCCTTTGGATTTCTGGTCCTGCTGGGGGTTGCCCTGTTGTGGTCCGAAGGGGGTGCTTCAACGATGGCGCGGCGGGCGCTGGGTGGGGCGGTGCTCGGCTTGGCATCACTCACCAGACCGGAAGGGCTCTTGGCAGCAGCTGTTTTCATAGCCATGAGGTCGTGGCAAGACAGGGTTGAGGGGCGGGATGGGCGATGGGGCAGGATGTTGGGCATCTGTGTCCTGCCCTATCTGGCGGTCGTGTTGCCCTATCAGGCATGGCGCATTAGCTACTACGGGGACCTGCTCCCCAACACCTTTTACGCCAAGACGGGCACCGCGCCTGCACTGATAGCGCGGGGTTGGGGCTATGTGAGCGTGTTTCTGGGTGAGCGATGGCTGCCTGCTGGGCTGTCTGCATTCGGAATCGTTGTGATGGCTCTGCAACGCCGCCTGCACGGGTTGCGTGCGGCGCTCGCGGCGTTCGTGGCGATATACAGCCTGTATGTTGTATGGGTGGGTGGTGACCACTTTCCGGGCTGGCGGTTCCTCGTGCCGGTGGTGGTCCCATTGATCGTGCTCGGTACGGATGCGGCCCGCGCGGGTCTGTCACGCCTGCCGAGGTGGAGCGGGGCACGCACCTATGCGGCGGCCACCCTTGGCCTCGCATGGGCGGCCTACTCAGTAAGCGCTCTGGCCCTGCAAGCGCCAGACAGTGTGGCCGCGCAGCTTACCCGCCTGCACGACAGCTACGTCAACAGGTGGGGATCTGCGGGGTTGTGGCTGAGGGACAACACGCCACCTGACACTATCACGGCGGCCAAGGGAGCGGGCGCCATTGCTTTTTACAGCCAGCGACGGGTGATTGACGTGTATGGCCTGAATGACCTACACATTGGCAGGCTTCAAGTAAGCACCATGGGCACCGGCAATCCCGGCCACGACAAGCAGGACCCGGTGTACGTGCTTGGGCGCAAACCCGATTACATACTGGACGAGTGGATAAACTACTTCCAGCCGGTGAAGGGGCAGCTCAAACAACAGTACGAATACGAGGTTCACCGCCTTCCCACCGGTCCGGAACTGGCGTGGTGGCACCGAAAATAGGACCGATGCCCGTGGTCAGGGAAGCCAGCCCCTGTCTTTGAGGGCGGTTACTCCGAGCAGGCCAAGCAGCACTTCTGCATCGGTGCCCTTATACTCCGGGTGGTATTCGAAGCGAGCACGCTCGAAGTATTGCACCGTATATTCCTTGCCATCTATGGGGTTGACCTCGCGTATCTCTTCGGAGATGGGGTAACCGAACACCGCAAGGCCGCCGTTGCGCTCCCAGTAACCTTTGAAGGCGTAGTTGAGCGAGTGGCCCGTCTCCGGGAAATAGCGATGGTCAGGGCCGGACTCGAACGGCTGGATTGCGGGGAACTTGCGCCCAGCCACCGCATCGGCTCCTAACCTGCCCAGTAACACGTTGTAGGGCGGCTGGTTCTGCGGGTGGTATTCGAAGCGGTTGCGCTCGAAATACTGCACCAGATAACCGTTCTCTATGAACGGCTCGGAGATGGGGTAGCCGAAGATGCGCAGGCCGCCGTTAGCCTGCCAGTACCTGAGGAATTCGCCACTCAGGTTGTGGCCGGTCTGCGGAAAGTATACGGAGTCGGGGCCGGGCATGGGTTGAGCGCGCTCCACGGCTTTGGGCACTATGCTCAGTCGGTATCGGTAGAGCGGCGACAGGGAGACGCGCAGCCGGTCGCCGTTCAGGGTGGGCATAGGAGGGGTCCATGGGTTGCCGTTGGGGTCCTGCCCGGTCAGGTTGATGCGCCCCATTTCGCTCACCGGCAGGCCGAAAATGCCCGGCAGGTCGAGGTCCAGCGTGGCCGAGTCCGTGGAGAAGATGGTAACGCTACCTCCCACAAGACCCATGATCAAATTAGAAGGGGCGTTTGCGGTGAAGATGACGTTGGTACCCGTGTATACTTTGCCCCCGACGATAAGGGCGTCTCGTGAGGTGTAGGCATACCTCACCGCCAGATTGTCGTCCGGGCTTACCGAAGACATGGTGCCGGGCGACGTGCGGCTGAGGGTGTGGACGATCTGCCGCAAGGCGTGCGCGTTGATCTTGGGCCTGCCGTTGTCATCGAACAGACCAAATGAGTTCTGAGCAGGGTCATAGCCGGGCGGGAAATTGTTGAGCATCCACTTGGCCCCTCCGGCGAAACCGTTGGCATACAGGTAGACCCAGATGGCCGATTCGAGATTGGCGGTGGTGCGCGGGTCGTAGCCAGTCAAGCCACCGTCCGAGCCGCGCCGCTGGCCGGGGTAGCCGAACTCTTCCAGCAACACCGGCTGGCCGGCGAAAGTGCGCTGCAAGTTGTCCAGCACGCGCAGGGTGCCCATGAGGCCCGAATGGCCGTGCGACGTGAAGCGGTGGGGCGAATGAAAGTCAAGTGAACGGTTGAAGGGTAGCTTGGCGAGCACCATGTTGCTGTACCCGACGGTGATCGGGCGACCGGGGTCGGCAGCGCGCACCGGAGCTATCTGTGTGTTCACCCAAGCGGCGAGGCTGGTGTCCAGCGCCGTGAGGAATGGCTGCCACGAGGCCGAATCGGGAGAATCCATGAAATCGAGCGTGGTGGTGCCGGGGTGAGCATTGACCCACTGCGCCCCGGCGTTGAGGAAGTCAACAAACAATTTGTAGTAGTTAGCCATCACGTAGGCTTGGTCGTCGTTCATGCGGGCCGGGATGATGTTGCGCCCTTCACCCCGCCGATATTCGCCAACGGAATGGCGGGCGATGCGCTCTCCATAGGTCGCTATGAGGTCCGGGGTCTGGATGGGTACCTGAACTTCGGGTGGGTAGATGGCCCCCGCTATGTCGGTGAACTGCGGTTCGTTCTTCACGTCGTAGGCCAGTATCGAGGGCTCGTCCGCCAGATGAGCGGCTATGCGCGCGTTGAGGTCGGCGGCCTTGGCCAAGTCGGGTTCCGGCCAATCTGTGAAGGTCAGTATGAGCCACAACCGGTGCTTGCGGGCCAGCGCGGTAACTGCGTCCAGTTTGGAAAAGTCTCCCGCATTGATGTCGTCGCGCAGGGGCCTCTGCACGAAGATACGCAGCGTGTTGATGCCAAAATCACGTGCCTTCACGAAGTCGGCTTCTATCAGTCCGATGTCGAATTTATCGTCTTCCCACATCATCCACGCGTGGTCGGTGGGGCCTTCGTAGTTTGCCCCGACCACGAAGAAAGGCTGGCCGCCTCGGGGCGTAATCCACAGGCGAGAGTCAGGGCCTCTGACCGCAACGGGAGCGGATATAGGTTGTGATGGTCCGGCAGCGAGCGCTGAGTTGCGATCGCCGAGAGCATAACTATGAGCGGTGATGGGCGAGCAGGCGAGGCTGACTACGAATAGCAGGATCAGCCCGACCCGGACAAGGACGGGCGGCGTTGGCAGGTAGCGCACGACTACGGCGAGGTGGATAAGATGGGACATCATATTTGCCTCGTGCTATTTCATGGCGTTTTGTGTGCAACAGCAGGACGGGTCTGAGTAGAGCTTTGCCCTCCCCGGCTTGCCCTTCCCCATTCCTTGACATCGCTCATGAATGCGCATTCGATAATTACGCTGCGATGCATTGCTTGGATTGTAACGATTCACCGATATGGGTGGTTGCTCCGCCGGTTATACTAGGAGCGCCGGCAAATAGGGAATCGGTGGGGCGAGGTCTGGCCTCGCCCCACAATGGATATGCATGCCGCGGCCCACGGTGTCAATCTGCGGCAATCCAATACGCACAGTGCGGCTCGTCCAAGCCCCGGCACGACACTTCCTCCACGGGCAGGGGGCGTGCTGTGGCCCATTCTATGCCAGCGGCCAGAAAACCCGCCGTCACGTTGCACCTTGCGTTGGTCAGGCGGCCGTAACAGTACGGGCAGGTGTCAATCACGAACAGGTAGCCCCCTTCCCTCTCTTCGAAGTAGGCGTCCATGCCCATGCGGGCGTGTGCATCGGCTATCTCCATGAGGATAGCCTCCAGTTTCTTTTCTGGAGACATCAGTTTGAACTGGATGCCCTTCATGGCGGCCAACTTGCCCTTGAGGGCCAGTTCCTGCCGGAACAGTTCGCGTCCCACCTTCAGCTCCATAGGCACCACAGCGTGGTCGTAGAATTCTTCCATCGCCTCGGCGAAGGCGCTGAAGCGCGTGTAATTGATGGCCGGTTCTTCATCGGGGTCAGGGATGGCTCCATAGAATTCTTCTAACCCGGACATGCTGAGCATGACTTGCAGACCCGGCTCGCCGGTCACACGGTGCACGGCGCGAAGCAGGTTATGCAGGGCCACGTTGGTCACGAAGCGGGCGGCCAACTCATCACCTGCGGCCAGCACTTCTTCACGATAGGCGGGATCGCTGACCGGAGGGCGGGCGGCCACACGTTGCAGTGTAGAAGGGGAGACGGGCATGGTAGGGGAGTTGCTGCGCGATACGCGCGAGTTGGGTATTGTCAGGCCGATAGAGGTCCAGCTCGCCGGACGCCGCTGGACGGTGTTAGCACCACCTGCCGCCTGCATCTGCGCGCTCTTCACCACATTGAGCAGCGGTTTGGGCCGAGAGGTCTGCCAGTAGGGCTTGACGCGTTCGGCGGCGGCGCGCGCCTCATCTATCTCCTTTTGACGGGCGTCGAGCCATTCAATGCCGCGTCTGGCGCGCTGGTTATCAGGGTCCACGCGCAGGGTGCGCTCCAGACAGTAGCGCACCTGATCGGGCATATCCACAACCCCACTGAGCCATAACCAGCCCTCGGCATTGGCCGGGTCCAAGTAGACCACATAGGCGAGCATTTCGCGGGCCAGTTCACGCTGGCCGCTCATCGCCGCCTGCTTACCTCTGGCGAGCAGGTCGGCAATCGAAGGCAGGCTTGAAGGTGAAGATGTAGTTTGCAACATGTCTCCGTCTCCTAATTTAGAATCGACACCTGATAAGCAACCAAAGCGGTCGGCGTGTAGGCACAACACGCAAAAACGTAAGCGGGTAAGTAGTGCAATGTAATACGCTTTGTCTGGGGGCAATCATAGCACACCCATCCCGACTTGTGCCTTCGATGTGGGATGGGTGTTCATAAATTGGGGAAAAGTGTGGAAGGGATGTGGAGATCGTAGGCTACGGACTACTACAGGCATGCCTCAGACCGGTTATCCGGGCAAAGGCTATAAATAGCGGGGCGCAGGGGTGCTCCCCTGCCGGGGTACCTGTGGGTGCGGGGTGCCCCGGTTCCCCACCCCAAAAATAGGGGTGCAGAGGGCCATGCCCCCATGGAGTGTCTTCTGTTTACGGCCTTTTCAAAGAGGGTTGGTTTGAGAAGTCCTGATGCCCCGGGTGCGGCGCTGGATGTACACCGGCTCGGAGACGAGCACGAAGCGGTTGCCGTCGGGGTCTTGGAAGATGGCCTGATACATGCCCCATGGCTGCATGGTAGGAGGCTCGGTGAAGTGCACCCCGCGCTTCGTCAATTCTTCATAGGTGCGCTGGATATCGTCGGTCTCGAAAACGATGCCAGAGAACTTACCTACGCGCTCAGAGGTACAGCCACCATAGCCTTTAGCCAGCACAAGTACGGTCTTAGCGCCGGGAGGGGCCACCTCTAACCAGCGCAGTTCCTGATTCTCCCCGAACGGTGCGTCTTCGCGCACTTCAAAGCCCAGCTTGTTGACGAAGAAGTCCAGCGCCCTATCCTGATCGCTGACGCACACGGTAGCCGACTGGATGTGGGTGATGGGCATATGGCACCTCCTGATTATATGGGGCAGGGTTGGTCATGACCCGGGTGGGTTGCCTGAGCCTTCGTAGGATGTGCACAACAGGGGCTGTTGTTCGTGCAGGCGTGAGTCGTAATTGTCTTCCCATGGGAAGTGCCCGGCCCTGTCGGGCCATACCACCTGAAGCAGTTCGAAATCAGGCCCATTGTTGTAGTCGAGGGCCACACCCACGTATTCATCGTACCGGTCCCCGGGCACCGGGCAGATGGCGAGGTCGTAGCCCTCGATGACCTGCGAGACGCGGTCGCCCCCTATAAAACGCGCACCCGACTCGATCTCGCGCACGAGTATAGACAATATGCCGTGCATGGTGTCTCCGTGCAGTCCGAAGATGATGAATTCAGGGTGGTTATAGGTCTGGGTGAGGCCTATGGTGTATTC
This sequence comes from Chloroflexia bacterium, assembly GCA_034437815.1. GTDB lineage: Bacteria > Chloroflexota > Chloroflexia > QHBQ01 > JADMIH01 > JADMIH01. The sequence goes on along the minus strand of DAOTTC010000006.1, from coordinate 3,207 downwards.
ATATTCAGGGTGGCTTTCACCGGCGAGTACGCCCTGAGCAAACCAACCGTACTGGTGGATGAGGTCCTGCACTTGCTTCATGTACTCAGCTCGCCACTCTTGCCACTCTCGTTCGTTGTTGAGGCTGTCGCTTGTCACCTGTTTTCTCCTATCTTAAGCTTGAGGGAAACATAACGGGGACGTACCCGCCCTGTGAGTTGATGTATTTTACACCACACAGGGGTTAAATGGCGAGGGCGAGGTCACAATCGCGACCTCGCCCTCGCATGGCGTACCGGTTTATGTTGTCATCAACCTGTATGTTGCTCAACTGCACCCGCTGGTGCTCCCACAGGTGTCGCACTTGAGGCAAGTACCGTTGCGTACGAGGGTGAACTGGCCGCACTCGCGACAGCTCTCGCCCTCGTAGCCTTTGATACGGGCCTCGGCTATGCGGTCTGCCCGGCCTGTGGGGGAAGGCCGGTCGCTGGAACCGGCATCGGTCTGCACCGCCACCGCCGCCTCAACGACGGCCCCTAGAGCTGCGCCATTGGTGTAGGCATGACCGTTAGTGCCGTTGCCGTTGCCGTTACCGGGCAGGTGGAAGTGGGGCGACGGGTTGGTGGTGGCCGCCGGGCCGATTTGCAGGTTGGGCACTGCATCCCCTCGGTTGGCCTCGCCTTCGGGCAGATGGGCCAGATCGAGCCGGTCGAGGTAGCAGATGGCAAGCTCGCGGAAGATGTAGTCTATCACCGAGGTGCACATCTTTATGTGGTCGTTGCCCAGCACCCGACCGCTCGGCTCGAACCGCGTGTAGATGAATGCGTCCACGTACTCCTCCAACGGCACGCCGTACTGGAGGCCCAGCGACACTGCTATGGCAAAGCAGTTGCCTGTGACCACACCCCCTTCCAGCAAGAAGGTATGTGTCTCTGGCTCTACCACACAGTAAGCCTCGCCTTCTTCCCCTCGATCAATTATGGCCGCAACCACATAGCCTCTCGGCTCTTCGTGCATGGTGATGCGGTGTACAGGAGATGAGCGCGCCCCATAGTCAGTAGCTGAGATGTTCACCGAGTAGCCCACTATGGTGTATCCATGATATGGGCCGTGCGCCAGCAGCCACTCCGCCGCCTGATTGTTCTGAGTGGTCAGCAGAATAGAGTTCTCTTTTCCTCTGCCGCCGTCCGCCTCAATCCAGCCACGGATGAAGGAGCGTATGTAGTGGTTGTCTATCTCGGCTCCTACCGGCAGAGACTTGAGGTCTATCCCACCGAAGTCCTCGCTCAGGAAAGTGAGCTGTGGGTCTCCACCCGTCGAAGGTGGGTAGCTGATCAGGCTGGCCGCCTGCTGGAGGATGGGCAGATACTTCCGGCTCTTCTCCCCGCACAGCCTCAGCATAAAGCGGTTGGGGTAGTATGTATGCCTCCAGCCGCCGCCAAAAACGAAGCCGTGTGCGAAGCCTTTTGGATCGAGTTCAGCACCTGCGTAGTCGTAGGCCGGCTTCATGGCGGCCAGCCTGTCACCTACCTTCAGGCTGGTGGTGACAGTGCCGTCTTCCAGTATCCACCTGTGGTCGGGCGTTACCGTGAACACACGCCGGAACCGGGTGCTCCGAGTGTCTATCGGCTTGAGCACCACGTCCACGAAGCGCCTGCGCCCGAAGTGCTCGACTGTAGCCAGTCTTTCTTTGCCGTCGGCGCAGGTCACCAGCACCTGTCGGCCAACGGCGTCTTCCATGCGCACGAGCTGGTTGCCGTTGAAGAAGCGCGTATCCCCGCTGAAGCAGTTCATGAGCGAGCGGAAGGCCGCGCCCTCTTTGTGCATGTCTATGAAGATTTCGCCCAGCCTGCCGTCTGGATATTCACCGGTGCGCAGGTAGATGTTGTGGCCGGCGATGGTGGCCTTCTGGGTGTAGCCGGTGCGGCGGTTGGGCAGTTTCTCGCGGCGCACCTCGCGCACCGCGGCCCCTGCGCCCGCCGCGGCCAGCTCCATCACCCGCTGGGTGGCGGGGATGCCCGGCTGCTCCTCGGCCTCTTCCTCTATTTCGTCCTCTGCGCCTTCTTCCGAGGCGAAACTGCTGAGGGGCTGGCTGAGCTTGGAGCCGTCACGGTACAAGGCCACTGCCTTGAGCATCAGCCGCCAGCTCTTCATGTACAGGTCTTCCACGTCGCCGATGGTGGTATCGGCGGGCATGTTGATGGTCTTGGAGATAGCGCCCGATATGAAGGGCTGGGCGGCGGCCATCATGTGCAGGTGGGCCGAAGGGCTGATGAAGCGTGTGCCCTTGCGCCCGCACCGGTTGGCGCAGTCGAACACGGGCAGGTGTTCTTCCTTCAGGTGGGGTGCGCCCTCTACGGTCATGGTGCCGCATACGTAATCGTTGGCGGCGGCGATGTCGGCTCTGCTGAAACCCAGCTGGGCCAGTATGCCTTCCCTAGAGTTGATCTGTTCATCGTTCAGGCCCAGCTTTTCCCGGCAGAAGTCCTCGCCCAGCACGAATGGGCTGAAGGCGAAGCTGATGTCGAACGCTCCGGGCAGGGCGGCTTCCACGCGGGCGATGGCCTCGTCGTCAAAGCCCTTCTCGCGCAGGACTTCGTGGTTGATAGTAGGTGCGCCCTTGAGCGTGCCGTGGCCCACGCAGTATTTGACTATGTCTTCGATCTGCTCAGGCGTGTAGCCGAGGCGGGCCAGCGCGGGCGGCACCGACTGGTTGATGATCTTGAAGTAGCCCCCGCCTGCCAGCTTCTTGAACTTGACCAGCGCAAAGTCCGGCTCGATGCCGGTGGTGTCGCAGTCCATCACCAGCCCGATGGTGCCGGTAGGTGCAATGCACGTGACCTGAGCGTTGCGGTAGCCGGCCTGCTCGCCCCTCTCCAGAGCCTCGTCCCATGCCTTGCGGGCGGCGGCCAGCAGGCCGGGCGGGCAGTAGGCCGGGGCGATGCCCACGGGCTTGACGGTCAGGCCCTCGTACTCGGAGTCGGGGGCGTTGTAGGCGGCGCGGCGGTGGTTGCGGATCACCCTGAGCATCGGCTCGCGGTTGGCCTCGAAGCGCTCGAACGGCCCAAGCTCGGCGGCTATCTCGGCGGACGTGGCGTAGGCTGTGCCGGTCATGATGGCGGTGATGGCTCCGCACAGCGCGTATGCTCTGGGCGAGTCGTAGGGCACGCCCAGCCGCATGAGCAGTGCGCCGAGGTTGGCGTAGCCCAGCCCCAGCGTGCGGTACAG
>DAOTTC010000005.1:0-1613 GCA_034437815.1 Chloroflexia bacterium | reverse complement strand
GACGGCGTATGCCGCCATGAGGGGATTATGGAGGTCGGGGTTGGCTGTTTTGCGATCAAAGGTCTGGAAGATCAGCGTTTCACTTCGAGGAGTACCGACATCTGTCATCGCGCCCTGCTGCCCCGGCTGTGGGGCCGCTGTAGGAACCTGCCCCTGTGCCGGTGCCGTCGTGGCCTGCCCTTGCTGGACGGCAGGAGCCACCCCTCCCGGTGAGGCCGGCGCTGCCTCACAGGCGACCAGGCTTCCGACGAAGAGGAGGAGCAATAAGGCCCGTGTCGACCGAAGCACCTTTGCCATAAGACACCTCCATCTTGAATATTTATTCAATACTGGTATAATATGCTGGATGGTGCAATTATATGGGGAGCTTGCGAGAATGTCAAGAGCCAAATTCTGCGCACAGGGCCGCACCAACGATGGGGCTCACGAGGTGTTCGCCCTTCGCAATCGTTTCTTGCCGCATCAGCGGCGGGAGAACTCCATCATGGTGGGGCTTTCACGTGGCTCTGGCCAGCGGAGCGCGAAGGTGAGGAACGCACAGCGGGTATATAATACTGGGTAGCAGGCGCGTCAGACCAATGTGCCCGACCCAGGCTTACCGTGGGGCGTACATGCGCCACGGGTTTTGCACGGCCTTGAGGCCGTCATCCGCAGGCGCGCGCGAGCGCCACAGTTACGCTTTAGCGTCCTAGCGGGTCGGGGGCGATGGGCCGCATTCCAGAGCCCGCGGCGGCGGGCGTGGCCGGTACGCGCAGCAGGTGCGCCCATGTGGTTCATGGTTGACCTCGCACCGTTGACCTGCTACACTAGGGCTATCGTGCCCATGATTGCGATGATTGACTTTCGAGGCAGCGGCCTGCCACGCTGGTGCTCCGCAGCAGCCTCCGGTGAATCGACCGCACGCCTGGCCCGGGCACGGCACCGCTCCCGGCCAACAGTCCACACGCTGCGCCAATGCCTCCAGGCCCAGCGCAATCACAGCGCCTCAACCAAACCCCATGGGGGCACGACCTTGGTCAGGCATGGGCAGCACGAATGGGCACGTGACGATGATGGGGATGGCAGGCGGGCAGTTCACTCGATGGGTTACAAGTCTTCCTCACAAAGCGAGATGCGACGATGGAACAACCACCGTGGTATTGCGCTCTGGTGTGATTATGGCCCGATCGTGACTCTACCCAGCGCGGTGTTGGTGTTGACACCAGCGCCGTTGCCGCGCTGGGTCTTCATGTGGATGCTTGCCGGTGCGATCTTCGTGGGGTGTAAATGGCTCACCTGGAGACAGACGCCAGTCGAAGGCGTTCCGTGGTGGCGCCATATCGGGTATCTTTGCTTCTGGCCAGGGATGGATGCCCCAACCTTTCTAAGATCAACGTCTATACGGACACACCTGCAACCATCTATTTATGAATGGGCGGCGGCCTTTACGAAGTGTATCCTCGGCGGCATACTGTTCTGGGTTGTGCCGCGATTCGTTCCTCCAGAGCAGGTTATCGTCTTTGGCTGGGTTGGGATGGTTGGGTTGATTCTCATGCTCCATTTTGGCCTCTTTCATGTGCTGAGTTGTGCCTGGCGGACAGTTGGCGTTGAGGCTCGCCCGCTCATGGATCGCC
>DAOTTC010000004.1:0-3408 GCA_034437815.1 Chloroflexia bacterium | reverse complement strand
TTGCAGGCGGCAGTCGCCGTTGGCCTCGCAGATGGGGCAGTCCACCGGGTGGTCGGTGTCGAGGGCTTCCATTATCATGTTGCGCTGTTGCCACACGCGCTCGTTGATGGTCTGCACCTCCATACCGTCGGTGGCCGGTGTGCCACATGAGATGTTGAGCTCCCAACCTTTGCGCCCTTTGATGTCCACCACGCACATGCGGCAGGCCCCGAAGGCCCGCAGGCCGGGCAGATAGCAGAAGTTGGGGATTTCGATGCCTATCTTGCGGCAGGCGTCCCACACGTAGGTGCCCTCCGGCACCTGCACAGGCGTGCCGTCTATTATCACCGTTATCATTTTTCGGGAGTCTGGCATGCTATGCTCCTGAATCCGTCTGTTTGAGGAACCGCTTTATGAGCACACTGCTGTCAATGACTATTTGATTCATGTGTTAGCGTTCGTGGTCTTCTCGTATAAGCTCAACGCTGTCCTGCGTAACACCGTATTTTGCTCGCATCTGTTCCTGCATGGCACATATCTTTTTTGATAGCATCGTGCCGCTTACGTTTCATCTCGTCATCTATCAATTCAATTCCCGGATCAGGCATCCGATACTCTCCAGATTGCACCTTCTAGCTTCATCATGAGGCCAATCTAGCGACTCTGGAAATCTCAACCAGCACTTTCATGGCACAACACCACCTCTATATCTGTGCCATTATACCCCACTCTACTTCACCGGGTGCTAACGGCGCACCACCTTGCCCTGTGTGCCCACGGGCGCAGGGGCGGAGGGGGCGCTCAACGCCCGGCCATCGCCGCCGTTCTGGGTGATGGCCCGCAACTGCTGGCGATAGCGCTCGCCGATGCGGGCCGGCAGGAAGCGCTCTTCCACATAAGCCGGGGTGATGGGGCACACGCCGGTCGGACAGCGCTTGTTGATGATGTGCTCGTTGAACTCTTCGCGGAAGTAGCGCAGGCCGCCCAGCAGAGGCAGGGGCGCGGTCTGGCCGAGGCCGCACAGCGACATCTCTATTATGTGGTCGCTCCACTTCTCCATGATGGGGATGTCTTCGGGCTTGCCCCCGCCGAAGGCTATGCGGTCCACCATGTGCAGTAAGTTCTTGGTGCCCACGCGGCAAGGCACGCACTTGCCGCACGACTGGTAGCGGTTGAACCGTCCGAAGTAGCGGCTCATGTCCACGATGCACACCCGGTCATCGTATACCACATAGCCGCCCGAACCCATGGTGCCCCCGTACTTGTCCAGCGAGTCGAAGTCCATTATCAGGTCGAGGTGCTCTTCGGCGAGGCACCCGCCCGATGGGCCGCCCGTCTGTATGGCCTTGAAGGGGTGGTCGTCGAGGATGCCCCCACCGCATGTGTACACCAGTTCGCGCATGGTGCGGCCAAGGGGCAGTTCGTACAGCCCCACCTGCCTGATCGAACCCATCAGGGTGAACAGCTTGGTGCCTTTACTGCCTTCGGTGCCTATGGACGAGAACCATTCCGGCCCGTTCATCACGATATTGGGCACACAGTTGATGGTCTCGGTGTTGTTGACCACGGTGGGCAGGTTGAACAGACCGGCCTCCACCGAGCGCGGGGGCTTGGTGCGGGGCATGGCGCGCTTGCCTTCCATGCCGAACATCAGGGCCGAGGCCTCGCCCGATATGTAAGCGCCGCCGCCCATCTGCACGTCCACGTGGCACGAGAAGCCCGACCCCATGATGTTATCTCCCAGAAGGCCGGCGGCATACGCCTGCTGGACGGCCACCTTGGTGCGGTGGATCGCCAGCGGGTACTCGTCGCCCACGTAGAAGTAGGCCCACGGCGTGCCCACCGCATAGGCCATGATGATCAGCCCTTCCAGTATCTGGTGGGGGTCGCCTTCGTGCAGGCGGCGGTCCTTGAACACGTTCGGCTCGCCCTCGTGCGAGTTGCAGATCACGTACTTGGGGGTGTTGCGGGCCTTGCGTCCGCCCTCCCACTTGATGCCTGTGGGGAAGCCCGCGCCCCCGCGCCCCCTCAGCCCGGAGTCTTTGATCAATTGGATGACCTGTTCGGGGGTCATGGTGAACAGCACGCGCTTGAGGGCCTCGTACCCGCCCCTCGCGATGTAGTCATCTATGGATTCGGGGTCTATGTAGCCCAGATTGCGCGACACTATACGCTGTTGGAGCTTCCAGTAGTCCAGCTCGCGGGCGGGGGGTATGCCCCGGATGCCCACCTCGGCCCCGTCCCACATTTCGGTGCCGTACACGCACAGGGCCAGATCGGGTCGCAGGTCGTTGCGGCGCAGTACGCTGTCCAGCAGGTCAGGCACCTTATCCGCGGTGATGCGCACGTAGGAGATGCGCGGGTGGCCGGGTAAGATTATATCTACCTGCGGCTCCAGCCAGTCGGTGCCCATAGGCCCCGCCCGACGCACGATGGCCTTTATATGGTTGTCCGCAAGCCACTGTCGGATGGCCTCGAAAGTGGACACCACCCCGTGCGCCACCGAGGACGAACCCCACGGCACGATTATCACCGGCAGGTCGGCCTTGCTCATGGTGGCCTGCCAGCGCCTGCGGGCCGCCTGCTGGCGCTCTTCGAACTGCTCGCGGGTGATCTGCGTGCGTCGCCTGACATCAAGCGGGTAGTAATGCGCAAGTTCGCTCATGATTCTCTCCGTCTACGCATCTGCGCTTCATTTTGCTTCGGCTCATGCGGACTTTCGGGAGCGCGGGCGTCTCGCCCGCCTATTGGTTCCCGACCCGCTGTCAGCGGGCGTCCTGCCCTTCCCGTCCTTGCATAAAGCCTTCCACCTCATAACCGGCGTACAGCTCTTGGGCGGAGGGGCCAAAGCCATAGTTCTCCTCGTATTCGGGCAGGTGGCCGCCGGTCAGGTTGTCGCCCACGGGCTTTTCTTCGTCGCCGGCGTCCTGCCACTGCCGGATGATGGCTTCCATCTTTTCAGGGGTGACGTGAGCATAATACGCACCCTCTATCTCCACCAGCGGGCCGAGGTCGCACGCGCCCAGACAGATGGACTGGGGCTCGAAGGTGAACTTGCCGTCGGGGGTGGTCTCGCCGGGGCCGATGCCCAGCACGCGCTCCACCGTCTCGCGCACCTTGGCCGCGCCCAGCACATAACAGCCGGTGCCCTCGCACGACATGATGACGTGCCCGGCGCGCGGTGTGTAGCGGAAGAACGAGTAGAAGGTGATCACCCCGTACACTTCAGCGGCGGGTATGCCCAGCAGTTCGGCCAGATATTCGGCGGCGTCCTGTGTGATGTAGCCGAACTTGACCTGCATCTCCTGTAGCACGGGTATCATGGCCTCCATGGGGTCCACATGGCGGAAGCGGTCCACGATGGCCCTGATCTGCTCCGGGGGTATGGCCCGGCGGGGGCTGATGGCCGTGCTGTCGGCCAGCGGGGTG
>DAOTTC010000003.1:0-2548 GCA_034437815.1 Chloroflexia bacterium | reverse complement strand
GCCCTGCGCGTGTTCGCCAGCAGAGGTTTCGAGAAAGCCACCAATCGGGATATAGCGCAGGAGGCCGGCATCAGGTCGCCCGGCCTGATCTACCACTACTTCAAAGACAAAGCCGACCTGTTCCGGCAGGTAGCCGAAGAGCGAGCGCCCGCCCTGCAACTGATAAGCAGGGGCGACGAACTGATGGACCTGCCGCCGCGCGAGGCGCTGACCAGATTCGGCATGTCCTTTGTAAAGACGTTCTCGGACCCCATGGCCACGGCCATGTTCAAGATGATGCTGGGCGAGGCGATACGTCGGCCCATGCTGGCCGAGCTGTTCAACAGCATAGGGCCGGGTCGGGGTTTCGCCCTGCTTACCCGCTATCTGGAGCACCAGATGGACCAAGGCAGGCTGCGCCGCACCCACCCGGGGGCCGCTACCCGCTGTTTCGTCGGCCCGCTCATAGCCTACGTGCTCACCCGCGAGGTGTTCGTCCAGCCCGATTCTGCCACCCTTCCCCCTGAGATTATGGTACACACAGCAGTTGACACGTTCCTGCGAGGCATGGAGATCAGGGCACCGGAACAGCCTTAAAGACAAAGATAAAAGGGTACGGGGAGGATGACATGAGCACAGCGACAAACGGCGGCGAAGGCCAACAAGGCCAACAAGGCCAACAAGGCCAACATGAATATGTTATAGAGGCGCACGGGCTAGTGAAAACCTTCGACGGGGTGCGTGCTCTGGACGGGCTGAGCCTGCGTATACCGGCAGGGGTGACTTTCGGCTTGCTGGGGCCTAACGGGTCGGGCAAAACCACCTTCATCCGGGCCGTGCTGGGGCTGGTGAAACCCGATGCAGGCGACATCCGCGTGATGGGCCACCGCATGCCTGCTCACGCCGACAGGGTGCTGGCCCGCACCGGCTATATGCCCCAGTTGCAGGCGCTGTACAACGACCTGACCGTATGGGAGAACGTGCAGTTCTTCGCGCGCATCTTCGGCATGAAAGATAAAGCCCGGCGCGATGCCCGCGTGCAGGAGGTGCTGGACCTCGTCGAACTGCTCCCGAGGAAGGATTCGCCGGTGGCCGCGCTCAGCGGGGGTATGAGGCAGAGGCTGTCGCTGGCCTGCGCCATGGTGCACAACCCCCGACTGCTGTTGCTGGACGAGCCAACGGTGGGGGTGGACCCGCAACTGCGCCAGACGTTCTGGGAATATTTCCGCGCACTGAACGCACGTGGCGTGACCATCGTGGTGTCCAGCCATGTCATGGACGAAGCCGACAGGTGCGACCTGCTGGGTCTGCTGCGAGCAGGGCAGGTGCTGGCCGAGGGCACACCCCGGCAGATACGCGAGATGGGCCACAGCGACAATCTGGAGCAGGCCTTCCTCGCGCTGGCCGCCAGACTGGCCTGAAAAGGTCTCATCTCAAGTCAAGAGGAGGGCAAGATGAACCTATCGCGGGTGTTTGCGATCACGGGGCGTGTGGTGGCTCAGTTCAGGCGCGACCACCGCACGCTGGCGCTGATATTCATTGTACCTGTGCTGGTCATGTCTATACTGGGGTATGAACTGCGGGCGCAGGAGAGCGGCGAGGTGCGCGTGGCGCTGGTCAACGAGGATAGGCCCCCCGCCGGCCAGACGAGCCTCGCACAGCCTGTTATCGCCGACCTGAAAGCAGAAGAAGAGGACCTCATCGTCACCGAGATGACGCGAGACGAGGCGCTGGCCGCGGTGCGCGACGGCAGTCAGCGTGCGGCGCTGGTATTCGGGCCTGACTTCAGCACGCAGTTGCGCACCCGCCGCAGTGCCACCGTGGAAGTTATAGTGGAAGGGTCCAATCCCGGGCAGGCCGGCACTGTGCTAGCCAAGGTGGCCCAGTCCGTACAGCGGACCGCACCCATTGTGCTCAAAGAGCTACTGCCCCCGCCCATGCAGGCCATAGCGCCTTCGGGCCTGCCGCTTGAGCTAAAGGTCACGCGCCTGTACGGCACCGAGGATCTGGGCACGCTGGACTTCTTCGCCCCCATGTTCATATCCTACATCGCATTCTTCCTGATATTCCTGCTCACCTCGGTATCGTTCCTCAGAGAACGCACGCAGGGCACCATGGAGCGGCTGGCGGCATCGCCTGTGACCCGGCTGGAGCTGGTGGTGGGCTATATGCTGGGGTTCGGGCTGTTCGCGCTGATGCAGGCCACGGTGCTGGTGCTGTTCACGGTGTATGTGTTGCAGATCAAGTATGCCGGCAACTTGCTCTCGATATTCGTGGTCACTCTGGCGCTGGTGCTGGGGGCGGTCAATCTGGGCATATTTCTGTCGGCCTTCGCACGCAACGAGCTACAGGCCATCCAATTCATTCCGGTGGTGATACTGCCGCAGGTACTGCTGTCGGGCCTGCTGTGGCCGGTGCAGGACATGCCCGGCTGGCTTCAGGCCATCGCACGTTTGATGCCCCTGACCTATGCCATAGACGCCCTCACCGACATCATGATACGGGGCAAGAGTCTGGAGAGCACGTGGGTGCAGTTGACGGTGCTGTTCGGGTTCGCCGCGCTGGTGGC
>DAOTTC010000002.1:0-4775 GCA_034437815.1 Chloroflexia bacterium | reverse complement strand
GGTTCGCACAAACAATGGAGCTTTCATGCCCCATTCTACCAGAATTACTCACCATTACACATCATCTTTCGTGAGTATGCACTAGGTATTCGCCTGTCTCCGTATATGCGCCAAGCGCAGGCTCGCTCGCTTGAACCATGTTCGCAGATACCACCCTATAATAGAAGGCCTTACATTATAGCACGTACGGGCACGCAGGCGCAACGTGCCGCATTCTGACGGTTCCACCAACAATCGGGGGCCAAGCTCTGCCTGCTCATTGGGAGTAACCACCAAGACACCAAGAGCACTAAGGGCCACCAAGCGCACTATAGTCCCCCACCTACTTATCGGGGGGCTGCCCGCACGCCGCCGCATGAACGCCACTTGACACGGCCACTCGATTCCCTTAAGATTAACTTGTCGTGCTAGACGGGGAACTAGCGGTGCCCTGTACCCGCAATCCGCTACAGCGGGGTCGAACTCCCTTTCGAGGTCCGGTGCTGTGGGACTGCGTCGGCTAAGCGGCTGTGAAGGTTGGGTCCTGCGCGGCAGAAGCCTATGAACCCCGTCAGGTCCGGAAGGAAGCAGCGGTAAATAGTCACTTCTGGGTGCCGCAGGAGCGCCTGACCGGAGCTGGCTGGCAGACGTAAGCCGGAGCGCCGTGATCGACAAAGGGTGCACGACGCCCTCATCCTCTCCTCTTGGAGAGCAGAAGAGCCACCTTTCCGGGTGGCTTTTTTGTTTGTTGCGGCCGGCGAGTGCGCGCGGCGCGGTGCTTGACACTCCATCCTGCTTGTGCTATGGTACAGTTGCCTCACTGGTCCGTATAAAGCAGTCGGCGGGCCAGCTGGGCCATTTACTGGGCCACATCTCCGATTTAACCTTCAACTAACCTTCAACTCGGCGGTCTCTAAGCCGCCTGCACGGAGCCGCACCGGGACGTGGTAATGCACAAAGACGTAGTGATGGATGTGTTCGGGGCTGCCCTGCGCGCGGTTGACCCTTACCACGCGGTGTTGCAAGCTCTGCGCTCCGAGCAGGTGGCACGTCTGCTGGATGGCGCCGGTGCGATATATGTGCTGGGGGCGGGCAAGGCAGGCGCGGCTATGGCAAGAGCGGTAGAGGACGCGCTGAACGGGCGTATCACCGGTGGGTTGGTCGTGGTCAAAGAGGGCTATGCCACCACCGCCATCGCCACCGCCACCGACGCAGGCATTGGTGGAGCGCCCTTGGAGCGTGTACGCATAGTGGAGGCGGGTCACCCTGTGCCCGACGATAGGGGAGCGTCTGCCGCGGCCCACATGTTGCAGATGGCTTCTGAGGCCGGTCGGCGGCTTGACGCTGTGGTGCTGTGCCTGATCTCTGGCGGGGGGTCGGCGTTGCTCTCCCTGCCCGTGGAAGGGGTGAGTCTGGCCGATTTGCAAACCACTACCCAACTGCTGTTGCGGGCGGGGGCTACCATCGTTGAGCTGAACGCGGTGCGCAAGCATCTATCTCGTGTGGCCGGCGGGCAACTGGCACGCGCCGCGGCTCCTGCTCCCGTGCTGTCCCTGATCCTGAGCGATGTGGTCGGCTCGCCGCTCGATGTGATAGCTTCTGGGCCTACTGCCCCCGACCCCACCACCTACGCTGACGCGCTGGCCGTGCTGGAGCGCTACGGCCTGATCAGTAAGGTGCCTACCCCCGTGCTGGCGTGGTTGCGCAAGGGAGCCGCAGGCCACCTGCCAGAGACGCCCAAACCCGGCGCCCCCCTGTTCGACAACGTCACCAACATCGTGGTTGCCGACAATATCACGGCGGTGGAAGGGGCGGCGCGGCGTGCCCGCGAACTGGGCCTCGACGCGCTCGTAATCTCCACTTATGTGGAAGGAGAGGCGCGCGAGGTGGGCAAGGTGCTGGCCTCGGTGGCCAAGGAGGTGGCTGCGCACGGCAGGCCAGTGAAGAGGCCCGGGTGCGTGCTATTCGGCGGCGAGACTACAGTCACGGTGCGCGGCTGTGGGGTGGGCGGGCGCAACTGCGAATTGACGCTGGCCGCGGCGCTGGCGCTGGACGGGTGGGGCGCGGATGTGGTGGTAGCCTCGCTGGCTACCGATGGTGGCGACGGCATCTCCCCCGGAGCCGGTGCGATTGCCGACGGCACTACCATCAGCAGGGCCAGAGCGCTGGGGCTGGACGCGCATGCCGCTCTGGCCGACAACGATAGCTACACCTTCTGGGAGCGGCTGGGCGACGCCATCGTCACCGGGCCGACCGGCACTAACGTCAACGACCTGATGGCGGCGTTCGTCTTCCGAGACCAATCATCTGAGCAAAGGCGATAAATGGCGGGGCGCAAGGGGGACACCCCTACCGGCAGGTGCTCTCTGGGTGTGTGGGGGTGTCCACAATTCGCCCAATCCCAAGTTTATAGCCTTTCTATGGAGAATTGGTATGAGACCCAATATCAATTCGGCCAAAGATAACAAACGAGTAGGGGGGAGCGTATGACACTCGGCGCATTCACATTTGTGCTACACAGCCACATGCCCTTTTACAGGGGCGCGGGCAGGTGGCCTCATGGCGAGGAGACCTTGCACGAGGTCATGGCCGAGAGCTACCTGCCGATATTGGAGGCCCTCACCGACCTGCACGAGGCAGGGGTGCCCGCCAGAGTGACGCTGGGCATCACCCCGGTGCTGGCCGAGCAACTGGCCGACCCGCTGGTCATCCGGCATTTCGAAGAGTACCTCCAGCAGGAGATAGAGGGCGCCGCCGACGATGCACGGCGCTTCGAGAGGAACGGCGAGCAACACCTGCTGTATCTCGCACACTTCTATTTAGAGTGGTATCGGCACGTGCTGGACGCCTTCCGGCAGCGGTTCGATGGTGACATCGTGGGCGGATTCAGGCGCCTGCAAAATGCGGGAGTCGTGGAGGTCCTCACCTCGGCGGCCACCCACGCATACCTGCCCTTGCTCAGCCGCGACTCTAGCCTGTTCGCCCAGTTGACCCTCGGCAAAAGCGCCACCCGACGGCATTTCGGCAGGGAACCGCGTGCCATGTGGTTGCCCGAGTGCGCTTACCGCCCGGCGTATTATGAGACCGCTGCCGACGGCAGTACCTACGAGCGTCCGGGGTTGGAGCACTGGCTGGAGAATCAAGGCCTCGGCCTGTTCTTTGCCGAATCGTATGCAGTGGAGAGCAGTCGGATCGTGGGTCGTGCCGAGCGCCAAGTGAGGGAGGTCGGCAGGCCCTACGTTCGGCAACGCGAGACCCCGGCGTCCTCCCTGTACGCTGCTGCCACCCGCGTGGTCGAAGAGAAGGGCTATCAGACCACCGGTTTCGTTACCGAAAAGCGGGTGGTGCCGGTGGAGGGCGCGGGCATAGGGTGGGACGTGGGCGGCACTTTCCGGGCCTATTATGTGCGCCACTCGGATGTGGCGGTGCTGGGGCGCAACCGCAGAGCGGGCGAGCAGGTGTGGTCCGCCCACTTCGGGTATCCCGGCGACGGCGAGTACCGCGAGTTCCACAAGAAGGACGCTGTGCACGGCTTCCAGTACTGGAAGGTCACCGACAACCGGCTCGATTTACAGTACAAGCAGTTGTACGACCCATATCAGGCGGGCCAGCGCGTGCAGGCACATGCCGACCACTTCGTGTGGTTGCTGGAACAGCAGTTGCGGGAGTTCCACTCCTATCACCCCGACGCACAGGGCATCATCGCTTCGGCGTATGATACCGAGTTATTCGGCCACTGGTGGTTCGAAGGGGTGAGTTGGTTGAAGGAGGTGCTAGCGCGGCTGGCCCACAGCCAGACCATACAGCTGTGCACGGCCTCCGAGTGGCTGGAGCAACACCCGCCCGAGTTGGCGATAGACCTCAAGGAAAGCTCATGGGGCCACGAAGGCACCCATGTGGTGTGGGTCAACCCCGACACACAGTGGATGTGGGATGCCATCCACGCTGCCGAGCGCCGCATGGAGCGGCTGGTGGCCCGCTATCCCTCGGCACAGGGTGAGGTGGCCGATGCGCTCAATCAGGCGGCGCGTGAGCTGCTCTTGCTTCAGGCCAGCGACTGGGAGTTCCTGTACACCACTGGGCAGGCCCGCCAGTACGCTGTCAACCGCTTCACCGAGCACACCGAGCGCTTCAATGCGCTCGCCGATGCGCTGGAGAGCGATTCCGCCGATGTGTGGCAGGCCGCAGGTCGTCTCGCCCGCGAGTACGCTGAACGCGATAACCTCTTCCCGGACGTAGATTACCGCCTGTTCGCCGGTCGGCAGCCTGATTGACCCTGTTCTATACCACCTAGGTGCATATTTACGTAATACCAGTTCTTCATAGAAAGGCTATAAATTGTAAGGGAGAAGATAAGTGGGGACTGGGGGCTGGGGGACATCCCCACGCCCCCGGCAGGGGAGTGCCCCTGCACCCCGTTTGTGGGGGAGAAGATAAGTGGGGGGGCCGGGGAGGGTATGGCCCTATCTATACCTCTCCTTCAGAGTGCCATGGTGCGCGTTGGCGTGATAAAGGGGCGCTTCGGTCCGTCTATGGTGAAGCGCCCCTCGGTTGTGCCGGTGGGCGGAGAGGGTGGGATTCGAACCCACGAGGAGCTCATCGCCCCTACCCGCTTTCCAGGCGAGCGCCCTAGGCCACTAGGCGACCTCTCCAAGCGTGGTGTTGTTCAGTTGTCTGGTCGTAGCGCCCCCGAGGGCGGGCGGAGAGGGTGGGATTCGAACCCACGAGGAGCCTTTCGACCCCTACTCGTTTTCGAGACGAGCTCCATCAACCACTCGGACACCTCTCCAAAAAAA
>DAOTTC010000001.1:0-2472 GCA_034437815.1 Chloroflexia bacterium | reverse complement strand
AACTGCTCGTCGGTGAGCCACCTGCGCCGCACCACCACCTCATCTCTGAGCATGGCGATATGCACCGCAGGCCCGCCGAACGCCGTGCACCCCAGCTTCAGCGCCACCCATGCCACTTCCCGCAGGCCAGAGCCGGCATTGGCGGGCGGTCGGGCGGCGGTGGAAGCGGGTGGGGAGGGGCGTGAGGTGGACATCGCGGGCGCTCACCGTGCCCCATGCACTGCCGATGTGTGCCGTGTGCGGCCCTGTCTGCGCGCACGCGCCCCCGACCTGAGCCACAGCGCGGCTATCATCAGCCCGTCCACCACCCAGTGGGCGATGATGGGGCCAAGCAGACTGCCGGTGCGCTCTTTGAGCAGGCCGAAAGCCGCGCCCGCCAGCCCTGTGCTGAGCATGCCCCCCGCCACAGCTATGGGCATGGTGAAGGGGCGCAGGGGCGCGGGCAGGCGGGCCGAGGTGGAGATGTTGGTCTGCGCCGCCGAGGTAGCGGTGACGGTCAGGTGCCAGCCCGCGAAGGCCGCCGACGTGCCCGCGATGGCCCACCGGGCGGGCAGGCGGCGGCGCAGAGCCGAGTACAGCAGGCCCCGGAAGGCCAGCTCTTCCAGCAGGGCTATGCCAATGGGCACCCCCACGAAGACCTCCCTGAGCAGTTGGCGGCGGGTCAGGCGGGCGATGGGGCCGTACTCCATGGGCGTGTCCAGCAGGATGGGCCTGTAGAAGAACAGCAGAGGGGGCAGGGCCAGCCCCAGCCCCACGCACGCGCCCGCCACTGTGGCCCTGAGCCAGCCCCTGCCGTGCAGGCCCACAGCCGCCGGTCCGCCCGACCCGTTGTATCGCGCGGCTGAATACGCCAGCATGGCGGCGATCAGCGCGGGGTTCAGCCGCTGGAACAACCTCTCAGGAAAGCGGCCCCGGCGGATGCACCACAGCGCCAGACCGTTGCTGTAGGCAAGCAGTGCTCCGGCCAGCACGAGGGCCTCGACCATGCCCGACCCTGAGGCGGGTGCACATAGAGGGGGTAGACGCGGGTGGGTGCCGTCCATGCGTTGCCTTGAAGAGGGTCAGCCGAGCAGTCGCCGGTCGCGCATCTCCCTGAGCGTCTCGTAGAAGGCCGTGGCGGTGAGGGCCACGTCTTCCTGTGTGTGCGCGGCAGACATGATAACCGAGCGCCCGGCCATCAGGTCCACGCCCCGGCGGAGCATGCCCCCCTGAAGGGCGGCCTTGACCTCAGGGGCGTTGCCCTGCCGCAGGGTAACCACGTCCACCGAGCCGGGCACCAGCGTGCCGTCGGGGTTGGCGCGCGCCCCACGCCCCAGCAGGACGTGCAGGATCGAGCCGCAACCGTACACACAGCTTCCCTGTATGCCCAGCTCGGCTATGGCTCGGTTCATCTCGCGCAGGAGGGTGCCTGCCATGCGGTCGGCGTGCTCCTGCGGCTGGCCCGTGGCCGCTATCTTGAGCATGGCGATGCCCGCGGCGGCGCTCAGGGGGTTGGCGTTGAAGGTGCCGGGGTGGTTGATGCGGCGGTAGCGGTTCCACTGCGGGTCGTTGGGTCGGAAGTCGAGGGCGGCCATCACATCGGCCCGGCCCGCCACCGCCCCGCCCGGCAGGCCCCCGGCCAGAATCTTGGCGAGGGTGGTCAGGTCGGGGGTGATGCCGGTCTGCGCCTGTATGCCCCCCGGCGAGTATCGGAAGCCGGTGATTATCTCGTCGAATATGAGCAGTACATCGTAGCGGCGGGTCAGCTCGCGCAGGCCCTGCAAAAAGCCATCGGGCAGGGGGATGGTGCCGTAGGACGCGCCGGTCGGCTCCAGTATGACGCAGGCGGTCTCGTGCGCGTGCTCGGCCAGCATGCGCTCTACCTGCGCGAGGTCGGTGGGGGCCACCAGCACGGTGTCCACCACGGCGCGCGGCACGCCCACCGAAGAAGGCACATCGAACGGCGCGTACAGGCCCACCGTCATGGCGTCCCACCAGCCGTGGAAGTGCCCCTGAAACTTGAGGAACTTATCGCGACCGGTGAAGGCGCGGGCAAGGCGCACGGCCATCATGGTGGCCTCGGTGCCCGAAGAGGTGAAGCGCACACGCTCGGCAGAGGGCACCAGACGCTGGACAAGCTCGCCCCACTCTACTTCCAGCGGGTGCGAGCCGCCGTAGTGCGTGCCGAGGGCCGCCTGCTCCTGCACGGCGCGCACGATGTCGGGGTGGTTGTGCCCCAGCAGGAGCGCCCCGTGGCCCATCCAGTAGTCTATGTACTGGTTGCCGTCAACGTCCCACTTGCGCGAACCCTGTGCGCGGGCGATGTACACAGGCTCGACCGGCCCGAAGTAGCGGTGGTCGTGGGTCACCCCGCCCGGAAAGACCCTCAGGGCACGCTCGTGAAGCTCGTGCGACCGCGACCGCGACCGCGAATCGGGTGTCTGTGGTTCTTGCATACTGCCAGTATAGCCAACCGAAGCCGGGCGTCAAGTT